>JALQVM010000020.1 GCA_023263685.1 Flavobacteriaceae bacterium | reverse complement strand
AATAAATCAATTATTAGTTAATCGTCAAAAGGAAATTGTCCAATTTTAAAAGAAACCTAATGAATTCTCTATCAAAACTATCCCTATTCATTCTAATGGCAGCTCATTCGATATCGGTTGTTGCGCAATCGAATGTAAACGTATCCTTGGAGCTGAATGCTGAAGCTCCTCAAATAAGCAAACACATCTACGGTCATTTTGCAGAACACCTAGGGCGTTGTATCTACGGTGGATTTTATGTTGGAGAGGATAGCGAAATTCCCAATTTAGATGGCGTCAGAAAAGACATTATAGCGGCACTAAGAGAAATGAAAATCCCAAATTTGCGATGGCCGGGAGGTTGTTTTGCTGATACTTACCATTGGAAAGACGGAATTGGAGACAAAGCCAGTCGACCTACCATCGTTAATCAATGGTGGGGAGGGGTAACAGAAGACAACAGTTTTGGCACCCATGATTTTCTAAATCTTTGCGAAGCCTTAGACACTGAACCCTATATCTCCGGTAATATTGGTAGTGGAACAGTGCGTGAATTTGCGGACTGGATTCAATACGTCAATCACGACGGAGTAAGTCCAATGGCGGATCTCAGACGAGAAAACGGAAGAGAAAAGCCTTGGGATGTTCGTTTTTGGGGGCTGGGCAATGAAGCTTGGGGTTGTGGAGGCCACATGACTGCTTCGTATTATGCAAACCTCTACCGCCAATACGCAACCTATATGACAGATTGGAGCAATTCTAGTGATCTGTATCGGGTTGCCTCAGGAGCGAGTGATGGCAATTACAATTGGACCGAAGTATTAATGAAAAACATTCCCAAAAACTTAATTGAAGCCGTTGCCCTTCACTCCTATTCTGTAATTGATTGGAGCAACAAAGGGTCTGCAACAGACTTTAGTGATACCCAATATTTTCAAACCATGCAGCGCGCCTATAAGATGGAAGAATACATCAGCAAACACGCTGCCATCATGGATCAATACGACCCTGAAAACACGATTGACCTTATTGTCGATGAATGGGGCGGTTGGTATGATGTAGAGCCCGGAACTAATCCTGGCTTTCTCTATCAGCAAAACACCATGAGAGACGCCATGATTGCAGGAATGACGCTCAATATTTTCAACAATCATGCAGAGCGTGTCAAAATGGCGAACCTCGCTCAAACTGTCAATGTATTGCAAGCCGTTATTTTAACCGAAGGGGAAAAGTTAATTTTAACGCCAACCTATCACGTGCTTAAAATGTATGCGGTTCATCAAGATGCCCAGTTGATTCCGGTTAACTTTGAAACCCCTCTTTTTGAAAAAATGGGGGAATCCCTTCCTGCACTGAGCATTTCTGCCTCCAAAGACCAAAACAATCAAATTCACATATCTTTAGTCAACATTGATGACACCGAAACGCATGAAGTTTCTATAGACGTAGCTCAGCTGGGTGTCAATGAATTTGAAGGAAGTATTTTGGTTTCTAAAGCCCTTCAGGATTATAATGATTTTGACAATCCTGAAGTGATTACACCCAAACCCCTGAAAAACATCAAGGTAAAAAAGGGCATCGCTACTGTTGAGCTTCCTCCCTTTTCTGTAGTTGTTTTAGAAGGCAAATAAGCCTTTATATTAAGCAAGAAATTGAATTGTTTTTAAAATGAACTTAATTAAAGGTTTTGTTTGCGGTTGCTTGACAATTTTCGCCTTGAGTATGGGTTGTACTAATCAACAAACAGTAGCTTCAAACAAGCCCTCCTCCTTTTATCCCATCCAGCCGGTACTAATCAAAAACATTAAGTTAACAGATAGTTTTTGGCTTCCTATCATTGAAAAAGTTCAGCAAAAAACCATACAATACGCTCTAGACAAGTCAGCAGAGGAAGGGCGTTTTGAGAATTTTTTACTCGCAGGAGGAAAACTCAAGGGCGATGTAAGGGGTGCTATGCCTTTTGATGATACGGATGTGTATAAAATCATTGAGGGAGCATCAAATTCTTTGCTTAGTGCGCCCAACCCAAAGCTGGAACAACAACTTGATTCCATCATTGAAATTATTAAAATTGGACAAGAGGAAGACGGCTACTTGACCACCTGGAGAACCATCAACCCTTCTAAACCTCCCGCCACCTGGGTAGCGGTAGACGAAGGAAAACGTTGGGAGCATCTGGAAATGAGCCATGAAATGTACAACCCTGGACACCTCTACGAAGCCGCAGTGGTACATTATCAAGCCACCGGAAAAAAGAATTTTTTAGACATTGCGATCAAAAACGCAGATTTAATTGTAAAAACCTTCGGTGACGAACCGGGCAAAATTAAAGCAGTTCCCGGACATCAAATTATCGAAACGGGTCTGTTAAAACTATACGGAGTTACAGGCAATTTATCCTATAAAAAAATGGCCAGGTACTTCCTAGACCAAAGAGGTAAAAAGGAACACCACAAACTATTCAACGCATATGCTCAAGACCATCTTCCCGTTGTGGAGCAAAAAGAGGTTGTGGGTCATGCGGTACGTGCGATGTATATGTACGCTGCTATGACGGATATTGCTGCCATTGATCACGATGAATCCTATTTGGGAGCTGTTAACGCCCTTTGGAAAAATATGGTCTCCAAAAAGATGTATTTGACTGGAGGCATTGGCGCGCGCCATGACGGAGAAGCGTTTGGAGAAAATTATGAATTACCAAATCTAACAGCTTATAACGAGACCTGTGCTGCGATAGGTTCGGTGTATTGGAATCACAGACTTCATCAGCTTACAGGAAAAGCCGAATACTTTGATGTCATTGAGAGGACACTCTACAACGGCTTACTTTCGGGCTTATCCCTGGACGGAACTCAATTTTTTTACCCCAATGCTTTAGAATCGGATGGGGTGTATAGGTTCAATAGAGGACAATGCACCCGTCAGGATTGGTTTGATTGTTCGTGCTGTCCAACCAACATGATTCGCTTTCTTCCTTCCCTACCCAACTTACTTTATTCCACTTCTTCAGAAAGTATTTATGTAAACCTTTATGTCAGCAATGAAGCACAACTGACCATGGCTGACACTACAATCGAACTGCTACAAACGGCTCAAATGCCCTGGAACGGAGCGGTTTCAATTAGGGTAAACCCTTCAGAAACCTCTGAATTTTCTATAAAACTAAGAACACCTTATTGGTCTCAAAATTCGGTGCTTCCATTTGACCTGTACACATTCAACACCAGCATAGACGAAAAAATTCAGCTAACACTCAATGGTAAAACCATCCCTTACGAAATTGAAGCGGGGTATATTACCCTTCAAAGGAAATGGAACAAAGGAGATACCATTGCACTTTACTTTCCAATGAAAGCAAGGGCTGTAGCGACGCAAGCAGTGGTGACAGAAAATCAAGGGAAAATTGCAATTGAAAAAGGACCCATAGTGTATGCTTTCGAAGAAATTGACAATAGTTTACCCTTGGAACAGATGGAAATCCCATCAGAAGGACCCTACCAAACCCAATTCCAAAAAAAAGTACTCAACGGAGTGGAAGTGCTAAGCGTAAACAATTACAAAGCAATTCCGTACTACTCATGGTCCAACAGAGGAATCGGTAAAATGAAAGTATGGGTCAACGAACAAAAATAATTTTGAAATTATGAAAACTACCTTACAGTATTTGAAAAGCCTATTCTTGCTCCTCAGTGTCCAACAGCTGATGGCTCAAGAACCAATTTTAGAAATCGACGCCTCTAATTATCAGGCTGAAATTGCACCCACCATGTACGGTATTTTTTTCGAGGACATCAATTTTGCTGCCGATGGTGGACTCTATGCAGAGCTTGTTAAAAACAGATCGTTTGAGTTTACCCTCCCTAAAATGGGATGGCTAGAACCCAATTCGGATCGTCACTCCTACAATTCAGAATCGGGCATATCGATGGTAGTTCAGCAATCCCTCAAAGCAACCAACACGAATTTCCTAAGAGTTCAGGTAACTAATGCGAAAGGATACGAGTTGATCAATGAAGGGTTTAGAGGTATGGGAATCAAAAAAAATGAATCCTATGACTTTTCAATCTCTTGTGCAAATCCTCTTGGCATCACAAAAATTATAGCTGAAATAATCGATGAAGAAAAAAAGGTGATCGGAAGTACTTCAATCGAACCTCGTAGTGGACAATGGACCTCTTACGAAACCTCCTTTAAAGCCTCAGCGACCGCTGAAAAAGCCCAGCTTAGATTGCGTTTTGAAGGAAAAGGAAGTATTGATATCGACTTCGTTTCGCTGTTCCCTCAAGACACCTGGAAGGGGAGAAAAAAAGGGCTTCGTAAAGATCTTGTTCGCTTGATTGACGATTTAAACCCTGGTTTTTTGCGCTTTCCTGGAGGATGTATTGTAGAAGGACGCACATTGGAACGTCGCTACCAATGGAAAAAGACCGTGGGCCCTGTAGCTGACCGCACTTCTTTAATCAATCGTTGGAATACGGAATTCAATCACAGGCTGACCCCTGATTACTTTCAAAGTTTTGGAATAGGCTTTTTCGAATATTTTCAGCTGGCTGAAGATTTGGGTGCAGCCCCTTTGCCGATTCTTGGATGTGGTATGGCTTGTCAATTCAATACCGGAGAATTAGTCCCTATGGACGAACTGGGTCCCTATATTCAAGATGCCCTTGATTTAATCGAATTTGCAAACGGATCCAAAGACACCCCCTGGGGTAAACTGCGCCATGAAATGGGACATCCTGAACCGTTTAACATGAAATACATCGGCATTGGAAATGAACAATGGGGACCGGAATACATCAAGCGTTACAAGGAATTTGATAAAGCCATAAAAGTCCAATATCCTGAAATAATTGTAGTGTCTGGATCAGGGCCCTTCCCTGACGGAGATTTTTTTGAATACGGCTGGAAAGAACTCAAAGAACTAAATGCAGCAATTGTAGACGAACACTACTACAGATCACCGGAATGGTTTAGAGCCAATGCAGACCGCTACGACTCCTACGACCGAAACGGGCCTAAAGTTTTTGCAGGTGAATACGCAGCCCAATCGGTAGCCATCGCCAGTCCACAAAATGAAAACAATTGGGACTGTGCCCTCTCAGAAGCAGCTTTTATGACGGGTATAGAGCGAAATGCAGATCTCGTCACCATGACGTCCTACGCCCCGCTTATGGCTCATACCGAAGGATGGCAATGGAAAACAGATTTGATTTGGTTTAACAACTTAACCTCCTACGGAACACCCAGTTATTACGTTCAAAAAATGTATGGACAAAATGCAGGTACCCAACTGTTACACACTGTCCTCAATGGAGAAAAAGCGATTGGTCAAGAGAATTTATACGCCTCTGCGGTATTTGACGAAAAGACCAACGAAATCATCGTTAAAGTGGTCAACACCAGTACAAACACTAACAAAATTAAAATAGACCTTAAGGGACGGTCCGTTGAACCTCAAATTGTGACCGAAACATTGGCTTATCCTGAACTTGATGCGGTCAATAGCATAGCATTTCCCTCAAAAATTAGCACACAAATTTCAGAACAGCCTTGGAACACAAAAACCAATCGCATCACTCTTGCTGCTCAATCATTCACCGTTATTAAATTCAAATTAAACTAGTCATGGAGGCCTATGTAATCGGATTAGATTATGGTACAGATTCTGTTCGGGCAGTTTTAATTGACACAGTAAGCGGAAAACAAATAGCCACCGCTGTCCATTATTATACCCGATGGAAATCCTTAGCCTATTGCATCCCCATTGAGAATCAATTCAGACAACATCCGCTGGATCATATTGAAGGCTTAGAACGTACCGTAAAGGAAGTGGTAAAAGAAGCTGAGGTACCGGCAGCAGCCATCAAGGGGATCACTATAGACACTACAGGCTCCTCCCCCTTACCCCTAGCCGAAGACGGGGAAGCCTTGGCATTTAAAAAAGGATTTGAAGAAAATCCCAACGCCCAAATGATCCTGTGGAAGGACCATACCGCAATCCAAGAAGCCGAAGAAATTAATGCACTTTCAAAAAGCTGGGGAGGAGTTGACTATTTAAAATACGAAGGAGGTATTTATTCCTCCGAATGGTTTTGGGCTAAAATATTACATACCGTCCGGGCTGATGAGGAGGTAGCTAAACATGCATTTACCTGGATGGAGCATTGCGACTACATGACCTACCTGCTTATAGAGAACAAAAACCTGAAAACATTTAAACGTTCTCGTTGTGCAGCCGGTCATAAGGCCATGTGGCATACTGAATGGAAGGGATTGCCTTCGGAAGAATTTTTATCCCAACTCCACCCCTATTTAGGGCACTTACGAGCAAACTTATACGAAGAAACCTATACCTCAGATTGTGTCGCCGGTACTTTGTCTTCTGTGTGGGCAAAGCGTTTAGGGCTGAGCCCCTCAACCGTAGTGGGAGTAGGTACTTTTGACGCTCATGCAGGAGCGGTAGGAGCCCGTATAAAAGAAAAATCTTTAGTACGCGTGATGGGGACCTCCACTTGTGACATCATTGTTTCAAGTAAAAGCAAGTATAAAAACACTACCGTAAAAGGAATTTGTGGTCAGGTGGATGGTTCTGTTATTCCCGGAATGATTGGTCTTGAAGCAGGACAATCTGCATTTGGAGATGTGCTTGCCTGGTTTAAATCAGTAATGGAGTGGCCGCTGAATGAAATAGTACTCCAATCACCAACCTTGAATGAAGATCAAAAAAAAGAATTGAAAGAGGAATTCGACACCCACTTTATAAACCGAATGACAGAAGCAGCTGCATCGCTCTCTTTAGAAGAAACCATCCCGGTAGCTTTGGACTGGATCAATGGAAGGAGAACCCCCGACGCCAATCAAAATTTAAAAGGCGCAATTGCTCATATCAATCTGGGAGTCTCAGCTCCCCATCTGTTTCTCTCGCTTATCCACTCTATTTGTTTTGGATCCCAAGCCATTGTAGATCGGTTTCAAAAAGAAGGCGTGGAAATCGAACAAATCGTAGGTATCGGAGGAGTGGCTAAAAAGTCACAATTCATCATGCAAACCCTGTCAAATACATTAAATATGCCTGTTCGAGTTGCCGAGTCGGAGCAAACCCCGGCTTTAGGTGCTGGAATATATGCAGCATTGGCCGCTGGTTTATTTTCCTCTTATGAGGAGGCCAGTAACGTATTGGGATCAAACTATAGTGCCGAATACCAGCCCGACCCAACGAAAGTTAAAAAAATGAGAGATTTAATGAAGAAATATACAGAACTTGGAATTTCAATTGAAAAATTAACACACTAAAATGAATTCAAAATTTGAGGCATTACAATTGGAGTGCTACAAGGCAAACATGGAACTCAACGCCTTGGGTTTAGTGGTTTATACCTTTGGCAATGTTAGCGCCGTAGACAGAAGTCAAGGTGTTTTTGCTATAAAACCCTCAGGAGTACCATATGAAAAACTTCAGCCTCAAGATATGGTTATAGTCGATTTTGACAACCATACCGTAGCAGGTCAATTAAACCCCTCCTCAGACACCAAAACCCATGCTTACCTCTACAAAAATTGGGATTTTATTGGAGGCATTGCACATACCCATGCACTGTATTCCGTTTCTTGGGCGCAGGCTCAAAAAGACATTCCCATTTTTGGGACCACACATGCGGACCACCTTACCCATGATATCCCGTGTTCCCCTCCACTTGATGATGCCTTAATCAAGGGAAATTATGAGCACAATACAGGTATCCAAATTGTAAACCATTTTATTGAAAAAGGGCTGAATGCAAGAGAAATTGAAATGATTTTAATTGGAAATCACGGACCGTTTTGTTGGGCCAAGGACGCGGCTGGAGCAGTATACAATGCCCGAGTGTTGGAAGAAATTGCCCATATGGCCTATTTAACCTTACAGATCAACCCCAAAGCCGCACGCTTAAAAGATACACTAATCCAAAAACACTACGACCGAAAACACGGTGATGATGCCTATTACGGTCAAGAAAACTAACTGATGAAAGAACTACAAAATTTAAAGATTTGGTTTTTAACCGGTACCCAATATTTGTATGGAGAAAAGACTTTACAGCAAATAAGCAAAAATGCAGTTTCGGTGGTGGAAGGACTTAATGAATCTGAAAAAATACCCTTGGAAATAGTTTTTAAACCCATATTAAAAACACAAGAAGAAATTACCAAAATCTGCACTGAAGCATCTTCAGACCCTAATTGCGTAGGGGTAATTGCATGGATGCATACCTTTTCTCCGGCTAAAATGTGGATCAACGGACTTAAACTTTTACACGTTCCCCTACTCCATCTTCACACCCAGTACAACAATGAAATCCCTTGGTCTACCATCGATATGGATTTTATGAATTTGAATCAATCCGCCCACGGTGACCGTGAGTTTGGACATATCCTGACCCGACTCAAAACGAATAGAAAAGTGGTAGTGGGCCATTGGAAAAAAGAGGAAGTGCAATCCGCTATCGGAAATTGGGTTCGTGCGGCGCTAGGTTTTAATGAAATGCAGCAGCTTAAAGTATGTCGTTTTGGAGACAATATGCGTGAAGTAGCCGTAACCGAGGGAGATAAAGTAGAAGCTCAAATTCAATTTGGCTTTTCAGTAAATTCCTTTGATGCCTCTGACATTGTCAAGGAGATGAAAAACAACACTGCGAAAGAAGTTGAAGAATTGGTAAAAATCTATGAAAAAGAATACACCTTAGCTGCAAACCTAAAAGAAGGAGGCACCCAAAGGCAATCCTTATTCGATGCGGCAGCAATTGAAATCGGACTGCGTCGTTTTCTTGACAAAGGGGGCTTTAAAGCCTTTACAGACACCTTTGAAAACCTAGGTGAATTAAAACAACTCCCAGGCATTGCCACCCAAAGACTGATGGCTGAGGGGTATGGTTTTGGTGGTGAAGGAGATTGGAAAACCGCAGCCCTTACCCGAGTATTAAAGGTAATGAGTGTAGGGCTTGAGGGGGGAACATCCTTTATGGAAGATTATACCTATCATTTTGGTGATAAAAAATCTTTGGTGCTAGGCTCCCATATGCTTGAAATCTGTCCTACAATTGCAGCAAAAAAGCCTAGTTGCGAAGTGCACCCCCTCGGAATAGGGGGAAAAGAAGATCCTGTACGTTTGGTTTTTGATGCCCCTGTAGGTCCCGGCTTAAACCTCTCTTTGATTGATCTAGGAAACAGATTTCGATTTATACTTAATGAGGTTACCGCCTTAGCGGTAGAAAAACCCCTACCCAAATTACCTGTAGCTAGGGTACTTTGGGACTGTAAACCCAATCTGGAAACGGCTGCCCAAGCATGGATGTTGGCAGGAGGCGCACACCATACCGTGTTTTCACAGGCTTTGCCAACAGAATGTATTGAAGATTTGGCTGAAATGACTAAAGTGGAACTTTTAATCATTGATGAGCAAACTGAATTAAGAAATTTTAAAGCCACAATGGCGGGAAATAAACACCATTTTGAAACGAATTAAACAACGCAAAAAACCATGAAAAAATTAACAAGCCTATTTATACTACTAATCGGTTTCTTTTCTTGTACACCGCAGAATAAAAAAACCGTACAAATTGAAAAGGACTCCTATGGAATTACTCAAGAGGGTCAAGAGGTGGATCGCTACACCCTCAGCAATGCAGCGGGCATGCAGGTTGAAATCATTACCTATGGGGGGATCATCACCAGCATTAAGGTGCCCAATGCAGCAGGAGGCCTTAATGACGTAGTGCTAGGCTACGACAGTCTTAGCGATTACGAAAAGGGAAGCCCCTATTTTGGAGCGCTTATTGGACGCTACGGCAACCGTATAGCAGACGGATCGTTTACACTGGATGACCAAACCTACACCTTAGTTCAAAACGATGGAAAAAATCACTTACATGGAGGAACCAAAGGATTTGATAAAGTGGTTTGGAGTGCCGATTCTAAAATCGAGGACAATAAAGCCATATTACAACTTCACTACCTGAGTCAAGACATGGAAGAAGGCTATCCTGGAAACTTACATACAGAGGTTGTGTATACCTTGACCAACGACAATATGCTAGAGGTTGCCTACAAGGCAACCACGGATAAAAAAACAGTTGTCAACTTAACCCAACACGCCTACTTTAATCTTTCTGGCGCAAAAGATATCTTAGATCACGAATTACTGCTCCAAGCACCTCGTTATTTGCCAATAGATGAAACCCTTATTCCAACGGGTGAGATTGCCGGTGTAGAAGGAACCCCGTTTGATTTTACGTCATTCAAAACCATAGGTAGGGATATAGAAACGGAATCCATCCAATTAGAACGCGGATTGGGATACGATCACTGTTGGGTTCTGGACAATCCCGAAAAGGAACTTCAAACGGCAGCCCTATTAAAAGAGGCTTCTTCTGGAATACAAATGGAAGTACGCACGGACCAGCCCGCCAGTCAATTTTATTCAGGAAACTTTTTAGACGGAACTAACCCAATGAAACAGTCCGATTTGTTTTACAACTACCGCTCAGGATTGTGTCTTGAAACTCAACATTATCCAAACGCTCCGAATGAAGCTTCATTCCCCTCAACCGTATTGAGCCCTGGAGAAGTCTACAGTACCAAAACACAATTTCTATTTTCCGTAATCAACTAAGTCAAACACCTTAAAACAGCAACATGCAAACATTAGAATTTTTAGACTGGATTTCAATTGGAATTTATTTTAGCATACTGGCAGGTATTGCTATATGGGTTATCAAAAGCAAAAAAAACAATACGGAAGACTACTTCTTGGCAGGAAGAAATGTCGGATGGTTTGTGGTAGGTGCCTCCATATTCGCTTCTAACATTGGCTCAGAACACGTGGTGGGTCTCGCAGGAGCGGGAGCGAGTAATAAGCTGCCTATGCTTATTTATGAAATTCACGCTTGGATCGTTTTGATTCTGGGTTGGGTTTTCCTTCCTTTTTACCAACGGGCAGGGGTCTTTACGATGCCTGAATTTTTGGAAAAGCGTTTCGACTCACGCATGCGTTGGATTTTATCCGTATTTTCTATTGTTGCTTACGTTCTCACTAAAATATCGGTAACAATTTATGCTGGAGGTATCGTCGTATCGGCTCTTTTAGGAATAGATTTCTGGACCGGTGCCATCGCTACGGTAATTTTAACCGGAATTTATACCGTTTTAGGAGGAATGCGTGCCGTGGTGTATACAGAAACACTACAGGCCCTAGTGCTTATTGCTGGAGCGGCCGTATTGACCTACATTGGCTTGGATCGAGTGGGGGGTTGGGAAAGCATGAAAGCAACCGTAACCCCTGAATATTTGAACATGTGGCGCCCGGCTTCGGATCCTGATTTTCCTTGGCCTTCGTTGTTTATTTCAAGTACCATAGTAGGGATCTGGTATTGGTGTACGGATCAATACATTGTTCAAAGAACCTTAACTGCTAAAAACATCACCGAAGGAAGAAGAGGAACCATTTTTGGAGCCTTAATGAAGCTATTGCCTGTGTTTTTGTTTTTGATTCCTGGAGTAATTGCCCTTACCTTAAAAATGAGAGGAGAATTGGAATGGGAAACCGCCGACCAAGCCTTCCCTGTATTGATGAGCAACCTCCTCCCTGCTGGACTTCGGGGTTTGGTAGCCGCAGGACTTTTAGCTGCACTTATGAGTTCTTTAGCCTCTGTATTTAATTCAGTATCTACCCTATTTACCGTCGATATTTATAAAAAATTAAAACCGAATACCCCCGAGAAAAAACTCGTAAAAACGGGACAATTAGCAACCGTTGTTGTCGTCATTATCGGTATCTTCTGGATTCCCATTATGGCAAATATTTCTGGAGTCCTCTACGAATACCTCCAGTCTGTACAGACCTATATTGCGCCTCCTATAGCTGCGGTATTTATTATGGGAATTATGTATAAACGCATTAATGCGCAAGGAGCCTATGTAACCTTGATTAGTGGATTCATCATCGGTTTTGGTAGGATATTTTTAGAAATTATCAGCGATTCATTACATCCAGGTTCGGTATTACATACCGTAGGTACAATGAACTACCTCACCTTTGGGGCTTGGTTTTTTCTGCTTTGTGTACTTATGTTAATTGGGGTTAGCTTGGCTACTGAAGCACCAAAACCAGAAAAAGTTTTGAATTTAACCTTTGGTACGGTAACGCCAGAAGAAAAGAAAATTACTCGGGCTTCCTATGACTGGAAAGATGTGAGCATTTCCATTTTTGTAGTCCTTGTAGTGATCTTTGTGATGCTCTGGTTTAACGGAAGATAAGCTTAAAAAGCAGTAGTCAAAATAGCTAAAAAACTTTCAATGCCGTTGAGGTAATTTCCTACACGAAGGTTTTCATTTGGACTGTGTTGGTTGTTGTCTAAGTTTACGGTAGGCACCCCAATAGCCGGCACTCCCAATTCAGACACAAAGGGCGAAATGGGAACAGATCCTCCACTGGTTCGTATCATGACTGGTTTTTCTTTGTAATAGTTGGTAAAAAGAGTACTCAACCATTTCCCTTCTTTAGATTCTGTATCGGTTCTAAAAGCGGGATAGGCTACTTTAGAAGTCATTTGTATGATGCGTTCGTGGGTCATCCGTTCTGCTTGGGTCGGAATATGATCTAGTACCTTATAGCCTTGCTTGACCAAATGCGTCTTTACCCCAGCTATCAATTGGTATGGATTGCTTTCTACTACGAGTCGGATATCCATTTCAGCAGTCGCTGTAGCAGGAATGATGGTACGCGCTTCCTTCCCGACCCAACCACTCTGCATACCGCGTATGTTTAGGGAGGGATATTGAATCGATTCTTGGTAGCTCGATCCCACCCAATCGTTTCGTTTTGTTTGGGTACGCTCCTTGATCGCCTTTTCTTCTGGCGGTACCCCCTCGAGAATTCTTTTGGCTGCCGCATCCAAATTAATCCCCTCATAAAAGCCAGGAATCAATACCCTACCTTGATCGTCTTTCATAGAAGCCAAAGCTTTTGAAAGTTCCAATGCGGGATTGGGTATATAGTTTCCATAATGTCCGCTATGCTGTGGAGCTAAGGGGCCAAAGGCAGTGAGTGTTAAAACTGCTATTCCTCGATTTCCAAATACCAAGGTTGGTTTTCCTGAAGAATGTACTGGCCCGTCTAAAATCAAAAGTAAGTCGGCCATTAATTTGTCTTTGTATTTTTTTACCGCCTCAGGCAGGCCTGGAGAACTTTGTTCTTCCTCAAAATCTAAAATTAGTTTAATGTTAAAAGCTGGGAGTATGGCCTCCTTTTTCAAATGGTTTAAGGCAGTTATAAACATGATAAAGGGACCTTTGTCATCTGCACTTGAACGGGCAAAAATCCGAAAATCGTCTACCTTTTCGCTCGACAATTCATCCCAACTGAGGGTATGGAATTCATTACCTTCTTTAGCCTTAAGAACTGCTGTATACGGATTTTCTTGATCCCATTGGGTCACATCCACTGCTTGACCGTCTAAATGCATGTAAAAAGCAAGGGTGGGTAGGGATTTATTTACCGGCAAATTTGCCACCAAAAGAGGTAAGGCTGAAGTTTCTAGCCTCGTAACTTCAAAATCCAAAGCGTCTAACTCAGCGCTAACCCATGCTATATTTTTGTCTATATCTTCTGGTTTTGTGGCGTCATTAGGCAAGGCCAAAAAAGAGGTGAACTTTGGGATACTTTCTAAACCAATGGTTCGAGCCGTTGATTCAAACGGACGCTGCGCATGGAGTGTTAACAAACAAAAGAGCGAGACTAAAACGAAAAGGAAGTTTGATTTCATTGTGGAAAATTTTATTTAGGAGCTTTCCAAATATATCAAATTCATCCTGATCTTATCTCCTGTCCATTAGGAAAATTATTCTAATTTTGAATTCGTTATTTAAAATAAACCCGTTGAAAAAATACCTTTTTCTATTGCTTATATTGAGCAGTCTACTGATCAAAGCACAAAACTCAAACCCCTATCAAAATTTCAATATTTCATTTCTGGAAGAAGCCCCGATTATCGACGGTACCATTTTAGAAGAAGCGCTATGGAATCAAGTACTTCCCACAAGTGATTTAAAACAGATTAAACCCAATTACGGAGCGCCCGCCTCAGAAAAAACAGAAATTCGAGTTGCCTATACTTTAAAGACCCTTTATGTTGCCGTAGTTTGTTATGACTCTGCCCCCGAAAAAATAGTCGTATCCGATTCCAGAAGAGATGCAGATTTGAATGATGACGACAGTTTTTTATTCATCATAGATACCTATAATGATCAGCAAAACGGCTTTCTTTTTGGAACCAATGCAGACGGTATGGAATACGACGCCCAAATAGACAATGAAGGGGAAGGAAATTTTAGCGCAAACAGACAACAGGGAGGGGTTGTAGGAGGAACCAACATCAACTGGGATGCTTCTTGGGAAGTAAAAACAAAAAAAGGGGATTTTGGTTGGAGTGCAGAGTTTGCCATCCCGCTTCGATCCATACGATTTAACGGAGGAGAAAATAAAACTTGGGGAATCAACTTTCAGCGCAATATCAGCAAACGAAGTGAAACTGCGTATTGGGCAAATCTTCCTTTAGGTTTTGACATCAAAAGGCTTTCTTTGGCGGGTAAAATGCATGGGTTGAATTTAAAATCTCCAAAAAATCTTAAAATCATTCCGTATGCCCTAGGCCAATCCATTCAAAACAATACAACACCAAAAACTACTACAAATAAATCTGCGTTCGGAGGCGACATCAAATACAGCTTAACTCCTGGGCTGACCCTAGACATGACTTACAATACCGATTTTGCTCAAGTTGAAGTTGATGAACAACAAGTCAATCTTGATCGATTCAATTTATTTTTTCCTGAAAAGCGACCCTTTTTCCTAGAAAATGCAGGTCAATATAGTGTAGGAAGCCCGGGAGAAGTAGACCTTTTCTTTAGCAGACGTATCGGTATCGGTGCTAACGGTAGTTTAGTGCCTATCATTGGCGGATCACGTGTCTCAGGAAAAATAGGACAAACCAATGTAGGCTTGCTCAATATGTTTACCGATGAAGTCCCCACCACGACTGACGAATTGGATATTGTAAAGAATAATTATACAGTTGCCCGTGTCAATCACGATTTTGCAGCCACACGATCCTCCATTGGCGGGGTGTTTGTCAACCGTTCAGGGATTGGTAATGCATTAGACTACAACCGGGTTTTTGCACTGGATGGAAAACTGGGAATTGGAAAAAAAGCCCAAGTGTCTGGATACGTTTCTAAAAGTACAACCCCTGGGATTACTTCCAATGACCATGCATTCAACTTTTTAGCCGTTTACAATTGGAACGGTTGGAATGTAAGAGCTGGATATACAGAAGTAGGAGAAGGCTTTAATCCAGAGGTTGGTTTTTTACTTCGCTCTGCTTTTAAAAAACCCGAATTTCTAATTTTTAAACAATGGCGGACAAAAAATACTGGAAAACTACTCGAGGTTAGACCCCACATATCCTACCGAGGGTATTGGAATTTTCAAAATACACAAGAAACTGGATTTTTACACGTGGACAACCACTGGGTGTGGGAAAGTGGTTTTGAAATACATACCGGAATCAATTTTACCCGTGAAACCGTACTTTCCGCCTTCCCCATTTCTAATGTCACCGTAGCTACCGGGGAATACAATCATCAAGAATTGCAATTTGTACTGATGACCAATGCCAATAAAAAGTTCTATTTTCAAACTCGAACACTCATCGGAGGGTATTTTGGTGGAAATCGAATTTCAAGTACAAACAAAGCAACTTTTCGAATGGGAGACAAATTCAATACAGAAGGCTTGTTTAACTACAACCGCTTACAACTCCCCGAAGGTGATGCTAATGTCTTGATTACCGGCGCGCGATTAGCCTATTCGTTTACGCCGCGAATGTTTTTACAAAGTTTGGTGCAATACAACAATGTATCCAATATTACCTCCGTAAATGCACGCTTTGGTTGGCTGAGAAATGCAAATACAGGATTGTTTGTGGTGGTCAACATCATTAAGGACACCGATTATTTGGATATGCTTAATAACCAAAGCATTACCATCAAATACAGCCACCAATTTGATTTGTTAGGTCGCTAAACTAATCCGGTAGATTTTTTCTTAAAAATCGAAGTCCGTTTCGACTGAAAATATTTTGAATATCAAGTGAGGTATATCCACGTTGGAGAAGAATCTGATCCAGTTTTTGAAGGTCTGCAATCGTTTCTAAATCATAGGGACATTGTTCTTTACCAAAGCCCCCATCCAAATCAGAACCTATCATGACATGCTCTGAATTTCCTGCCAATTGGCAAATATGATCGATATGTTGTACAATGGTCTCTAGAGTCAAGCCGCGTTCTTTTGGATTTGATTGTCCTCGTTTCCAGTTGGGAAGCATCATCCAAGCGTCGAATGCCATTCCAATTACAGCCTCTCGTTCCAGTAGAGCCTTGAGTTGCTCATCATCAAACTGGCGTTCGTTGGGCACCCATTTTCTTGCATTACTGTGACTTGCCCAAACCGGCCCCTTATATACCGCTAGGGTTTCCCAGAAACTTTGATCGCACAAATGGGTGGCATCCAAAATTAAGTGCAATTCGGCAATTTCTTTTAGCAAAGCTTTTCCTTTTACCCCTATGCCCCCTGTTGAATCTGTCCCAAACGCATAGGTTCCGGGACCGTAATGTGCGGGGCCAATGGCGCGTAATCCTTCTTGATACATTTGGTGTACATGTTCCATACGTACAATGGAATCCGCCCCCTCAAGGGTTAAAACATATCCTATAGGGCTGTCTTGGGGATGTTGCTCCCAGTGCAGCAAATGTTTTTCTAAGCCTGTTTTAGTTCGAATTTGACACAATTGAGCATCCATTTCCATTGCTCGATACCAGGCCAATTGACCTTGGGTTTGTGCCCATGCTTGTTCAGGGGAGTTCCATCCAGGGAGCGTGTTTTCAGGTTTTACATAGCGCGCAATGAGGGTAGCCATGCAAAGACCAATATTTCCCTTTCGCATTGCCGGAAAAGAGACCACTCCTCTTTCACGATCGGGTAAATCCGTCATTCCCTTCTCTAAAGCGCGAATCTGGGGGAGTTCCATCCGAAGGTCTCTATTCCATTCCAGCGCATTCATGGACAGGTCTAAATGGGCGTCAAAAAGAAATTTCATTGGTCTAATTCAACTTGATAGTCTCTTGCCTGTATGTCCCAATACCCCGTATGCACACCCTTTTCAATGGTGTAGGCTCTATTGTATTTGGCAACGGTTGGACAAATATGATAGGGTATAGCATAAAACAAGTCTCCGACTTTAAAATCATTTTCAGCCTCATACTTGACTACCAAATGTTCTTCACTTTGACTGAGATGCTCCGCTTGTTCCATCCCAATAAGTTCGACCCGAGGTAAGGGCATTTCAGAAGCGACGGCTTTATGCCCCAAATCAAAACAATAAATATCGTCGTTGGGTTTGCTGATCAAACGAGTGATCAATACCGCTGCGTTAAGAAAAGGAGACTCTTTCCATATTCGCTTGTATCCCAAATCCCAAAATAAAGTCGTCCCTGGGCTTAACAAGTTTTTGCTACGGAGGGCGTGGGGATAAAAACTGGGAGACCCTCCGGTGATGGTATGGGGTACCACACCTCCCTCAGCTTCAATCCGGTCGATTAAATTCTGAACAGGGATAAAATCTTTATTGCATTGGGCTATGCGTTCTTCCAAATCCAATGGGCGGATATGCCCGTCGTAGAGATGAAATCCCCTAAAACTAATATTTTTTCTAGCGATCAATTCCTGATAAAGGGCGTAGGCTTTCGTTGGGAGAATCCCCGTTCGATTCATCCCATTGTTTAGATCTATCCACAAATGAATCCTAGTTGAAAACTGGGCTGCCAAATCAGAAAATAAGTTTAACGATTCTACATTGTCTACCAAGGTGGAGCACGCTATGCTGGGGTTTTCCTTTTGCCAGTGCAGAAATTGACGCATTTTTTCTCGGGTGGGTTGATGCGCTAAAAGAAGGTTACTTACCCCACACTGAATCAACAGCTTCATTTCAGCAAGGGTTGCACATTTAAACTGATCGATTCCTGCTTGCATTTGCATTTGAATCACCGCGGCCATTTTGTGGGTTTTAACATGGGGAATTAAACGGGCTGCACCACCAGCTATTTCAAGCATGGCTGCGATATTGTGGCTAACACGCTCAGGATAGACCAGCAGCCCGGGAGTCAGCAAGCTAGCTTCATCCTGAACTTTAAACTCTGCTTCCATCGGTTTTAGATTTTATTTTTCTAGCAAAAAATGAGCCTCGATTTCAACTGCAATATTTTGCGGTAGCGACATCCCAACTGCGCTGCGTACCCCAATTCCATTTTCTTCGCCAAACACTTCTGCCATTAACTCACTGAAGCCATTAATTACATAGGGGTGTTCTTCAAATTCAGGAGTGGCATTTACCATACCTAAAACTTTGACAACCCGTTTTAGTTTATGTTCGGGTTGCATATGGGTTACCAAGGTAGAAAGCATTGTTAAACCAACTTGTCGAGCAGCCTGTTTGGCATGGTCTCGATCTAGGGTTCCCCCTACTTTTCCCGTGATCAAGCCTCCGTCTGCCAAAATTGGACCCTGGCCAGAAACGTACAAGTAATCTCCCACTACTAAAAGGGGACGGTACACCCCTAAGGGTTTAGGGGCTGGAGGCAATTCCAAACCAAGAGCTTCGATTCTTTTTTTTAGTAAAATTCCCATTGTTTATACAAATTGATTCAACAGTAAAACACCCAATAAACCGCTAATCCCGATAGACGTTTCCATAACGGTCCATGTGGTCAACGTTTCTTTAACCGATAAATTAAAATATTCCTTAAAAAGCCAAAAGCCGCTGTCATTTACATGGGAAAGCATCAGGCTTCCAGCCCCTATTGATAAAACCATCAATTCTGGACTTACTCCGGTGGCTTGTACTAGAGGGAGGACTATCCCAGCGGTAGTTAAGCCTGCTACCGTAGCAGAACCAACCGAAAATCGAATGAGAGTGGCTATCAGCCATCCAATAACCAAAGGAGACAGAGAAGTGATTTGAAGAAGGCTTCCGATATACTCGCTCACCCCACTGTCAATCAAAATTTGTTTTAAGGAACCCGCACCGGCAATAATCAATAGTACCATGGTAATGCCCGATACCGCTTTGCCGTAAATTTGCATCACGCCCTCCATAGAGACTCCCCGAGCGACCCCTAACGTATAGGTAGCCACCAAGACAGTCAGCAGCAAGGCAATTACGGGATTACCCATGAATTTGATTATCGAAAGACTCGTGCCTTGAAGCGGAAAAAAAGTTACTACTAGGGTTGAAAAAGCGATTAAAATAACCGGTAATAAGGCAGTTACAATACTGTTTAAAAATCCGGGCAATTCCTCCTCTGAAAAAACCTTGGTGGTCATAAATTCCTTCAAGGGCTTGGCTTCAACTTTAGGGATAAAACGCGTTAAAACAGGCCCTGAAATTAGAATGGCCGGTATGGCCACGATCAACCCATAGATCAGGGTTTTTCCCATGTCCGCTTCAAACATCACGGAAAGTGCTGAGGGCGCTGGGTGGGGGGGTAAAAAACCATGAGTAACCGATAATGAAGCTAACATGGGTAAGGCAATCGAAATCAGGGAGAGTCCCGTGGCAGCAGCGACAGTAAAGACTAAAGGTACCAATATGACAAAACCGACCGAATAAAACATCGTAACCCCAACGATAAAACCCGTAAGCATGACCGCTATCCTGGTATTACGAATCCCAAAAAGCTGAATCAATCCGTTGGTAATCTTTTGAGCTGCGCCACTTTCCGCTACCAATTTTCCCAGCATGGCTCCAAGCCCTAAGATCATTACTAAAAAACCCAAGGTGTTTCCAATACCTTTTTCAATAGAGGCAACGATAGCATTCAGCTCCATTCCTTGCCCTATCCCTATAGCCAATCCTACCAATATAAAAGCGATAAAGGCATTGAGCCGAACAACTAAAATCAACAGAAATAGAAGAAGAATTCCTAGGGTAATTACGAGTAACGGCATA
>JALQVM010000209.1 GCA_023263685.1 Flavobacteriaceae bacterium | reverse complement strand
AGCAAACGCTTCAAGAGCGTTTCAATTACAAATCAGTAATGAGTGTTCCTAAGTTAGAAAAAATTGTTCTCAGCCAAGGTATGGGTGATGCAGTAGCTGACACGAAATTAATTGATAATGCAGCTGCAGATCTTTCACGTATTGCAGGTCAAAAGGCAATTACTACTATTTCTAAGAAAGATATCTCCAACTTTAAGTTGCGTAAAGGGATGCCTATCGGTACTAAAGTTACCCTCCGCGGTGATCGCATGTACGATTTCCTTGACCGTTTACTTGCAGTTGCACTACCAAGAACCCGTGACTTCCGTGGAATCAACCCAAAAGGTTTTGATGGACGTGGAAATTTTAACCTCGGTGTAAAGGAGCATATCATTTTCCCAGAAATTGATATTGACAAAGTAAATCGTATCCTAGGAATGGACATCACATTCGTAACGTCTGCCAAAAGCGATGAAGAGGCGAAAGCATTATTGGATGCATTTGGTTTTCCATTTATTAAAAAGTAAGAAGAAATGGCTAAAGAAT
>JALQVM010000208.1:297-532 GCA_023263685.1 Flavobacteriaceae bacterium | reverse complement strand
TTCGTAATCTTGGAAAATCATTTCGCCTAAGCCCTTTAAGCCCGTGTAAAAGGCTTTTCCTTGGTTTGCTTCGGTAAACTTGTCCACAAATTGCTGCAGGTAGGAATCCCGGGCAATCATAAAGGTGGTAATGGGAATATGTAATTTACGCGCCTGAGCCGCCTGCGTGTAACATTTCTCAGTCACATAGGGATCCAGGCCATTGCTATTCATATAATAGGTGCCGTCTTTTTCC
>JALQVM010000208.1:0-265 GCA_023263685.1 Flavobacteriaceae bacterium | reverse complement strand
ATCATAAAAATCTGTTTGTTGGTATTGCGTTTTCTCCGCAGAATATCCATGGCTAATTGCAGGCCAGCCACCGTATTCGTGTGGTATGGTCCCACTTTCAAATAGGGGATATCTTTGATGGAAATTCTCCAGGCATCGTTTCCGAAGACCAGAATGTCGATGGTATCTTTGGGATAGCGGGTCGTAATGAGTTCTGCCAAAGCCATCGCCACCTTTTTCGCCGGCGTAATCCGATCCTCGCCATACAGAATCATCGAATGGCTGA
>JALQVM010000207.1 GCA_023263685.1 Flavobacteriaceae bacterium | reverse complement strand
GCTTTGTTCAAAGACGGTGAATTGGTTCATATGTTAGAGCGTCACCATATTGAAGGTCGTCCAGCCGAATTAATTGCTGAAAACTTACAAGACGCTTACGCTGAGTTTTGTTAGACTAGCCACAAAGGCGCTAAGTCACAAAGATTTTTTTTAAACCATTTAGAAATTAAGAAAATTAAGGTCCAACTTAATGCAACTTAATTTCTAAATGGTTTTTTTATTTTCAAATTTTCAAATTATCTTTGCACCCGAGTTCTTCCAATTAGAACTCATACATAATTTCTCACTTAAACGTTTATAGCATGCAACTGTACAACACCTTAAGCGCAGAAGAAAGAGCCGAGCTGATTGATCAAGCGGGCAAACAAAGACTTACTTTGTCTTTCTATGCGTATGCCAAAATTGAAGACCCTAAAAAATTTAGAGACGATTTATTCGTTGCTTGGAATGCATTAGATGCCCTTGGTCGTACCTATGTAGCCAAAGAAGGAATTAACGCCCAAATGTCGGTTCCTGCCGAGAATTTCGAAGCCTT
>JALQVM010000206.1 GCA_023263685.1 Flavobacteriaceae bacterium | reverse complement strand
AACTCTGTGTGGTGAAACGCCAAGTAAATCTACAGTTTAAAATTGCTCGTTTTATGTAGAAGGGTAGGCGGTATGAATATAATAGTAATATTATATCTAGATAAATGATAAGACTCGACAGAATCCGGCTTACAGGCTTGCTTTTTTAAAAAATGATAAGGAGCTAGATCCATAATTTCTCTCATCTACTTCTTTATACTTATCAATAAACGAAATATTTGAACTATGCTCAATTATCAGTTCGCCACCTTCTTCTAGTATACCATTATCTCTAACTATATCAATGATCTCTAGATAATCTCTCAATAGAAATCTATATGGTGGATCAGCAAAAATGATATTGAATTTTTCGTTATTGATTTTTAAGAATGATAAATAATCAATTTTTTTTGTCCTGACTTTAATTTCTAATTTTTCAGCAGTTTTGTTTATAAATCTAATACAGTTAAAATTATTGTCAACAGATAATATATCATTGCATCCTCTTGAGGCAAATTCATAGGAAATATTACCAGTTCCAGAAAAAACATCGAGAACCCT
>JALQVM010000205.1 GCA_023263685.1 Flavobacteriaceae bacterium | reverse complement strand
GGTTTGGGCAACTGAAAAAAATACATCACCGAATTAAGTGAACTCGAATAGACTTTTTGAAGACTATCCTGCAAAACAATTAGGGAATCATTTACATAACGTTTCAGCCTGTCTTTGGAAGTCATCACATCCAAGTAGGTTTTTTGATCGAGGGTGCGCTGGCGTGAATAAGAATAGTAGTCAGCTTCCCGCTCTAAACTGTAGTAATAGTCTCTGAATTTAAAATCAATTTGATAGGAGGTAGAATGAAACCCAGAGACCGCAACTGCCTGTTCAATGATTTCTTTAGCAGTAGTCTCAGTTGATGTATTACAAGCCCAAAAAAGAGGGATAAAAAGAAGGTAGGGGTTTTTGAAAGTAATCATTGATAAGTTTATTGATAATTCTAATCTAAAACGAAGATACAACTAAAAGATATGCTTTATTTTTGAAACAAATTATTAGTCTTATGGAAGTTTTAAAAACATTAATTATAGGAAGCGGGCCAGCTGGATATACTGCAGCAATTTATGCAGCAAGGGCAGATTTAAAACCTGTTTTATATAC
>JALQVM010000204.1 GCA_023263685.1 Flavobacteriaceae bacterium | reverse complement strand
ATTGCTCCTATTCCAGGAAAAGGAACGATTGGTATTGAAGTTCCAAACAAGAATCCAACTATGGTTTCTATGAAAAGTGCTATTGGTTCAACCAAATTTCAAGAAGCCGAAATGGAATTGCCTATTGCTTTAGGTAAAACTATTTCGAATGAAACTTTCGTGGTGGATTTGGCTAAAATGCCTCACTTATTAATGGCTGGAGCAACTGGTCAAGGAAAATCGGTAGGATTGAACGCAGTATTGACTTCGCTTTTGTACAAAAAACACCCTGCTGAAGTGAAATTCGTTTTGGTAGATCCAAAGAAAGTAGAATTAACCCTTTTCAATAAAATTGAAAGACATTATTTAGCTAAATTACCTGATTGTGATGACGCTATTATTACAGATAATGCCAAAGTAGTTAATACATTAAACTCGCTTTGTGTAGAAATGGATAACCGTTATTCTTTGTTGAAAGACGCTATGGTACGTAACATTAAAGAGTACAATGACAAATTCAAATCAAGAAAATTAAATCCTGAAAACGGTCATCGCTTTTTACCTTACATCGTTT
>JALQVM010000203.1 GCA_023263685.1 Flavobacteriaceae bacterium | reverse complement strand
AGTCATGTCTTGGGGTTTTCTGGAGTAGCTCCCAACGATAAAATTCAACTCGGTTTTATAGGAGTAGGCAGACAGGGAAGGGGATTGATGACGAATTTTGTCAATTATGAAAATGCAGCCGTGGTAGCCGTGAGTGATGTGGATGTTGACAAGATGGCCTTTTTTAAGGAAACGTTTAAAAAACAATTGGCTAAGAAGAATAAAACTCCACAACAGTTGACGGCAATCAAATCGTATCGGGAACTTTTAGCGAGAAAAGATATTGATGCGGTTGTCATTGCCTCACCCGATCACTGGCATGCTCAAATGGCGGTAGATGCCGCCAAAGCCGGAAAAGATATTTATTGTGAAAAGCCTTTGTCTAGTTCGGTAGCTGAGGGACGCGCTATGGTAGATGCAGCTCGAAAATACCAACGGGTATTTCAGACGGGGAGTATGCAGCGCTCTTGGGATCGTTTCCGACATGGGGTCGAATTGATACGAAACGGTTATATCGGTGAAATCAAAGAAATTAACGTAGCTGTAGGTGCACCTTACAAATCCTGTGATTTACCGAC
>JALQVM010000202.1 GCA_023263685.1 Flavobacteriaceae bacterium | reverse complement strand
AGCTTCTTATAGCCAAGTTCCCCATTAAAACTGTTTCAGTCATAGGACCTGCATAGTCAAATGATGAGGTTAGACCTAGGTGTTCTTTACTGTTAAATCCAGCCTTACAAGCATCAACCCATTTTCTTTGGTGACCATACTCTGGCTCAATCATTTTCTCAACTTCTGGCCCAAAATCAGTTTCCCCGTTATATAAATAAAGCTTAGGCATTAAAGGAGAGCTGTCATTAATATTAGTAGAGATGATTCCTTTATCACCTATCATTAAAACGCCATTAAGGCTGTCTTCTCCTCCAATATCACTATTTGCAGGGATTATGTCGGGATGAGGAGGCCTTATACCTCCATCAGTCCAAGTTAGTTCTATTGGGCTTTTGCTTTTTTCTGTTGCGCCAAAATTGAGCGTTATTAATGATGAAGGAGGGCAACCCTCGGGATGATAATCGGGATTCCACATTTTTGTAAAGACGCTTCCAACGCTACATTCAGCACTTTTAGGGTATTTAAGATTTAGAGTTCTAAAAGGAATGTCTATTAGATGACATCCTACATCTCCAAG
>JALQVM010000201.1 GCA_023263685.1 Flavobacteriaceae bacterium | reverse complement strand
AAAACAAAATATTAATATGGAGGACGGAAGAGACTTTTGGTGGCACGAATGTATTGAGGATGAGCCTAGCACATGTGATTCTGAAGTTATGGATTCAGAGGACTTATTATTTATTCTATATACATCAGGTTCAACAGGTAAGCCAAAGGGTGTGGTTCATTCTTCAGCTGGATACATGATATACTCTTCGTATACATTCTTAAACGTATTCCAATATGATGAAGACGATATTTATTGGTGTACTGCTGATGTAGGATGGATTACAGGACATTCATATATTGTATATGGGCCTTTACTATGTGGTGCCACTACAGTAATGTTTGAAGGTGTTCCAACATATCCAAATGTTAGTCGTTTTTGGGATATAGTGGATAAGTATAAGGTTAACCAATTTTATACAGCACCAACTGCAATTCGAGCTCTTCAAGCTCATGGTCTTGAGCCACTTGAAAATAATTCACTAGATTCATTGAAAGTTATTGGATCTGTAGGAGAGCCAATAAATGAAGAAGCATGGCATTGGTATCATGATAATGTTGGTAAAGGAAAGTGTCCTTTAGTTGATACAT
>JALQVM010000200.1 GCA_023263685.1 Flavobacteriaceae bacterium | reverse complement strand
ACTTTGCCCATGTCAATTATACCCCAGAAAAACCGGTTCTTGGAACGCTCTTGTGTGTAAATGGTTCTGGAATACAATACAGCTGGCTCCGAAAATTAGCCCACCAAACGGACTACCCGTCTATGAATAACAGTGCTGAAAAAATCCCAATAGGCAGTGAAGGGTTGGTGAATCTCCCCTTTGGCAATGGTGCTGAACGGATGCTCTATAACCAATCGCCTGGCGCACATTTTTTAAATTTAAATTTAAATCGCCACCACCAAGGACATCTATTTAGGGCCGCCTTAGAAGGCATTGCATTTTCTTTTGCTTATGGGATGGAAATCATGCAAGAAGATGCACTTACAATCAAAGTAATCCGTGCAGGTAATGATAATTTATTCCGCTCTTCCCTATTTGCAACTACTGTGGCAAGTTTAATTGGTCAGCCTATTGAAATATACAATACCACAGGTGCCATAGGTGCAGCAAGAGCAGCAGCAGTCAGAGAAGGAGGCTTAGAAGCTTACAGTGAGAAAACAGCCTCTGTAGATCAATTGGGGACAGTGCTTCCTCAAAAAAATAAAGAAG
>JALQVM010000001.1:28867-48359 GCA_023263685.1 Flavobacteriaceae bacterium | reverse complement strand
AAATATTAAATCCTTGATTAGCAAGCTGATAAATTTCCTCTTTCTTTCCTGTAAGGAAATGCCAATTTTGAAAAAATACCTCATATCCTTCGGCATATTCTTTTAAAACAGCAGGAGTATCGTGCTCCGGATCGATGCTAATTGAAGCAATTCCAAAATCGGCACGCGAACCGAATTGGGTTTCAATTTTTTTCATGTTTTTATTCATAATGGGACAAATGCTGGGACAGGAAGTGAAAAAAAACTCCACAACATACACCTTATTTTTAAAATCCTCATTTGAAATAAACAAACTGTCTTGGTTTAAAAAAGTAAATTCTGGCACTCGTTTCGCTTCTCCATTAAGGCTGATGTAAGCGAGGGGTTTTGCTGAGAGAGATCTTCCCTCTTGGACTACTGTATCCTTTTGCAGACGATCGATAATTTTAGGAATGAATAAAATTCCAAAGATTACAACCACTAAAAAAAGGCCAATGGATTTAAATTTAGGCATCACGACTGTTTATCTTTTGGTATTGTAAATTTTTAAAGCAAGACGGTATTCCGCAAGAATGACTTTAACATCATCAATCATCTTTTTATTGATTTGTGCCACCGAGCGTGCATCAAAACCATAAACTGTGCCTTGATCTTCATCGTCATTTCTTCCTCTTAGATTGGCGTCTTTGTCAATTATAAACACATAAGGTGTACTTGCAACTTCATTTAGTTTTAGTGGAGTTTGAAGTGAACTAAAGTGGGTTCGCATCGTTTCCTGGGTTAGGGTTACAAAATTCCATTTGGACAAATCTGTACCTACCCCCTCTTTCAAAGCGTTTTTAAGCTGCTCCACTTGCGTACCATAGGCCTCATTGACCAGAAATACGAATTGAAAATCTTCAAACTCATAAAAGCGCTTGTAGATCTTTTCATTGAGGTTTAAGGCTTCCGCTTTTTTTTCTTCCAAACTCCCTCCCCAATAGCCCAAGATGGTAATTTTATCTTTAAACTGTATTGTACTTGAAGAATCTAAATCGCGAATTTCACTTACTCCCGAGGTTAGTACCGGAAGTTTGGCAAAGTTGTTTTTGCCAGAGGCGAAAAAGAGGTAGACCAAGAGAGGAAAAATGAATAGTATACCTAAAACAATTTTTTTATTTATCTCATTCCTTTTCATCTGCTTAAAATTTTGTCCCCGCTTTTGTGTAACTAAAACTTAACTCTACCAATAAAAAAAGCGGTATTCTACCGCTTTACATTTTTACATGGAATCATTAGAAATTCCAAGCTACAAAGCCTGTATCCATGACATCAAAAATATAATCCGCCTCAACAATTAAAATAAAGGCCAAATAAGGGATCAGGATAAGTAACGGCAGTACAATTGAATTTTTAAGTCCACTGGTTTCATCTCTAATATGCATAAAGTCCCAAGCAATATAATAGGCTTTAACCAGGGTTAATATGATAAAAATCCAGTTGAGTAGTTTCATTCTTAAAAAGGGTACCATTAAAACCTCAGGTTTAACGATCCCTAATGCAACTTCAATAGTGGTAACGATGGAAAGAAAAATAAGTACTCCCCAAATTTTTTGTTGATTGGATTTGAACTTTAACAGTCCTCTGAAAATTGCAAGCTTATGTCCTTCTGCAGCCATTTTTATAGTTTAATAATTTATACTAGATAGAAAAAGGTAAATACAAATACCCATACCAAATCGACAAAGTGCCAATAGAGTCCCACTTTTTCTACCATTTCATAATGTCCTCTGCGTTCGTAGGTTCCGAGGATCACGTTAAAAAAGATGATCATGTTAATTACTACACCAGAAAATACGTGGAATCCGTGAAAGCCGGTGATGAAGAAAAAGAAATCTGCAAATAGTCTGTTTCCGTATTCATTGTGGATGAGGTTTGCCCCTTCAACTACTCCAACAGCATCGTTGATTTTATCCATAGAAGCCGCTCGAGAAAGTACTGTTTTTTCCCCTTTTTCATTCAGTTGTTGGGTACGGATAACAAGGTTTTCATCTGCTAAAAATCCTTTTTTTACCTCCTCTACAGAAACTGTGGGTAAGGCGGTTTCAGAAGTATACCATATTCCATTGCTGGACTCATGCGTTGTTCGCTCTGTTGTTATACCCAATGCAAATTCTTGAATGGCTGCTCGTTTTCCTGTAGAGGCATCGACAAATTGAAGAATTTGACCTCCACGTGTTTCCAAGGCACCGTATTCTCCCTTGATGAAGTTTTTCCACTCCCAAGCTTGAGAACCGACAAAAATTGCTCCTCCGATGATGGTTAAAAGCATGTAAAAGGTAACCTTTGATTTTTGCATATGGTGGCCCGCATCAACGGCAAGTACCATGGTTACAGAGGAAAAAATTAAGATAAAGGTCATCAGGGCCACGTAGTACATGGGTGCATCTACTCCGTGTAAAAAAGGAAAGTGAGTAAAAACTTCATCGGCTATAGGCCAAGAGTTGATGTTTTTAAATCTTGAAAAACCGTATGAGACTAGAAAACCCGTAAAGGTCAGTGCATCGGAAACGATGAAGAACCACATCATCATTTTTCCATAACTCGCTTTGAGAGGTCTATTGCCTCCTCCCCATACATCTTCGTTTTCAGCAGCTACGTTGGCTGTTGCTTCCATATTGTCGTGTTAAATTCGTTACAAATTTATTAATTTTTAACCGTAGAATGAAACGAATAAAAATAAATATATCCAGAGAATATCGAGAAAATGCCAAAAAGTGACCGCCAGTTCAAAACCTAGCGTATTCCCTTCTAAATACATTCCTCTATTTGTTTTGTACAGCACGTATAAAACTACGATAACACCCCCCGTAAGATGGGCCAAATGAAGAAGGACCAATACATACAAGTAAGAGGTAGTTATTGAACTTTCCGCACCTGTAAAATAATACCCTTGCTCGATGATTTCTCCAAAGCCTTGAAATTGAAAATAAATAAAAGCCAGGGCCAGTCCCAAAGTAATAAGCAGTAGAGACTGTGCTCTTTTCAGTAAATCAGATTGGATACTTTTTAAGGCTAAATAAAAAGTTCCGCTGCTTGTAAGCAACAAAAAAGTGCTCACGGTAAAAGCAAAGGGAAGGCTGATTTGGGTAATCCAATCCGCGCGTGAACTACTGACTACATAAGCACTGGTTAGCCCAGCAAAAGTCATGCTCATACTAATCATCCCAAACCAGAGCATCATTTTTTTAGCGCGGTTGTTTTTTACTTGTAAAGAGTCGTCTGTATTCATTGTAATATAAATTTATCAAGCACATACACGAGTTGTACGCCTGTAATGTAAAGGATACTGCTTCGTATTAAAAATCGGGCAGCCGGGTCGGTTTTAAGATACATCAGTTGGATTGCCGCATATAGAAAAAACACTCCTAAAAGTCCAACTACTCCAGCGGCTGGAAGAGTTAAATACAGGTGACCCGTATATTGAAATGCCGGAAGTAACGAAATAAGTACCGTCCAAAAGGTGTAAAAAACAATCTGAAATGCGGTTGTGGGATCGGGTTTTCCCGAGGGTAACATCTTAAACCCTGCATTTTCATACTGGTCGTGCATTACCCAACCGATCGCCCAAAAATGGGGAAACTGCCAAAAAAATTGCAACATAAACAAGAGTCCAGGTTCTATACCAAATTCGTTTGTTGCAGCCACCCAGCCCAACATAAAAGGGATGGCTCCTGGAAAGGCACCAACAAAAACCGATAAAGATGTTTTTTGCTTGAGTGGAGTATACAAGCAGGCGTATAAAAAAATAGAAACGCTGGCAAAAAAGGCCGTTTTAATATTAATTACATAAAGAGCTGCGATACCAATGAGCGTGAGGATTACTCCGATAAAAAGTGCCGTGTTGGGTTGGATGCGCCCAGTAGGCAAAGGCCTATTCTTAGTACGCTCCATAAGTTTGTCCAAGTCTTTTTCAAAAACCTGATTGAACACATTTGAAGCCCCTACCATGGCATAGCCCCCCAATACCAGTAAAAAAAGGGTCGGATAGTGAACCGTATCAACCGCTAAAAAATAGCCCGCAATAGATGAGATTACCACAGTTACGGAAAGGCGAAACTTAGTCAATTCTGAAAAATCAGTTAAACTCAATCCCGTATTTGAAGGTATGGTAGTTTTATTTTGGCTCATCAATCGGCATCTTCGGGCGCAAAGATAATCGACAATTCGCCAAAGTCCAATCTATTTTGCGTTTATTAAAAAATTGAAAATCCGTTAAATAAGAAATTAAAAAACTTACTGCAATCGAAACACGATAGGGATGCTAAAGGGAACCCGTACAGGTCTCCCTCTTTGTTTCCCTGGAGTCATCGTAGGAAGCAATGAAATAATTCGCTTGGCTTCTGATTCTAGGTTTTGGTCGGGTCCTCGCATTTTTATCTGGGTGATGCTCCCGTCTTGAGAAATGATAAAATTAACATAAACCCGCCCTTGAATACCCATTTCTTGAGCGATATCAGGATAGCGAAAATGCTTTTTAATGTGTTTGTTTATTTGCTCTTGAAAACAATTTCTCATTTCTTTTTTGGAAACACCTTCACAGCCTGGAAAAACAGGTACGTCTTCAATTATAGCAAAGGGAACATTTATAATTTCTTCTTCCTCCTCTATCTCAACATCGTCCACCTCTATGATTTCATCATTATTCGTTTCTGTAGACTCTATGATGGTTTCCTCAACTTCCTCTTCATCTTTAACAATTTCAATTTATGTTGGGGCTTGCACAGGGGGCGGTGGTGGCGGAGGGGTTTTGATTTGTTCTGTGAGTGGAATTTCCTCCTCCTCTTCTTCTTCAACGAGTATGGATTCGTAATCGAAATTAGTTTTTTCGAAGGACTTTAATTCAATCAATCTCCAAGAGATAAACAGGATCAGGCAAAGGCCAATGACAAAATAAAGTGCTGAATTTCTATTCAGATCAATTTGAGGTTTTTTTTGATTTGCATGGGGCTAGAATTTATCTAAACGCCTCAAAAACAGTGCCATATTTTACACTTTCAAAACAAAAAAACCCATCAAATTGATGGGTTTTAACTCTTAAAATAGGGTCAAACTATTGCAGTCTGAACGTAATTGGAATACTGAAAGGTACACGTACCGGACGTCCTCTTTGTTTACCAGGAGTCATGGTAGGTAATTTTGAGATAATTCGTTGTGCCTCTTTTTCGAGGTTTTTATCCGGTCCACGCATTCTCACATTCGAAATACTTCCGTCTTTAGCAATGATAAAGTTGACATAAACACGTCCTTGGATTCCCATTTCTTGAGCAATTTCAGGATAGCGGAAATTTTTACGGATATGTTTATTCATTTGGTCCTGAAAACAATTTCTTCGTTCAGATTTTGCTACATTTTCACAGCCGGGAAAAATGGGTACGTCTTCAATTACAGCGAAAGGTACATCCACATCTTCAAATTCTTCTTCAATCTCTACCTCTTCCACTTCGATAATTTCGTCATCGTTGGTTTCGGTAGATTCAATTACTGTTTCCTCAACTTCTTCTTCATCCTCTACTACCTCAATTACTTCAGGTGCTGGTGGTGGTGGAGGGGGTGGAGGCGGGGGTGTTTTTAACTGTTCGGTAATTGGAATTTCTTCATCGTCTTCATCCTCTACGTTCAATGCTTCGTAGGCATAGACTTTTTCATAGGTTCTCCATTCGATTGCTTTCCATGAGATTAATAAAATCACAGACAATCCAATCACAAAGTAGAGACTACTGTTTCTGCTTAAATCAGCTTTTTCGTTTTTTTTGGGTTGCATAGTAAACCAATATTTAGACAGCTAAAATAAAAATAAAACTAAAACAAACAACTTATTCACTATCAGAATAATTAAAAAAACCTTTGATTACGATGGAGGAAATCACAAGCCCTAAAGTATTCGCCAAAAGATCTTGCCAATCAAAGAAACGTTGAAAAACAGGAATCAGTTGTAAGAATTCCATACTGCTGCCCAGAAAAAAGGACGCAAACAAGGCCTTCATTAAGGGATGAGTCAACGTATAAAATGCAAAAAAATAAAGGAAGGTCAATCCAAAATAGCAACTAAAATGAAGAACAAGATCTCCTCTAAACCAAAGAAATTCCCAGGGTTGAGCGTCTGGTGAAGGAGGTTTTAAACTTAAATACACCACCCCAAGGGTGGCAAAAATGGCAAGAGATTTGAAAAAACGTTTAGCCTGTAACCAATGATGTATACGCTTCCGCATCGAGAAGATTTTCAACCTCAGCGGGATTACTGAGTTTAATTTTTATCATCCACCCAGATCCATACGCATCTTCATTAACGGTTTCGGGTGCATCTTCTAGCTGTTCGTTAAACGCGACTATAGTTCCTGAAAGTGGCATAAAAAGATCCGATACCGTTTTTACGGCTTCAACTGTACCAAAAACATCCTCCGCCTCTAAAGTTTCATCGAGGGTTTCAACTTCAACATAAACAATATCTCCAAGTTCGCCTTGAGCAAAATCGGTAATGCCAACCGTAGCCTCATCCCCTTCAATCTTAACCCACTCGTGGTCTTTGGTGTATTTTAAATTTTCTGGTACATTCATTGTATTCGTCTTAATGCAGACAAATGTAAAAGAAATCTTGAATTCCTAAGAACTTTAATTTCCAAAGTTATAACGAACTGTAAAACCAGATCGAATACTGGTTTGCGGAAAGGCTGTGGATATTGCAAACTCAGAAAAATTGTGATCGTAAAAGAACAAAGCCGTTAGGTTTCTAGACAAGGCGTAATCTGCATTAATTTTGATGGCGAGGATCCGTTGTCCTGCCGTCACTTGGTTGTTGTCGTACTCCAAATTTCTCAATACCGTAATGTTGTCTCGATAGGATACATCTGCCCTTATGTTGAGGTCTCCTTTGAGGGTGACTCGTCGTCCTCCAAAGCTGGTTCTAAAGCGCACATCTTTAACGCGATAGCCGAGACCCGCAACGTATTCATCTCCACTGGATTCGGTAATCAAACTGTTGTCTAAACTCAACGAAATGGCACGCTCTTTTCTCAACTCTGCAACGAGCTTTAAAGAATTGTTCATCTCCATATCAAGACGCAGTAACGGATTGAATTGTTCTACCAGGTTGACATTTGAATACAAACGCTCTGAAATCACATTGCCTAATTTGTCTGTTTGATTGGGTTTTTTGGGATCATAATCAAAATTGGATTGGAAATTCGTGATGGTATAACTTGCCCGATAGGCATGGTTTATAGACAATCGAGAAAAGATTTTAGAAATCGCTTTAAAATCGGTCAGTCCTGTATATTTTAAATTCCAATTGGGCAAAGGGGTCCCACGCATGGGGTTTAAATTGATTTGTTCTGGACGTTCTCCTGTATAGGCTGCCAGAAAGGAGTTGAGTAACACTTCTTGTTGGCTTTTACCGTAGCCCAAAGGATACCCTTCTTCATCATTTCCCAGTCCTTCAAAGGGCGTGTTTTGAACCAAGCGTGCTGCAATGGGTTGCCGATAGGCTCTAAAGTTTTCGAAATTGCTGCTTTGGGTTCCTCGGGCTGGATTAAATGCCGTTTTAAGTAAAATGGTTGAAGTTCCAAAATTGCCAAATACATTGGAATTCCGAGGTATATACGTTTGCTCTTCAACCTTAAAATTTTCCAATCGATTTTGCATATAATCCCGGTCTGCACTAAAGTCGATGATCAACCCCTTCATGGGAATCAGCTGTGCATTTGCCTTAAATTTACTTGAATGCATTTGCGAAAAAGACTGATTAAAGTTCGGAAAACCGGTCAACCAACCTTGTCTAGCCGCCTCATACCGAATGTCTGCTTGACTGCCTAATGTATAGCCTAAAGTAGGTTGCAGGCCTCCAGCAAAACCTACGGAAGGCAAATACCCTGGAAGCACCGTACCGTTATTTTCAACATAACTTGCCTGCACTCGCTTGACTAAGGTCATGAGATCAACAAGCTTAGTCAATCCCTTTTTTACTAAAGAGTTTTTCTTTTTTGAAAGGCTGTCATTTGCATTTTTCATCGCCTGAATCCTATTGTTAAAAGGAGTATTGGCATTGGATTTTAATCCTAGTGCCGAATACAATTTTGAAAATGAAAATGCCGTAGTCAGGGTTTTGGTGTTGTTGTTTTGTATCGTATTCACAATTCCCAGTGGGATTCCGTCATTGCTCACTACCTGAGACAAGGCTTCTGAGCCCCGTTGCCAATTGAAATTCCCCGTATAATTGTACACCGCATCTACAAAACTCAAAAAGGGTATGTATTCAAACGGCAGTTTGTAATTCATGGAAAAAGTCTGGATGTGATTGTTGGGTTCCCCCGTATTCAAAATGCCCTGCCAAAGCGCATTTTTATTCGGCTGAAAAGGATTCATTCCAACGGCCTCCGTCAAGCCGTTATCCCGAATGATACTACTGGTAGCAGCATTAAAATTAAACCGCAACGACTTAGAAAAATTGTGACTCAACGCATAATTGTAGTCAAACAAAAAATTTCGTTGTTGTAAGTTAGGTAAACTTCGTTGCAAGGAAGCATCTACCCCTTCGAGATAGACTTGCCTAAATTTTTGATTGTTTAAAATCCTATTGACATTCACCGAGGCTTCTATCGAACTGGGTAACAGATTAAAATTAAGTTGCTGAAGCCACTGTAAATATTTTTTCCGATCAAAAAAGGCAACCTTTTTAAAGGGCTCAATAGGTTTTGATGCTATGGAGTGTCCGTAATTTGACCCCAACAACAAGGCAAACTCTTCCTGATTTTCGATTTCGTAGTCGCGATGAACGGATTCGTTATAGGCATAGGAAAAATCAAAATTTTCTGGACTGTAAAATCGCTGTTTTCCCCCTCCGTTACTGTTCTTTCGTACCCCGATCAAACTGACACTTTTCCTTTTGGTATAGTCAATGGATTGGTTGCGGATGGAGTCTCTTTGAGATTGACGCTCTGCAGTCTCTAACCGATCTTCTAGTTTAATATCCTGATAAAAAGGGTCGTATTCTGGGGTAATGAGGGTTTCTCCTGTGGCAAAACTCAACGGAATTTGTAGTCCCCAATTTTCGGGAGCCAATTGTCCAACATTGACATTTGAAATAATATCGTATTGAAGTAATTCTTCTCGGGTTCGTTCGTTGGGTGTCATGTCAATACTTCCAAAGCCGATACTAGAATAGCGCCCCGTTGCGGAAAATGTAGCAAAATCTGCAACATTTCCATCTAATGCCCCTACCGCTGCCCAACCGTCTTGGCTGTCTATACCCGAAATTCGCAATTCGTTAAACCAAACTTCACCACAGAGCGCTTCCCCCAACTGAGTGGAGGGATTTTTTACCCCAATCATCAAGGTTTTGATCGATCCCAAAGATGGGTTTCCTCGGATCGCAAATTTGTATTTCTTGGAACCTGGGAGTTCACTTATGGGAGAAAATTCCTGTATTGCATTCAACTCTTCGTCGAAATAAAGTGTTTCTCCTAAGCCCAATTGTAAGAGCGCTTTAGCCTTTAACTTTGCCAGCAAATCTATAGGAACTTCTAGGGAGTTGGATTCTGGATTCCAAACCTCTTCTGCGCTGTAACGATTCGAAGTGTTTTCACTGTATGCAGTAGGCTTCAGAGGGATCTCGATTTGATAAAAATTATCTTGATAGTCCGTTCCTAATCGAATAAAGGCAACCAAACGTTTGTCGAATTCATCTTCAGAACCTTCTCCTGGCAAGGCTTCTTGTCCTGGGAGCGATTCCGCATGCAAAAACATCCTCAATTTGCTGTACTGACGCATGTCCAAGTCCAATCCTTTAAAAATTCCTCGAGCGTCCGAGGGTTGCAAATCGCATACTCGAAAAGATAGGGACTGTTCGTTTTGACGAATGATGGTGTTGTTGTTGTTGATTTGCTCGCGTTGAATTTCAGGCGGAAGCACATAATTGATTGGAATCCTGTTTTCGTTTTCCAAAATATTCACCGTACTGATGTCTACGGTAGTATTGTTATGTACTAAAATTTCCTCGTTGAGGGGCTTGTTGTATCTTCTCCAATCGCCCCGGACGAGATCCAAGGTCCCAAAACGGAATACAACTTTTTCCTCAAAACCAGTCAGCACCATCCTCATAAACCGTATGGAACGCAAATCATCGATGGCATTGATTTTATCAAAATACGGGTCGAAAGAGGTATTTTCATAGTAACTTTTCTGAATGGGTACTTTAAATTGAATCCAGCGTGTGGTGTATTGATCTCCATTGGGCGCATTGACTTTTACATCTTCTCTAACATCCGTCACAAAGGGATGGTTTCCAACCCGCATTTCTTTTGTAATAGGAACCCTGTATTCAAAATAACTGTCAATGGTATTCATGCTTTGATCCCTATTGATATCTTCTGTATCGGGTTCGGTGGTATTTCCTCGATCGGTATCGCTAAACGCTACAGGGGTGTTGTTTTCAAACCCATTATAGCGTTTGTAGCGTTCTAAAATTCCCCCACTCGCTTGCAAAAAATACTCGTAATTATCTCCAGCGGGATCATCAGGAGGACCGTTAGTAAAAATTGCGGCTTCCTCAGCATCCGCTAAACCGTCTAAGCCAACGTCTTGCAAGGCTCGATCCTCTTCTACCGCATTAAATGCATACACCAGAGATTGATTGGCTGGCACTTTACCCCAGGGAGTTTCATAAGTAGGGGTTTGCTCCTGTGTACTGGGAAGTCCATTTTCAAATTGTTTTCTTCCGTCACGGAGTATGTCCTCTGAAATATTTCCTAAATGAAAAACCAGCTCTCCCAATTCGTTTGAAGTGGCTTCGTTTTCTGAAAAGGTATCCAACAACCAAAACTCAATGAACTCTACATTGGATTGTTCAAAATTGGTCGCATTTAAAGCACGGCTGATCCCTGCCCATTTTTCTTTGGTGTTGGAGGAATACGCACTGCTTGGCGCATTGTTATAGGGGCCTCTTTCATCAGGATAATAGGCCAAATCAAAGGTGGGTAGGGTTCGAGGAGTTCCTTGAACTAAATCTTGCTCTGGAAATAATTCATCGATAAAAATTCGTCTGGTTTCATTGGAAGAAATATCGTCGTTATTAATTCCGTTGGGCTGTCTTGAATAAAAAACTTGATCAATGGAATACCAAGCCAATTTTGATCGGCCGTAGCCGCTTTCAAGTCCTTCAGCAGTTGCTCCTGGCACCCCCTCTACAGGGACGCTAGAAAGGTTCCAAGCCGTAAACCCTTTAATGTCTATAGTGGTCTGGGCTCCTTCAAAATCATCGATATACACATTGGTCTCTCCATTCAATTGCGTATTTCTGGGGTCATTTGCCAACAGATTTGCCATTTCTCCTCTAAAAGAAAGTTGTGAAGGTGTATTCGTTTTTATTGTAGGCCATTTATTAACCCATCGGGTCAAAAAAGGAAGTTCTGTAGAAAAATTAGTGTTGAGCCCCATCATGGTGTTGTTTACCGGCTCTGTACCGTAATTCGCCTTTTGAGTTAAAGGATTTTCACTCAAGTTGATCAGTGTACCTCCAATATTGATTTTATCCGAAACGCGGTGGTTGACATTGAATCCTGAAAACCGTTTGTTTTGCTGATTGAAAAAAGAGTTGTTTTCCACAGAGATATCGATGGGAATGTTGGAAGCTTTGAGTCCTTCGTCCAAAATTTTTACTCTACCGATCTCATAATTGACAATGTAGTCAAGACCTTCTCTCAGCACCCTGCCTCCAGCTGTAACCCGAACGGAGCCTCGAGGGACATTGAACGCTCCAATATTGATGCCGTCTCCCCCCTCAGACTTGTACCTTCCCTTGAGCTGGAATTTGTTTTTCTCCGTAAACTCCAATGCAGCGGCTTTGGTCAGGCTGTACATTTCTCTAAAAACATAACGCTTTTGATTTTTGTTGTAAGTGGTTTCTTTAGTGTACTTTTCCTTGGCCGATTTGGGATTGTCTAAAAGCTCAAATAAGAATTTTCCAAAGGGTTCTACTTTTGGAAAAATAATTCTTCCGTACCGCGGATCAATAGTAATTCCAGGGATGTAATCAAAAAAACCGTCACCATTGGGAACCAAGTCTTGGTAGGCATTCAATCGGTCTAAATCCATGGTATTTAACAACACCTCATTGTCCAAGCGTTCGGGCCAAATCGAAGGATCGACCGGAGTCATGTAATTGATAGGAGAAGGATCTGTATACAAAATACTCAATCTGAAATCTTCTTCGGACAACTGAAACGCTCCTGTATTGTATATATTTTTCATCATCAAATCCCACACGGGCTGACGCACATCGGTCACGCTACTCTTCAGCATTTTGACAATCAAATTATTGGTCTGGACTACTGGTTGTTGCCCCGTATTGGTCTGAGACAGTGAGGTGCCGGGAATATCCCCATTGGCAAATTCTCCTACCTGATAAATTCTCCCTTGAAAACTGTATTGATAGGCAATTCCTAAGATCTCATCATTACTCAATCTTTGATTTAAAGAAATGTAGCCCAACTGAGGATGGAACGTAAATTCCTGTTGACTCAGTTTTCTTGCACTTTCCAAGACAGCATAATCGTAGCCTTCATTGACTGGGGTGGAACCAAATCCATTTTTAACCGTAGCAATATCACGTATGGCATTGGTCAGCAATCCGTCGTATCCAATTTCATCTGGATCCAATCGGTTTACCTCATTTGTAGGAGGAGAATTGGGGTCGGCAACGCTAATAAAATTTGAAACGCGTTCGTCTAATGTTGTCCGCTCTGGATTAGCTTCTCCCAAATCTTGAAGGGCAATAATATTTCTCACATTTTGAGTTTGATACCCTCTGTTGGTAACCCAAACCTCAATTCGTGTGATTTGAACGGGGGAATTGATATAGGGATAAGTCGCTAAAAAAGCGTCGTAATTGTCTCTAAAATACTGACTGATAAAATAGTGCCGGTCCTCTTCATAGTCCAAAGCATATAAGTCGAATTCCTGAAGTTTGCCTCCCCCTTGGGTCGTGATGTTTTGCAATTGAGAACGCTGTTCTGAAAAGACACTTGAAATTGTCGTGTTTCCAAATTTTAAATCTGCACGCACACCAAACAGGCTTTGTGCTCCTTGAATCAAATTACTGTTGATGGGCATGCTGATATTTCCAATGTCAATGTTTTGTAGTATCGCATCTTCAGTTACTTTTCCATTGAGAAATTCAGAAACTTTATTGCCCGCAGCAAATGGATTGGACGCCAGCTCATTTCCCGTTTGCCTTAAATTTTCAATTTTCTGACGCGCTTGGTTTAAGGTGTTTTTTCCTTCGTTTACCAAACCCTTAACCTGATCGACTTTTTCTTGTACTTGACCAATCCGATTTTTTACCTCTGAAACTTGATCTTGTACTTGACCCAGTTTACGCTGTGCATCCTCGACTGTAGAACCCAACCTACCGGGAAGCATCCCGGGGATCCTCTCCTGAACCTCCGAAAGCTGGGGAGGATTGAATTGAATTTTAACTAAATTCTGAAAATCAAAAGTAGATTCTGTGTCGTAATTCGCGGTAATTTGAAGGCGTTCCCCTATTTTACCCAACAAACTCAAACTGATTCGTTGATCAAACTCAAACCCTGGCGATCTGCGATTGATTACCGATGCTATGGGGTTGTCATTGCGCTGGTATCGATACCCCAAATCGATCCCAATTGAACCCTGTGGAGCAATGTCTATGGCACTGCTTCCAAAAATGGATTCAAAAAATTTATTGTTTATATACAGTTCGGGAAGTAAATTTTTTTGAGTCTCTTCTACATTGTCACCTCTACCACTCAACGCCTGTACTTTTTCTTGAAAATACCGTTGCATGCGTTCTTTGAGCACCAAGGCTTCGAACTCTTTGACCGTCAATACCAAAGGGGTACTGATGGGGTACCCACCGATTTCTTTTGAAAAAATATAGCGATTGGTAGTGGGGTCGTACGTATACTGACTGGAGACGCTGCTCGGGTCCGGAAGTTCGATCATACCAAGATCTGCACGATCTTGTGCCAGGACAACCCCACAACTAAAGACCACCCCTATCAAGAGATGAAGGAGGGTGTGAAATGAGTTTAAAACTACTTTGTACGTCCTTTCAAACAAATGGTTTTACAATTTATTCAAAGCCGCTTTGATAAGCGCTTCCACTGTACTATCTGGACTGCTTTGAATGACGTTATCAATTACTTTCTCAGACTGCTTTCTTGAATAGCCAAGAACTTCTAAGGCTGATAACGCTTCTTCTTTAATTGTATTGTTTGAAAATGCCTGAATTTCTTCTCCCTCAAAGAGGTTTAGCATTTTGTCTTTTAATTCGATTAATACCCTTTGAGCTGTTTTTAAACCGATCCCTTTGACGGATTTGATTGTAGCCAAATCTTCCGATACGATAGCGCGCTGAATTTGCTGAGGCTCCAAGGAGGAGAGCATGGTTCGCGCGGTACTGGAACCTATACCAGATACCGAGATCAATTGTTGAAAAACTGCCCTTTCAAGGGTGGTTACAAATCCATACAAACTGTGGGAGTCTTCCTTGATTTGAAGATGGGTGTACAGTTTGATGTTTTCGTCATTGCTCAGCTGAGCATAAGTGTGTAAAGAAATATGGACCAAATACCCCACCCCATTACAATCTATAACGACTTCAGTTGGAGCTTTTTCTACTAAACGTCCAATAAGTTGTGTGATCATCTTATTTGTTTTTGGATTGCGCATCAATAACTGCTATTGCAGACATATTGACAATTTCTTCTACAGATGCACCGAGCTGTAATACATGTATGGGTTCGCTTAAGCCCATTAGTATCGGCCCTATGGAAAGTGCTTCTTTTAATTCTTTCATCAATTTGTAGGTAATATTAGCCGCGTCGAGATTGGGAAATACCAAAACATTCACTTTCATTTTACTCAAATTGGAAAATGGAAATCCTTTCTGTAACATTTCTTTATTTAGCGCAAAATCGGACTGAATTGGACCATCTACCATCAATTGAGGATCGCTTCTGTGCAACATGGCTACCGCTTGACTTACTTTTTTAGCTTGAGGGAAACGGGAAGATCCAAAATTTGAAAAAGACAACAGGGCAATTACAGGCTCCAACCCAAAAAGTTTAGAGGTATTGGCGGTCATTTGAGCGATTTTTGCCAATTCATTGGCAGTGGGATCTACGTTGATCGTAGTGTCCGAAAGAAACAAAGGCCCTGATTTGGTCAACATTAAATTCGTCGCAGCTACCCTGGAAACCCCTTTTTCTTTTGAAATTGTTTCCAAAATCGGTTTTACCACCGAGCGGTAATTTCTAGAATAACCCGAAATCATAGCGTCTGCATCTCCATTTTTGATCATCATGGAAGCGTAATAATTACGTTCCCGCATCAGCCTTTGCGCATCATACAAGGTATATCCCTTTCTTCGCTGGTCTTTCCAAAAAAGATGGGCATAGACCTCCCTTTGTTTTTTATGCAAATCTTCTTTAGGATCAATAATTTCAATTTCGTCATCAAAACTAATGGCCTCCCTAAGTTCTTCTATAATGGTTCTATTTCCGAGTAAAATAGGAATTGCGATCCCTTCCTCATGAACGATTTGGGCTGCTTTTAATACATCCATATGATCTGCCTCAGCAAAAACCAAACGCTTTGGGGCAGCCTTGGCTCTATCGTGCAGAAGTCGAACCATTTTTTGGCTGTTTCCGAGTCGTCCTGCTAGCTCTTCAGTATAACGTTCCCAATCGGTAATGGGTTCGGTAGCCACTCCGGATGCAATGGCCGCCTTTGCCACAGCTACAGGAATGGTTGAAATTAATCGAGGATCAAAGGGTTTTGGAATAATGTATTCTCGCCCAAAGGTTAATCTGGTTTGATCGTAAACGACATTGACTTGTTCTGGCACAGGTTCTTTTGCTAAATCAGCCAGTGCTTTTACGGCAGCCATTTTCATTTCTTCATTGATGGTGGTTGCCCGAACATCAAGTGCTCCTCTAAAAATAAAAGGAAATCCCAAGACATTGTTTACCTGATTCGGATGATCTGACCGTCCTGTAGCCATGATTACATCCGCCCGTGTGCTGCATGCCAAGGTATATTCTATTTCTGGATCCGGATTGGCCATAGCGAAAACAATGGGGTTTTTTGCCATAGACAAAAGCATTTCTTGGCTGAGAATATCCGCAAGTGAGAGCCCAATAAAGACATCGGCTCCTTGAATCGCATCCTCCAGGGTATGAAGATCAAGGCCGGTGGCAAACTCCTCTTTTTCAGGACTGAGGGAAGCTCGATCTTTACGAATTACCCCCTTGCTGTCAGTCATTACTATGTTTTCAACGTTTGCTCCGAAAGCACGGTACAGTTTGGTACAGGAAATTGCAGCTGCACCGGCACCAGAAACGACAATTTTTACTTCCCCAATTTTTTTATCCGCCAACTCCAGTGCATTCAACAAGGCTGCAGCTGAAATAATGGCCGTTCCATGCTGATCGTCATGCATCACGGGGATGTTTAATTCTTCCTTTAACCTGCGTTCAATTTCAAAAGCTTCTGGAGATTTGATGTCCTCCAAATTAATCCCACCAAAAGTGGGTGCAATCGCTTTGACCGCCTCGATAAATTTGTCAGGATCCTTAGCATCTACTTCAATATCAAATACATCGATGTCGGCAAATATTTTAAACAGCAGTGCTTTTCCTTCCATTACCGGTTTAGATGCTTCAGGACCAATGTCGCCTAAGCCAAGAACGGCAGTTCCATTAGAAATTACCGCAACTAAATTTCCCTTGTTAGTGTATTTGTAAAGGTTGGATTTATCTTCTTCTATTTCCATACAAGGAATGGCCACCCCGGGGGAATAAGCAAGGGCCAAATCTCTTTGCGTATCATAGTTTTTAGTGGGTACAACTTCAGTTTTCCCAGGTCGGGGTTTTGCATGGTATACTAAAGCTGCTCTCCTTTGCTGTTCACTTCGCATAAACGCTGATTTTATTGTAAAGAACTAATTTTTTTCTGGATCACTCTGCTGTTTTCCCCTTCGATTGGCTAACAAAAAGTGAAAATATTCCACCGATAATCAAAAAAGCTCCAGCCAATCTTATGATATTAATGGGGTTTTGACCCAACAAATCATAGACAAAATATTGCACCGAAAAAATCTGAATGATCATGGGGATTACGATAAACATATTAAAAATTCCCATATATACTCCCGTTTTACCCTTAGGTATAGACGCCGCAAGCATCTCATAAGGCATTGCCATCATGGAAGCCCAAGTAATTCCGAGTCCAAAGGAAAATAAATAGATTTGTGAAACGACGATTCCACTGCCAATGGGCAGGGTAAACAAGACGGTAGTATCATTAAGAAAAGGCATGCAGAGTAAGGCTACTCCTCCCAGGGAAAGGCTGATAAAATGCAGCCGCTGAGCGCCCAACTTTCTGGCAATGGGAATAAGTGCAAAAGCAATTGCAAAACATATAATGTTGTAGGTTCCATTTAAATTCCCCGTGAGTAATTGAGCCTGATTGAAATAAACGGTATTTTGATCCAATGTATCGTATAAAGAAAGGGATAAGGCAGAGGTAAGGTATTGCCAATAACAAAACATCGCATACCAAGGAAAAAACATGACAGGAATCAGTTGTTTCATAGGCAAAGGCATTACCTTAAATGCTTCAACGATGTCTTGGATTGTTCTCGAAATTACATTTCCTTCCTCTTTGGACTTTTTAATTTCCTCCAATTCCTTTGGGCTAGGAGGATATTCTGAAGTGGTCAAAACGGATATCAATATGGTAATGATAGAAGCTGCAGCCCCTATACCAAAAGCCCAATAGGTCGATACCGGAATCCCATTATCCATTTTATCAGAAAGGGCTAATACCCCAAAGGATACTAATATTGCAGGAGTAAAATTGGCCAGGGTAGTCCCTAAGCCTGTAAAAAAACTTTGCACTAAAAATCCAAAAGAATACTGCTTTTCTGGGAGCTTGTCTGAAATAAATGCACGGTAGGGCTCTAATGCCACATTATTGGCTGCGTCTAATATCCAGAGTAAGCCTGCCGCCATCCAAATAGAGCTTGAATAGGGCATAAAAATCAAACTGACACTGGCAACTAAGGCTCCGATAAGAAAAAAAGGTTTTCTACGACCCAATTTCGGAGACCACGTACCGTCGCTAATGGCTCCGATGATGGGTTGAACGATCAGACCCGTAACGGGACCTGCCAGCCACAATAAAGGTAATTCTGCTTCTTCAGCGCCTAAATATTTGTAAATGGCACTCATATTGCTCTGTTGCAATCCAAAACTGAACTGGACTCCAAAAAATCCAAAATTCATTGTTAAGATTTGCCAAAAATTGAGACGCTTTTTTTCCATAAATTTAATTTGATACCGGGGTTGGCTTCAGGGTTTGTATTTGATCGACGATATAATCCCCTACTGCACCTCCTTGCTTCACTCCCTCCTCAATGGCCATCATGTAATGAATTCCACCATAAAGTCTAGAAATTGCTGCTTCTTCAGAAGCGTGTATAAAGGAGTTGTATTCTCGCACAGGAAGCCCGTATAAGAGTTCTGTAGTGTCAGTAAACGCAAAGTTTTCCCCAAATAAATCCGTTAATATCACTGCCGCTGCTCTTGAAATCACTGAATGCCCGCTGGTGTATTCAGGGAAGGGAGGGGTCTGTAAGAGGGGCAACCATTCCTCGTCATAAAATTGGTTGATCAAGGTCTCGGGGCGCACCACCAAGGTGTTCCATTTTTCATCCCAGCAACTGATGAATGCATCGAAAAGGGCAATTGAAACATTGGCATATGCATTTACTGTTTCATCAAAGGTGCTTTTGGCTTGTCTTGTCGCCACGGCAGTAATTCCAATCCAATGTCCTCCAGGCGTAATTTTTTTCGTAGCAAACATGGCATGCCCCCTGTGATGGGTTACATAGGGATTGCAATCCCAAAATTTAGCAATTTCAAGTTGTTCTTCATTCAATTGGTTGGTCACCTCAAAAACTTGCATCAATTGTTTCTGAAAAGGACTGCCCTCGGTTAAATCAAAAGGCAAGGGATCTTTAGGTGCAAATTGATTTGATGAATCAATCACTAGGGTTCGAATCTCTTTCCAATGGGGTTCAATACCGTCCATATAATCGGGAGGGGTGGGTTTCCAAAAACGATCTTCCTCTTGTATGGTGTATTTTGGATAGGTACGGGTTTGATTGTACATGTCTTTGGAGGCCCAATCTAAAACAAAGGCAGCGACCTCCTCACCGTATTTCTGTGAAGCCCTAACAACACGAGTAGGGACCTCAAATTCTTCTAATTTTACCTTGAGTGACTCTTGAAAAGTCTCCATTTTATCTTCAGAAAAAATGAGCGCCTTTCCTACGGCATTAAAGGCGAATACGGACGCTAGATGGTACTCCACATTTTCATCGGAAGGATTAGGTATTGAGCTAAGGTCTTTAACTTGACCCTGAAGGGAGTTGTAT
>JALQVM010000001.1:21767-28857 GCA_023263685.1 Flavobacteriaceae bacterium | reverse complement strand
TTCGTAGGCAGCAATACTGGGGTAAAGGTATACTCGCGAGGCTACGGGTGGTGAAAAAATATCATACACCACAATATCTGTAAGATTTTGCATGGCATCTTGAAACAGTTCTGGATCGTTGACCTTTTCGAGATAGGCTGTATTTTGTTCACCTGAACATCCTACAGCAAGTAGGGCTAAAACAACATAAAAAATTGGTTTCATTTTTCTAAACATTACTGTTCTTTTGGGTTTGATTAAGGAAGTGAGCGGTTTTCAACACGTCTCTATTTTTGATAATGATTCAAAAAATTGATATTGGGTAAAAGTACTATTTTTAACTAAATGAGTAAATTTCAATATTATTTTTTGAAAGTAACTCAAGCTTAATTCGAGAATGCCCCCGGTCTTTGGAAACTTTTACTTTTGATTCTTTTAGCTTAAGAAATCAACAAGAGCAAATTCTAATTAGGAAGACAAAAATTTGATATTTCTTTTAAGGCCTTCAAATTGGGTTCTTTTTACTGCACTGTTTTTAAATAGGGTAGTAAAAACCTCTGAAGTCATTTCTTGCCACTCCCTATTTGTAAGACCTAATAAGTCTTCATGAGCCTCGAAGGCAGGTTCGTTGTGTGGGCTTGCAAACCGATTCCAAGGGCAAACCGTTTGGCAAACATCACATCCAAAAGCCCAGTTGTCCATTTTTCCCTTAAACTCAGTGGGACTATTGTCTTTAAGCTCAATGGTCAAATAGGAAATACACTTACTCCCATCAATTTGATAGGGTTGGTGCAGGGCTTCTGTAGGACAGGCGTCTATGCAAGCCGTACAGCTGCCGCAATGATCTGTGGTAGGGCTATCGTAGTCTAACTCTAAATCGATGATCAACTCAGCAATAAAGAAAAAGGATCCCATTTTTTTAGAAATTAAATTGGTGTTTTTCCCTATCCATCCCAAGCCACTTTTTGCTGCCCAAGCCTTGTCCATGACGGGTGCAGAATCAACAAAAACTCTTCCATTCACTTCCCCAATTTCCGTGTGAATGAGTTGCATCAATTTTTTGAGTTTTTCTTTTAGGACAAAATGGTAGTCAGTTCCGTAGGCATAAGTCGAAATTTTCGGTGCTTTGGGATCTACTTGGGTTTTATCGGTATGGTAATTCAGCAATAATGAGACCACGCTTTTAGCTCCAGGCACCAGTCGTCTCGGATCCAATCTTTTATCAAAATGACGCTCCATATAACCCATACTTCCATGATGGGACTGCCTGAGCCACTGCTCCAATCGGGGGGCTTCCTCTTCTAAAAAATCTGCTTTTGCTATTCCACAAGAAAGAAAACCCAATGCATGGGCAGCTGATTTTATTTTGGCACTGTACTCTGATTTTAGACTCATGAGTATGCCGTTTAAAATAAACCTTCCTGATTGTTTTTTATTCTACCTAAATGGGTATAGGCTCTGGTGGTAACTTCTCTACCTCGAGGGGTTCGAACGATAAAGCCCTGTTGAATCAAAAAAGGTTCGTATACCTCTTCTATGGTTTCTGCATTTTCAGAAACCGCAGTAGCAAGGGTGGTAATGCCTACTGGGCCTCCTTTGAATTTATCGATCAGAGTGGACAAAATTTTGTTGTCCATTTCATCCAAACCGTGGGCATCTACTTGCAGCGCTTGTAAAGCGAATTGAGTAATTTCAATATCAATCGATCCGTTGCCTTTGATTTGTGCAAAATCACGTACTCGTCTTAAAAGCCCATTGGATATTCTTGGCGTACCTCGACTTCTCCCTGCAATTTCGATAGCCGCATCCTCTGTGATGGATACATTGAGGATAGCTGCACTTCTACTTACGATGGTAGACAATAATTCAGTGGAATAATATTGCAGTCGGTTACTGATCCCAAACCGAGCACGCATGGGCGCGGTAAGCAAGCCTGATCGGGTGGTGGCACCCACCAAGGTAAAGGGTTCTAAATTGATTTGTACCGTTCTTGCATTGGGTCCAGATTCGATCATGATGTCGATCTTATAGTCCTCCATGGCAGAATACAGGTATTCCTCCACTATGGGACTCAATCGATGAATTTCATCTATAAATAAAATATCTTGTGCTTGTAAGTTGGTCAATAAACCCGCCAAATCTCCAGGCTTATCCAGTACGGGTCCAGAAGTCATTTTAATGCCGACCTCAAGTTCATTTGCTAAAATATGAGCCAAAGTGGTCTTTCCAAGACCCGGAGGACCGTGAAACAAGGTATGATCCAAGGCTTCTCCGCGCTGCTTAGCAGCCAGCACAAACACCTTGAGGTTTTCGAGTATGGCCTCCTGTCCTGCAAAATCGTCAAATTTTAACGGACGGAGGGCACGGTCAATGTCCTGCTCTTCAGGGGAAAATTGGTCGTCTGTGGGATCTAAATATTCGTTCATTAGACCAAAGATAATCCTTTCTTTCAGTATTTGATCTCCCAGATAAGGGTTTGCTAAAATTTGTCTTTATAAAACAAAAACCCAACCGAAAGGCTGGATTTTGTCGTTTAATTCAATTGTTTAGTTTTAGTGTTGGAGTTCTTCTTCTCCTTTTTTTAAGGGGATGTGTTGCGGAACAAAATCTTCCTTATGCCCTGGCTTTGAATAGTCGTACGCCCAACGGTGTACATGAGGAATTGCCCCTTCCCAATTTCCGTGTATGTGTTTAATAGGAGCTGTCCATTCGAGTGTGTTGGATTTCCATGGATTTTGGACAGTTTCTTTACCGTAAAACATACTGTGGATAAAATTGTATAAGAATACGAGCTGTGCTGCTCCTGCAATCAGTGCAAAAGCGGTAATCAATACATTGATGTCGGCAAGGTCGTCAAAATAAGGGAATGCCGTATTGGTGTAATATCTTCTGGGAAGTCCTGCCATTCCAATAAAGTGCATGGGGAAAAAGACGCCGTATGCACAAACGGCAGTTACCCAAAAATGCACATACCCTAAATTTTTATTCAGCATACGTCCGAACATTTTAGGGAACCAATGGTAGACTCCCGCAAACAATCCATACAGTGCAGAGATACCCATCACGAGGTGAAAGTGAGCTACCACAAAATAGGTGTCGTGTACATTGATGTCTAATGTACTGTCTCCTAAAATAATTCCGGTCAAACCTCCCGTAATAAAGGTGGAAACCAAACCAATAGAAAACAACATCGCTGGATTCAACTGAAGGTTCCCTTTCCAAAGGGTAGTAATGTAATTAAAGGCTTTTACCGCCGAAGGAATTGCAATCAACAAAGTGGTAAATGTAAATACAGAGCCCAAAAACGGATTCATCCCTGAAATAAACATATGGTGTCCCCAAACGATGGTTGATAAAAAAGCAATTGCCAAAATAGATGCGACCATGGCACGATAGCCAAAAATGGGTTTTCTTGCGTTTGTAGCAATAATTTCAGATGTAATTCCTAAAGCAGGCAAGAGTACAATATATACTTCTGGATGCCCTAAAAACCAGAAAAGGTGTTCGTAAAGTACGGGTGATCCCCCTTGGTAATGCAACACCTCTCCTTGAATAAATATATCGGATAAAAAGAACGAGGTTCCAAAGCTTCGATCCATAATAAGGAGTAAGGCAGCGGATAACAATACCGGAAAGGATACCACCCCGATGATTGCGGTAACAAAGAATGCCCAAATAGTCAAAGGCAAACGCGTCATACTCATTCCCTTTGTTCTCAGGTTAATGACGGTTACGATATAGTTCAATGATCCCAATAAAGAAGAGGCAATAAAGATTGCCATAGAAACCAACCATAGAGTCATTCCTGTCCCAGAACCCGGCTGTGCCTGAGGCAATGCACTCAAAGGTGGGTAGATGGTCCACCCTGCTGCGGCAGGTCCCGCTTCCACAAATAAGGACAGAACCATGATGACACTGGACAAGAAAAACAACCAAAAAGAAATCATGTTAAGCAAACCTGAAGCCATATCGCGTGCTCCAATCTGCAAGGGAATCAATAGGTTACTAAACGTACCGCTTAATCCAGCAGTCAATACAAAAAAGACCATGATGGTTCCGTGAATGGTAACCAAGGCTAAATAAACATTGGGGTCCATTACTCCATCAGGAGCCCATTTACCTAAGAGAACTTCAAAAATTCCAAAAGGTTGTTCTGGCCAAGCCAATTGTAAACGGAATAAAAGTGACATAGCAATCCCAATAATTCCCATAAACAGACCTGTAATCAAGTACTGCTTAGAAATCATCTTGTGGTCTTGACTAAAGATGTATTTCGTTACAAATGTTTCTTTGTGATGATGTCCGTGGTCCTCCTCTGTATGTACTTCTGCTGTTGACATAATCTTTATTTTAAATTTTTAATTATTGGATAACTTCTGCAAATGTTTGCTGGCTGTTCATCCATGCTTCAAATTCTTGTTCTGTTTCTACGATGATTTTCATCTGCATATTATAATGCGATGCACCACAAATTTTATTACAAAGTAAAAGAAAATCAAATTCATAAGGATCTAGCGCCGTATCTCCACTAGCAACCAGCTCTTTACTCTTTTCAACTCTAATTTTATTGATCTTTTTTACCTTGGCCCTTACGTCAGGATCTTGACGCATTTCCTCGGTAGTTTTATTAGGTGTAAAAGCAAACTCCGTAATCATTCCAGGTACACAGTTCATCTGTGCTCTGAAATGAGGCATGTAAGCGGAATGCAACACATCTTGTGAACGCATCTTGAAAATTACTTCCCTCCCTACAGGCAAATGCAATTCTTGAACCACTACATCATCAAATCCGTTGGGGTCAGTGGCGTCAATTCCAACAAGATTTCTTCCTTCAAAATCCTGAAGAAAACGAACATTTGCATCTCCCAGCACTCCGTCTTCCCCAGCATATCGAGCTTTCCAATTAAATTGCTGTGCATAAAGCTCTACCACTAAGGCTTCTTCATTTTCTTCCACCGTCATGATGTCGGTCCAAGTGTAAAGTCCGTATAAAATGAGTCCTGCTAAGGTAATGACGGGAATGATGGTCCAAATCATCTCAAGTTTATCATTATCCGCGTAGAATAGGGCTTTTTTCCCTTTTTCTCCTCTATACTTATAAGAGAAGTAGTGTAATAAGGCTTGTGTAATGGTTTGAACAAAGAAAATAATGGCGAATGAAATCCACATCAAATTGTCGTAATCCGCTCCGTGTTCAGAAGCTGAATTTGGCAAAAGCACATCGCCGTATGCCCAAAACGAAAAGATGGTGATTCCATAAATAAAAATCAAAAAGGCAAACATGAGTTTACCGTTAAGATTGTTATCCGAATCGTTAGCTACTTGAGTGTTGACTTTCTTTGCCTGAGACAATTCAAAAATCTTGGTGATTTGCCAAATTGAGATGGCTATCAAAACAAGTACAGAAAGTATCAAAAATATATTCATTTATCTTTTCGATTAATTTTAATAATGAAAGCGTTCACTCTCTCCCATATAAGGATCCCCTTTAGCAAGCAAAGGAGCTTTTGTTAATTCTTTAAATACAATAAATATGAACAGACCCAGGAAGAATAAAAATCCTCCGATCTCCGCAGAACCAATGAACCATTGGTCACCAACGGCAGAAGGCATTATCATATTAAACACATCCATATAGTGTCCTAAAATAATAACGATTCCAGCCATCACGATAAAGTAGTTTATCCGTTTGTAGTCGCTATTCATTAAAATGAGAAGAGGGAAAATAAAGTTCATAACCAACATTCCGAAAAAGGGAAGGTTGTAATCTTCAATACGGGTAATGAAATAGGTCACTTCTTCAGGGATATTCGAATACCATATTAACATAAACTGAGAAAACCATAAATACGTCCAAAATACACTGATTCCAAACATGAATTTTCCAAGGTCGTGGATATGACTGTCGTTGACAAACTCTAGATATCCTTTTGATTTTAAATAAATGGTAACTAGAGCAATTGTTGTAATCCCAGATACAAACATACTGGCAAAAACATACCATCCAAACAAGGTACTGAACCAGTGTGGATCAATGGACATCACCCAATCCCAAGACATGATGGATTCGGTAACGATATAGAATACTAGGAAAGCCGCAGAAATTCTAAAATTCTTTTTGTGATTGGAAATATCATTCGCCTGATCTTGTGCCAAAGAAAATTTACGAGAAAAGTAACGGTACAGTGACCATCCTGACAAAAAGATCACCGCTCGGGTTAGGAAAAATGGTACGTTTAAGAAACCTGTTTTTCCTGCGATTAATTTGTCGTGAGCGACAACTTCTGGATCCATCCAGATAAACAAATGATTTAAATGCATACCCGAAAGTCCTAAAATTACAATCACTATAATCCCCCCTGGGAGTAGATAAGCCGTTATTCCCTCCATCACGCGATAAAGTACGGGAGACCAACCGGCTTGAGCGGCACGCTGTATGGCATAAAAAGCCAACACCCCTAAGGAAATCATAAAGAAAAAGAAAGCGGCAACATACAAAGCGGCCCAGGGTTTGTTGCTTAACTGATGAAACACATGCTCATCGTGTTCCGCATCGTGGGTAGCATCAGCTGCATGCTCACTTACTTCAGCATGAGAGGCATCGGCACCATGAGATGCGGGAGCAGTCTCATGCGTGGTTCCGTGTCCCTCTCCATGATTTGCGGCGACTATAGCTTTAGCTTCTGCTACGGTTGTTGGTGCAGAAATAAACCCGTAAACTAGGCCTATTAAACCAACCGCCATAAATACGATGGCTAAATTTCTAAGTTTGTTTGGAAAGGTATACATCATTTCTCTTCCTTGTTGTTATTTGACTAAGGTGTTTCTTAATTCCATCACGTGCTGTGCGATTTGCCAGCGCTCTTTGGCGTTGACCTGACCGGCATGAGACCCCATGGCATTTTTTCCGTACATCAATACGTGGTAAATGCTTCCGGGTGTAATTTCTCTATCTGCATAACTTGGAACACCGAGGAATTTTTCTCTTGTCATTAAAATTCCTTGTCCATCTCCTTTAGTTCCATGGCATACAGCACAATAAATTCCATAAAGTTCTTTACCCTTGGCTCCGTTTTCTTCGGAAAGTGCAAGGGGTGAAATCAACTCCGCT
>JALQVM010000001.1:0-21757 GCA_023263685.1 Flavobacteriaceae bacterium | reverse complement strand
TTTGGCTGCTTCGTAACCTTCATTCGTGTTGGGATAATCATAAGGTTCCCATCCTCTGGCAACAGAGCCCTCTACCGGAATTTGGGCTTCAATTCCATTAGCGAAAGCTTGCGTGTCAGCATAAGTTTCATAGCCAACAGGTTCATACATATTAGGAAAATACTGGTAATTGGGTTTTGCTGGATCAAAACAGGATTGCATTCCCAACGCAGCAATAACACCTATTAAAAGACCTTTGTAATTCATCTATTCTGACTTTTCTATTATTGAAACCTCAACAGCTCCCGACTTTTTTAAGAGGGTTTGAAGTTCTTTTTCGTTGTCGTGAATACCGATTTCTACAAGAAATTTATCGTCTGTAGTTAAGGGATTCGGGTTTTCAGCTTTTTTAAAGGGCCACAGTTTACTTCTCATGTAAAAAGTAATAACCATCAAGTGCGCTGCAAAAAATACGGTCATCTCAAACATGATGGGCACAAAAGCGGGCATGTTTTCTAAATAAGAAAAACTGGGCTTTCCTCCGATATTTTGAGGCCAATCTTCTATCATGATAAAATTCATCATGGCTACGGCTACGCACAAACCAATACAACCGTAAATAAAGGCCATAATGGCGATACGAGTATCTTCAAGTCCAAGGGCCTTATCGAGTCCGTGAACAGGAAATGGGGTATAGACTTCTTCGATATGATGCTTCTCAGAACGAATCATTTTGACAGCACTTAAAAGTACATCGTCGTCGTCGTAAAGGGCATGTACTACTTTATCACTCATGATTTACCGTCTCTTAATTTTTTATACTTCTCTCCAGAAGATTTTAATATTGTTTTTACTTCAGCCTGAGCTATCACAGGGAAAGTTCTTGCATACAATAAGAATAGCACAAAGAAGAATCCTATGGTTCCGATGAATATCCCTATATCTACAAAAGTAGGAGAGAACATCGTCCATGAAGAAGGCAAGTAATCTCGGTGCAATGAAGTTACTATAATTACAAAACGTTCAAACCACATTCCAATGTTTACAACGATGGAAATGATGAAGGAGAACATGATGCTTGTTCTTAACTTTTTAAACCACATGAACTGAGGCGAAAACACATTACAGGTCATCATGGACCAGTAAGCCCACCAATAAGGTCCTGTAGCTCTATTTAAAAATGCATACTGTTCGTATTCTACTCCAGAATACCAAGCGATAAAGAGTTCCGTAATATAGGCTACTCCCACGATGGAACCCGTAATCATGATGACGATGTTCATCAATTCAATATGCTGAACAGTAATGTAATTTTCCAAATTGGACACCTTACGCATGATAATCAACAGCGTATTTACCATAGCAAAACCAGAGAAAATGGCCCCAGCAACGAAGTAGGGTGGAAAAATGGTGGTATGCCAACCGGGAATAACCGAAGTAGCAAAGTCAAAGGATACGATGGTATGTACAGAAAGTACAAGCGGTGTAGCCAAACCAGCTAAAACCAGGGACACTTCCTCAAAACGTTGCCAATCTTTTGCTCTACCCGACCATCCGAAACTCAATAAGCTGTATATTTTTTTCTGAAAAGGCAATAGGGCACGATCTCGAATCATGGCAAAATCAGGAAGTAATCCCGTCCACCAGAATACAAGAGAAACGGATAAATAAGTTGAGATAGCGAATACATCCCAAAGTAAAGGCGAGTTAAAGTTTACCCAAAGGGAACCAAATCCGTTTGGAATCGGAAGTACCCAATAGGCCAGCCAAGGTCTTCCCATATGGATGATAGGGAAAAGTCCTGCTTGAATCACGGAAAAAATAGTCATGGCCTCAGCAGAACGGTTAATCGCCATACGCCATTTTTGTCTAAACAATAAAAGTACGGCAGAGATAAGAGTTCCAGCGTGACCAATACCTACCCACCAAACAAAGTTGGTGATGTCCCATGCCCAACCTACCGTCTTGTTCAATCCCCAGGTTCCGATTCCGGTAGATATGGTATATATGATAGATCCAACTCCCCATAAAAAGGCAGTCAATGCAATACCAAAAACAATCCACCACTGTTTGTTTGCCGCCCCTTCTACGGGTGCAGCCACATCTACAGTAACATCGTGGTAGGATTTGTCTCCTGTTACCAGTGGTTTTCTAATAGGTGCTTCGTAATGCGATGCCATAGGTCTTTATTTCTAAATTATACCTCGTCGGTATTTCTAACTTTTACTTGATACATTACATTGGGTTTTGTTCCAACATGTTCCAATAAATGGTACATACGGTCGTCTTGGTGCAATGCAGCTACTTTACTTTCTTTATCGTTTAGGTCTCCAAACACCATAGCTCCTGTGGTACAAGCATTAGAGCAAGCGGTTTGGAAGGTCCCGTCTTTAATTTCTTCTCCTTTGAGTTTGGCGTCTAAAATTGTTTTTTGTGTCATTTGTATACACATCGAACATTTTTCCATTACTCCTCTCGAACGAACCACTACATCAGGATTCAATACCATACGACCTAAATCGTTGTTCATGTGGTAATCAAACTCGTCATTTTTATTGTACAAGAACCAGTTGAATCGGCGCACTTTATAAGGGCAGTTGTTGGCACAATAACGGGTTCCGACACAGCGGTTATAGGCCATGTGGTTTTGACCTTGTCTTCCGTGTGAAGTAGCTGCCACAGGACAAACCGTTTCACAAGGTGCGTGATTACAGTGCTGACACATTACAGGTTGGAAGGCAACCTGCGGATTGGCCGCTGCTTGCTCCATTTCTCCAAAGGTGTTTAAGGAATCTCCGATTCCTGAAATACCCTCCTTGGTTTCATTATCTCCATCAAAGGTAGAAGCAGAAGAGTAATATCGGTCAATACGCAACCAATGCATATCTCTTGATTTACGTACCTCACGCTTTCCTACCACGGGTACGTTGTTTTCAGCATGACAAGCGACTACACAAGCCCCACAACCCGTACACGAGGTTAGATCTATGGAAAGGGTAAAATGGTGGCCGATACTTCTGTCAAACTCTTGCCACAAGTCTACTTCTGGGGAAGTAACGTCGAATTCAATGTGGTTTTTGGAAACCTGAGGCATCGGATTCCAATGGGACTTGTCTTTTGTATTGAAAATTTCAAGGGTGGTTTCTTTGACAATATCACCACGTCCCATCAAGGTATTGTGTAGCTGCACACAGGCAAATTCATGTTCACCACTGGCTAGCTTTACCTCAACCTTTTGTACGCGATTAAAATTTTTGTACAAAGTGTAGGCGTTGACTCCTGTTTGCATTTCGGCTTTAAGTCCCCTACGCGCACCGTAGCCAAAAGAAAGTCCTACTGTTCCATCTGCTTGTCCGGGTTGAACAATAACCGGTACTTTTAAGGTCTGAGAACCTACGGTTACATTTGCATAACTTCCGTTTAAGGCCCCATTTGCCGTATTTGTATTTTTTAATCCAAGAGCATTTGCATCCCGCATAGATACGGTAAGGTAGTTGTCCCAACTCACTCGAGTAATCGGATCAGGGAATTCTTGCAGCCAAGGGTTGTTGGCTTGTTGTCCATCTCCCATCCCTACTTTAGTATACAATACCAAGCTCATCCCCTCTGAAGTAGCTGATCGCAAGGAGCTTACATTTAATCCAGAAAAATCTGCTGACGGAAGGCCAACTGAACTTTCAACGGAAAAATAGCCGTCATGCAGCGCTTTACTCCATGAGCTAGTTCCTAAAATAGAGGCGTTCCAATGAGCTTTTATTTCGTCGTAAAACTTAGCGTTTTTACCCGAAAGTCTGAGCAACACATCTTGAAATTGTTGGGTGTCAAATAAAGGTCGAATGGTAGGCTGAGCTAATGCAAAATGACCTGATTTTAATTCGTAATCTCCCCAAGATTCTAAGTAGTGAGGAGTTGCTGCAACAAATTGAGAAACGGCAGCTGTTTCATCTATCTTTGAAGTAAAACTGAGTGAAAATTCAAGTTTTCGGATAGCTTCAGCAAGTTGTTGCCCTTGGGCAGAAGTAAATACGGGATTCACTCCAACAGCAATCAAACCACTAACACTTCCCGCCTCAATCGCATTAAGGGCTGCTTGAACTTCTTTGGCGTTTCCTTGGCGGATCAATTTAGGCTGTTCGGGTTGAAAGGCTTCGCTTTTTAATTGAGCATTTACTGCTAATACGGCTGCTTGCGCAATATCGTCGTCTAGCCCAGAAACTAAGACGCCCTGAGCACCTGAATTTTGTAAAGCGGCTACTGCTTTATCTGCAACTGCTTGGAGTTCGGGAGTTAATTTTCCTGAAGATCCTCTGACTATATGGTCGTAGATGTAAGCTATAATGTTTTTTTGATCGGCTGGAGTACAGGGTACGCGATGATCTGCGTTTGCTCCCGTCAGTGACATATTGGATTCGAAGTGAAAATGCTTTGCCATTTCCGCTTTTCCGTGATGACCATGAGGTGTTTTAGATACAGCATAGCCTTTAGCATAGCCCCCTCCTTGCCAATCTCCTAAGAAATCTGCAGCTACAGAAACTATCGTTTTTGCTTTGGAAAAATCGTAGTCCGCTAAGGCTCTTTGCCCGTAATACGTTTCAAAAGCATTTAAAGCAGCATCAGAGGAAACGGTATCATACACAACTGGGCGTACATTCGGGTAAGTAGCAACAAAATCAGCAATGATTTTTTGGGTAGTTGGACTTGGCAATGTAGGCGTTAACAATATGATTTGTTTGTCCGTTGCGGCCAAAGCTTTAAGCATGGCTCCCGCTTGAAGGTAAAAATCATCCCAAGAAACATCTTCTCCATTTGCCATAGGCCCTTGTAAACGCAAGGTATCGTAAAGTGAGAGTACGGAAGCATGCATTCTTGCATTGGCAATTCCTAGGGTCGGGGCCTCCGGGTTACTTTCAACCTTGATGGGCCTTCCTTCTCTTGTTTTAATCAGAACACTTCCAAAGTCAAAACCATCAGCCAGGGTAGTAGCGTAATAATTGGCAACGCCAGGTCTGATCTGTTCGGGTTGAACCACGTAGGGAACGGATTTGATGACCGGTCCTTCACAAGCGGCAAGGGTAGCTGCTGCTGTACTAAAACCTACATATTTTAAGAAATCCCTGCGTGAGGTATTACTCTCCTCTAAGGTTCTTTCATCACTTAAAAAATCTTCAGGAAGCTTGGAAACAAATTCGTTTTGCTCCAATTTCTGAACTACCTCATCAGAAGGGTCTAACTGAGCAATATTTTTCCAATACGTTTTATTTGATGCCATATGCTTTTATTGATCGCCTTTTAATAGTGACATTTTCCACATTCAAGTCCACCCATTTGGGCAACTGTTAATTTTTCTACACCGTACTTTTTAGAAAGCGCTTCATGTATTTTGGCGTAATATTCGTTGCTTTCCACCTTCACATTGGTTTCACGATGGCAATTGATACACCATCCCATGGTTAAAGGAGAATATTGGTACATGATTTCCATTTCTTCCACAGGACCGTGACACGTCTGACAAGCAATTTCACCTACTTCTACGTGTTGAGCGTGATTAAAATATACAAAGTCAGGGAGGTTGTGAATTCGAACCCACTTCACAGGTTGAGTTTCTCCCGTGTATTGCTGATTGGTTTCGTCCCACCCTACAGCAGCGTATAATTTTTTGATCTCCTTGGTATAAAAATCTTTAGTGTAGCCGTTTTCTATATCTTCCTCGCCGTTGTATTCTGCAATATTTCGGTGACAATTCATACACACATTTAAGGAAGGAATTCCTGAATGCTTGGAAACCCGTGCAGAGGAGTGACAATACTTACATTCTATTTGATTTGCTCCCGCATGGATTTTGTGGGAATAGTGGATCGGCTGAACAGGCATGTATCCCTGATCTACGCCCACTTGCATAAAATAACCGTACACAAAATAAGCACTACTCAAAAGCAAGAGAATAACGCTCACCATGACTAAAAATTGATTTTGAACAAAGGCAAGCCAAAGGGGTGTACGTTTGGGTTTCTCTTTGGGAGTAATCTCAACACCACTTGCAGCGGCTATGCGCAAAAGTGTTTTTTGCACCAAAAACAACATCACGATAAGGATGAGGAATACCAGTATCAGGGCACCTAAAATAAGGTTGTTGCTCAAATTTGAAGCTCCTGATTGTGCAGCATCCGATCCTGCAACGACAGCAGCGGCAGCCGGAGCTGNCGGAACGTAATCGGTGTAAGCAATAATGTTATCGATATCCTCATTGGAAAGTTGAGGAAAAGAGGTCATAACAGACCCGTTGTATTCTTCGTAAATAGCAACTGCTTGAGCATCGCCTGATTTTACCATGGCCGTGCTGTTATTGATCCAAGCGTACAACCACTCTTTGTCGTACTTTGCAGAGACACCTTGTAGGGCTGGACCCACAGCTCTCTTATTCAGCTTGTGACAAGCTGCACAATTTGCGTTAAATAATTTTTTTCCTGCTTGAATGGCTGCATCGTCTTGCGCAATGGCATCAAATGAAGAGAAAAAACTGACTAAAATGATTAAGACCGGATAAAGAAATTTAAGATTTTCCTTGATCTTTATTCTTTCAAGTAAACGTGTTTGTATGTCCAAAGTTTTGTTCTAAAATCCAGCACAAATTTAAGTCATAGCAAACTTTTAAAATACCAATAAAACAAGATTTTAATAATTTATAACGATTCTAAATAACAAGTCAGATTTGTTAAAAAAACATGGCTTGAAAAGAAAAAAATTGTTCTTTTGCAGTATGAAAAATTTCTCTTGTAAACCCTTAATTTTAGTGATAATGCTCTGCAGCTGTTCGCTGAGTTTTTCGCAAAGCTCAAAATTGAACGTTAAACAAGATCCGAAATTGGACAGTTTAGTCGCTAAAAAAATAGCGCTAGATCGGGAGCGTTATGCCCATGAATACTTTACACTGCAACTGTATTACGGAAATCTTGAAACTGCAACAACCACGCTTGAAAGCGCTCAAGAAACTTTTCCCCATCTGGCTGTAGAGCTGAGTTTTGAAACTCCAAATTACAAGGTGCAGGCGGGTCGTTTTAAAGATAAAATACGAGGCCTTAAAACACTTGATACCGTAAAAAAAGCGTTTCCTTCAGCTTTTTTACTGACACGAAAAACGGAATCTTTAGAGTGATTTTTTAACGGCGACTTCTTGGAAACATTCGAGGACGTCCCCTACTTTGATATCGTTGTAATTTTTTACTTGCAAACCACAGTCGTATCCTTTGGCGACTTCTTTGACATCGTCCTTGAATCGTTTGAGGGAAGTTAATTCTCCTGTAAAGACCACCACCCCTTCGCGGATAATTCGAATGCCCGAGTTTCTGTAAATTTTTCCTGTAGTAACCATACAACCAGCAATGGTACCTATTTTCGAAATTTTGAAAGTTTCTCTGATCTCCGCATTTCCTGTGATCTCTTCACGCATTTCTGGAGAAAGCATTCCTTCCATCGCATCTTTAATGTCATTGATGGCATCGTAAATGATGGAATAAGAACGGATATCGATTTCTTCTTTGTCCGCTATGGCTCGGGCGTTACCCATGGGCCTTACGTTAAATCCAATTACAATAGCATCAGAGGCAGAAGCTAAAAGGACGTCAGACTCTGTAATGGCTCCCACTCCTTTGTGAATGATGTTGATTTCTATTTCTCCCGTAGATAGTTTTTGTAGAGAATCTGTTAAAGCCTCCACAGAACCATCCACATCTCCCTTGAGAATGATATTGAGTTCTTTAAATTCCCCTAAGGCAATTCTTCTTCCTATTTCGTCTAACGTAATGTGTCGCTGCGTACGAACGCTTTGTTCTCTCAGCAATTGTGTTCGTTTGGCCGCAATTTGTTTTGCTTCTCTTTCGTCTTCTAAAACATAAAAGGCATCTCCGGCTTGAGGGGCACCGTCAAGACCTAATATAGAAACGGGGGTTGAAGGTGGGGCTTCATTTAGATTTGCCCCTCTTTCATTAAAAATTGCTTTTACTTTTCCGCTGTGTTTACCAGCCAGGAGATAGTCTCCCATTTTGAGTGTCCCGTTCTGAACGAGTATGGTCGAAACATAGCCTCGTCCTTTGTCCAAAAAGGCTTCTACTACGGTTCCTTTCGCTGCCCTTTTAGGATTGGCCTTGAGCTCCAATAATTCAGCTTCGAGTAAAACTTTTTCAAGCAACTCCTTAACTCCTGTTCCTTTTAAGGCAGATACATCATGTGATTGAACTTTACCCCCCCAGTCTTCTACCATTAAATTCATCCCGGCAAGGGCTTCTTTAATTTTTTCTGGGTTGGCAGTTTCTTTATCGATTTTATTGATGGCAAAAACAATGGGAACACCGGCGGCTTGCGCATGACTGATGGCTTCCTTAGTCTGCGGCATGATGTCATCATCTGCAGCTACTACAATAATAGCAATGTCCGTAACCTGAGCACCTCGGGCCCTCATCGCGGTAAAGGCTTCGTGACCGGGGGTATCTAGAAAAGTGATTTTTTCCCCATTATCAAGCGTCACTCCATAAGCCCCTATGTGCTGGGTGATTCCTCCAGATTCTCCTGCTATTACATTTTCTTCCCGAATGTAATCTAGCAAAGACGTTTTTCCGTGGTCCACGTGTCCCATTACGGTTACTATGGGTGCTCTTGGAGTCAAATCCTCTTCTGCATCCTCTACATCTTCAATGTTTTCTTCCAGTTCAGCTTTTTCAAAAGTAACTTCATAACCAAATTCGTCTGCTACGATGCTGAGGGTCTCTGCATCGAGTCGTTGGTTCATGGTAACCATGATCCCCAAGCTCATACAGGTAGAAATAATTTCTGTGGAAGTAATGTTCATCATGGTAGCCACTTCCCCTACGGTAATAAACTCAGTAACCCTTAAAACTTTACTTTCAGCTTCAATTTGGGCCATTTCTTCTTCCGACTTCTGACGGTGTTGTACCCTTTTATCTCTTCTGTATTTAGCTCCTTTGGATTTGTTCGATTTTCCTTGAAGTTTTTCTAAAGTCTCGCGTATTTGCTTTTGAACTTCTTCTTCGCTTGGTTCTTCTTTTTTAACTACCGTTTGGGTTCTCCCTTTTCGTGCTTGGCTTTGATCTGAACTTTTCGTTTTGTTTGCCGCAGGTTTGACATCTTTACTGATGCGCTTGCGCTTGCGCTTGCGGGCATCTTCGACAGTTTTTTCTTTTTTATTGACCTCATCAAGGTTGATGGTCTGACCTGTTTTCTTGGGCCCAGTCAGCTTAGTATATTGCGTTTTAAGGGTCTCATTTTCTGCCGCTTGGAGCTCCTCAACCGTTTCCGAGGGCTTCGCTTCCTTTGGCTGAGATACAGCCTCAGAAGCATCAGGTTTTACCTCCTCAGAGGCAGTCACAGCAGGAGTTACAGGCTCAGAAGCTGCAACGGGCTGTAGTTCTTCTTTTTTTGCTGCGGCAGGTTTGTTCAGAGCATCTAGATCAATTTTGCCTAAGGTCTTCGGCTTTTCAAGCGCTACCTTATTCGTTTTTAGCGCCTCTCGCTGTGCTATTTGATCCAAACGTTCTTGCTCTTTCTTTTCCTGAATGATGCGCAAAGATTCCTTTTCTTTTCGCTTTTCCTCACTGATCTCGTGAGAGGCTACTTTTTTGGATTTGTCCGTTTCAAATTCATCCAAAAGTGTGTTGTACACCTCTGTTGTGATTTTCGTTGTTGGACGCGCATCAATTTCAATTCCTTTTTGATTCAGAAATTCAACAGCACGGTCAAGTGAAATGTTTAATTCCCTTAACACTTTGTTTAGTCGAACACTGGGTTGGTCAGCCATATAATTGTATCTATTTGCAAAAATAGGAATTATTTTTGCAGTCTATTCTTCAAATTCTGCTTTCAATATTTGTAAAACCTCTTGAACCGTCTCTTCCTCAAGGTCTGTTCTTTTAATTAAGTCTGCTTTATCTAGTTCTAAAATGCTCTTTGCAGTATCCAAACCGACTTTTTTAAATTCATCGATGATCCACTGTTCGATTTCATCGCTAAACTCTTTCAATTCGATATCCTCCTCTACTCCTTCACGGAACACATCAATTTCATAACCCGTTAGCTTACCCGCTAAACGAATGTTTGTCCCTCCTTTTCCAATGGCTTTAGAAACTTCTTCTGGATTTAAGATCACCTCTACCCTTTTGTTTTCCTCGTCTATTTTAAGTGAGTTTACTTTCGCTGGACTCAAAGCTCTTGAAATAAAAAGTTGAAGGTTGTTGGTGTAGTTGATTACGTCAATGTTTTCATTACCAAGTTCTCTAACAATACCATGAATTCTGGAACCTTTCATACCGACACATGCTCCTACTGGATCAATGCGATCGTCGTAGGAATCTACCGCTACTTTGGCTTTTTCGCCGGGTATTCTTACTGCTTTTTTTATGGTTATAAGTCCATCAAATACTTCAGGAATCTCTTGTTCAAATAATTTTTCTAAAAACTTCGGAGAGGTTCTAGACAAAATAATTCTAGGCTTATTTCCTCTGAGTTCAACCGTTTCAATAATTCCTCTTACGTTATCTCCTTTTCTAAAAAAGTCACTAGGAATCTGACGGTCTTTGGGCAAAATAATCTCATTTCCATCGTCGTCCAATAAAATTATTTCACGACTTCGAATATGATGTACTTCAGCAGTGTACAGATCTCCTTCTCTGTCCTTAAACTGCTTAAATATATTCGTACTGTCGTGCTCAAAAATTTTGGCAACTAAGTTTTGGCGCAAGTATTGAATTGATCGCCTTCCTAAATCAACGAGCTTTACTTCCTCAGACACATCTTCTCCTACTTCAAAATCGGGCTCGATTTTTCGCGCTTCACTCAAGGCAATCTCCTGATTCGAATCTTCAACTTTTCCGTCTTCAACCACTACACGATTTCTCCAAATCTCTAAATCTCCTTTGTCTGGGTTGATGATGATGTCAAAATTTTCGTCTGACCCAAACTTTCTTTGAAGGGTGTTTTTAAAAACATCTTCAAGAATAACCATCAGCGTTACTCGGTCGATGAGCTTGTCATCTTTAAATTCTGAAAAAGAATCAATTAAGGCTAAATTTTCCATTTTTCTTTCTATTAACTAGTTTACTAATACTTTCGCACTGCTTATTTCGCCATACGAGAGCGTTTCTTTTTTTGTAACTGTAACTTTCCCTTTCCCTACGGGTTTGGGCTCTCTTTGTTTCCACTCAAGGGTAAAATCAGTATCTGTAGCATCCACCAATGTGCCCTCCAGGGTTGGAGCAGCTTCTCGTTCCACACGAAGCTTACGCCCTAAATTTTTAACATACTGTCTTGTTTTTTGAAGTGGACTTCCTACCCCTGCCGAGGCAACTTCGAGCGAAAAATCGTGTTCCTCTCGATCCAAATTGTGTTCAATTTGTCTGCTTACTTCAACACATGACTGTAAATTTACCCCCTTATCTCCATCCAATAGGATGCTGATATGATGGTCTCCTGAAATTTTACATTCAATCAAAAATAAATCCGGTCTGCTGTCTAATGCAGTCTGCAATAAGGCGTTTACTTGATCTTTAAATGTCATCTAAAAAAAAAGGGGACTTAAAGTCTCCTCTGGTTTTACGTTCAGAATGTGCGCAAATATAAAGGAAAATGCGCAATTATTAAAACCTATACCCATAAAATTCTTTCAGGGTAAATGGGAAACTTGCTGCCTACAACCAAAGAATGAAGGCTTCAGCAACTTACCTCACCAAAAGAACTTTTAAGCAGTAGCTTAAAAGAGGCTTCCTTTCACCCTTTTAGGAAACTGTGCATTTGTATAAAAAATCCTATTTTTGAGTGCTATGAAATTTACGTTTCCAAAGACTGGCTTACAATTCTCCAAGTTTGTCAAAAAAGAACAGACACCCTTCGAGCGTCTGTTTGAAATTTTTAAGGAATTGATTACCCATACTTCGGGGGATTTTGAAGAAGCCATTGACTGGCTCAGAGAATTAGACAAAGAATACCAACTCACAGATGAGACCTATACCCTAGAGGATTTTATAGAAGACTTAAAGCAAAAAGGCTTTATTCAAACCAAACCTGACACGAGTGGGAAGGGTCAAGGAGAAGGCTATACGCTGACCCCCAAAACCGAAAAACTACTCCGTGAATACGCCCTCAAACAAATTTTCGGAAACCTTAAAAAAACAGCCGCAGGAAACCACAAAACCAAAAGCACAGGAACAGGCCAAGAAAGTACAGGGGAATTTAAGTCCTATCAATTTGGGGATCCCCTTGAAAAAATAGCCATGACTGAAAGTATTAAAAATGCACAAATTCGAAATCTTGAAGGCGATTTTAGTCTTCAAGATCAAGACTTGGTGGTCGAAGATTCCTTTTACAAAACACAGATGAGTACCATACTGATGATTGACATCAGCCACAGCATGATATTGTATGGAGAAGATCGCATCACCCCAGCCAAAAAAGTAGCCATGGCCTTAGCGGAACTGATTACTACCCGCTACCCCAAAGACACTCTGGATATACTGGTTTTTGGCAATGATGCCCGCCAGATTTTATTGAAGGACCTTCCCTATCTGGAGGTGGGACCCTATCACACCAACACCGTAGCAGGACTTGAGTTGGCAATGGACCTGCTGAGACGAAAGAAAAATACAAACAAGCAGATTTTTATGATTACCGATGGTAAACCCAGCTGCTTAAAAATGCCCGACGGAACCTACTACAAAAACAGTGTAGGACTGGACGAAATGATCGTAGAAAAATGTTACACGATGGCACGTCAAGCCAAAAAATTACATATTCCCATTACCACCTTCATGATTGCGCAAGATCCTTATTTGCAAAAATTCATTAGAACATTTACCGAAGCAAACCGCGGGAAAGCCTTTTTTACGGGATTAAAAGGACTGGGAGAAATGATTTTTGAAGACTATGAAAAAAACAGAAAAAAACGCTTAGAATAATATTCCATGAATAGAGAAAACATCAAAACCCTCGGGGATTTAAAGAAAACAGCTTACCAGCCCAAAAGCATACAGCAAGAACTCGCAGACAATTTAAAAACTCGACTACGCAACGGAATACCCAGTTTTGAAGGCTTAATTGGCTATGAAAATACCGTCATCCCCGATGTGGAACGCGCCCTATTATCTGGCCACAACATGAACTTACTCGGTTTGCGGGGACAAGCAAAAACCCGTCTAGCCAGACAATTAACTTCATTATTGGACGAGTGGATTCCTGTAGTAGAAGGGTCTGAAATCAACGACGATCCCTTAGACCCAATCAGTAGAGAAGCCAAAGCACTCCTTGCAGAAAAAGGAGACAAAACACCCCTAACATGGCTCCATCAAAGCGAACGGTTTTATGAAAAACTCGCTACACCAGATGTAACGGTAGCGGATTTAATTGGAGACGTAGACCCGATCAAAGCCTCTAACCTCAAACTTTCCTATGCGGACGAACGCGTTATCCATTTTGGAATGATTCCCCGAGCCCATCGCTGTATTTTTGTTCTTAATGAGTTGCCTGATTTACAAGCACGAATCCAAGTGGCTCTTTTTTCAATTTTACAGGAAAAGGAAATTCAAATCCGAGGGTTTAAACTGCGCTTTCCTGTGCAACCCCTGTTGATCTTTACAGCAAATCCCGAAGACTATACGAATCGCGGAAGTATCGTTACCCCCTTAAAGGATCGGATTGGTTCTCAAATCCTTACCCATTATCCTCATAATCGAGAGATTGCGAAACAAATTACCAAACAAGAAGCCCAGGCTGCTGAAGCTCAAACTCCCAATATCCACATCCCTGAATTGGCTCGAGATATTTTAGAACAAATTAGTTTTGAAGCCCGTAAAAGCGAGTACGTCGATGCCAAAAGTGGTGTTAGTGCACGGATGAGTATTACCGCTTTCGAAAATTTACGCTCTACAGCCGAACGAAGAATGCTGCTTAGTGGAGAAACTGAAACCAGCCTTCGAATGGCAGATTTTCTAGGAATTATCTCTGCCATTAACGGTAAAATTGAATTGGTGTATGAAGGAGAACAGGAAGGGGCTGAACAGATTTCTTACTACCTTATTAATCAAGCGGTAAAAACTCTTTTTCCGAACTATTTCCCTGAAATAAAAAAACTGGAAAAAGCGGACGAAGTGGGCCCTTATGATGATTTGTTGGGTTGGTTTTTTAAAGACAATGAGCTTTTTTTAGAAGATCGCTTGAATGACAAAACCTATAAAAAGCTATTGGACCAACTCCCCGGGGTAGACACTATTCTTACAACCCATCAGCCCGATTGCCCTCCCCAAGACCGCTACTTTCTCATTGAATTTTTATTGTGGGGACTTGAAGCCCATAAGAAACTTACTAAGTACAGAAGCTTGGAAGGATTTCAATTTAAAGATACCCTGGGAAGTTACATCAGTCGGCTCTAACACCCACCCAAAATTAAAAAACCCTCCAGTTAGGAGGGTTTTTTAATGGTATCGCTTGAGATATTAGTCCAAATCAAAGCGTGTAATCGATTGAAAATCTGAAAGCTCAACTGCTTCAATTTCACGCTTTATAGCTTCCCAATTTTGGTCATAAAAAGCATTGGTTTGTTCCAGTGCTTTTTGCAATTCATTTTGGGCATGTTCCAAAAGCTGTTCTTCAGTGGCTGTGATGCCTTCGGGTCGGGATCTGATGTAGCGATTCGCACTACTTAATCGATTCACCACACTACTCTCTGGATTTCTAACAATTCCCTGGCGTTTGTCCTCCTTTCCTAAAAAAAGATTCAATAAACTGTCTATTTGTTTGGTGTGAGATGAAATGGACTCAAGCAAAGCTTTATGGGCTTCTTTGTCCTTCTTTTCTATTCTTGTTTTGTAAGTGGCTAGGGTCTTTTTACTCGCCTTTAATTGATTGACTGCCTGAGTTGCTTTTTCGGTATACCCCTCAATTTTTTTCGAAAAAACATACCGATCCTCAAGGGCTTTTTGAGAAATTTCCAATCGAGGATCCGTCTTGACAGTAACCTCTGCTTCGGAAGAAACCATTTTACTCTCCAGTACAACTCTGTAGCTTCCTGGTTTAACCGTTACTCCACCTGGCTCTCTTTTACTTTTGGTGTCCGCCCGACTTGGCCGTTCTACCCCTTTTTCATTTAAAGACCAATACCATCTGTAGAAACCTGTTTCCTTTGGTGCCTTTCGTTTTAAGGTTCTAATCAGTCTGTCCCCATCGAATATTTTTAGGCTGAGGGAGTCTTTTTTATTCTCCGCTGAAGCCCTATAAAAATAGGTGAACATACTGCCGTATTTTCTGTTTTCAGCATTGTAAAGGGCATCTCCTCCAAATCGAGAGCCAGTCGGTTGTTGATAAGCAGCCAAGTAGGCCGTTGGGGGTTGGAACAAATGAGATTCTTTTTGAAGAAGTTCAGGAGAATTAGCCACCGCTCTTAAGGGTCTGATGTCGTCCAAAACCCATGCTGCTCTTCCGAATGTTCCAATGACTAAATCGTGCTCCCTCGGGTGAATGACCAAATCTTTTGTAGATACCGTAGGAAATACACTTGCATCAAACTTTGTCCATTGGTCGCCGGCATCTAGGGAGTAATACAATCCGTCGTCCGTTCCTAAAAACAACAACTGCTCAGTTTCTAGATCCTCTACCAGACTAAGGGCATACCCAAATACGTCTTGCTCATCTACGATTCGGGTCCATGTTTTTCCATAATTAGTGGTTTTATAAACATAAGGTGCATAGTTGAATCTGCGGTAATCATTAGCCACTAAAAATGCAGTTCCCGCATCCTTATTAGACGCCTTGATTTGTGCAATCCAACTGCCCTCGGGGAGTTGCTTCATGTTTTTAGTCACCTCTACCCAACTGGCTCCTCCGTCTTGAGTAAGGTGAACCCTTCCGTCGTCAGAACCCGTCCAGAGCAACCCTTTTTGTACAGGTGAAGGCTCAATAACCAAGAGCGTACAATGGTTTTCTGCCCCAGTAGCATCCAAAGTGAGTCCGCCGCTCTCACTCTGCTTTTGTTTTGCGGGATCGTTGGTTGTCAAATCAGGAGAGATCACCTCCCAGGTCAAGCCCTTGTCTTTACTTTTATGTACAAATTGGCTTCCAAAATAAACGGTACTGTTGTCGAAAGGATCTTGCCCTATGGCAGCATTCCAATTGAATCGGAGGATGACGTCGGGGTTTGGGTGGGTGGGGCGCACGCCATAGTTATTTCCCGTTTGCCAATCGTAACGTGAAACATTTCCTTGTTGACTCATTGCATAACCAAATCGGGAGTCGTCCTTATCCGGGACTACATCAAAACCGTCTCCAAAGGCAATTTCCTGCCAATAGGAATTTCGAATACCCTGAGCTTTCCATACGTAAGCGGGGCCTCTCCAAGAGCCATTGTCTTGCATCCCTCCATACACATTATAGGGGTATTCGTTGTCTACATTGATGTGATAAAATTGAGCAACAGGAATATTGCCAACAAAGCGCCAAGAAGCGCCTCCATCACGAGTAATATTCAGCCCTCCATCGTTGCCATCTATCATAAACGAGCCATCTTCAGGATGAATCCACCAGGCATGATGATCAGGATGTACTCCATTAGATACGTTATAGGCAGGCATCAATTCGGTGAAACTTTTTCCGCCATCCTCGGATACATTGACATAAGTAAATACGGTATAGACTCTATTTTCATTTTGAGGATCAACAAAAAGGTCGGAATAATAAAAAGGACGGTTCCCTATGCCTTCCTTGTCGTTTACTTTTACCCACTTATCACCCCCATCGGAAGATTTGTAGAGTGCGTTCTTTTTTGCTTCTACCAAAGCGTAAATTATATGGGGTTTGTTGGGTGCAATTGCCAGTCCGATTCTCCCCAATTCTCCTTCAGGCAGTCCGTCTTGGTCTGTTTTTTTGGTCCAATTTTTACCTCCGTCAACGGTAATGTACAGACCACTTCCCTTTCCTCCCGATTTAAAAAACCAAGGATCGCGTTTGTGTTCCCATAAGGCGGCGATTAATTTATTCGGATTTGTTGGATCCATGATCAGATCTGCTGCACCTGTTAAAGGGTTGGCGTATAATACTTTTTCCCAGCTTTTTCCACCGTCTGTGGTTTTAAAGATTCCGCGTTCAGGATGCGCTCCCCAGGGTGAACCAATGGCTGCTGCATAGACCACGTTTGGATTGGTAGGATCGACTATAATTCTGTGAATATGACGGGTTTTTTCCAAGCCCATGGCGGTCCATGTTTTTCCCGCATCTAGAGAACGGTAAATTCCATAGCCTCCATTCAAACTGTTTCTCGGATTGCCTTCCCCTGTTCCAACCCAAATCACATCAGGGTTGGATTGCTGGATTGCAATTGCTCCAATGGATGCCGTAACTTGATTCTCAAACAATGGGGTCCAATTTACACCTCCACTGGTCGATTTCCAGATGCCTCCAGAAGCGGTACCCACGTAAATAATATCGCTTTGAGTCGTTACCACATCTATAGCGGTAACACGACCACTCATTCCGCCAGGGCCTATGTTTCTTGGGGCCATCCCCTTCATCCACTTAGGGTCCAGCTGTTGAGCCAATAGGAGTTGGGTTAAAAATAGAGCAAGAGCTAGGTATCGTTTATTCATGACTTTTTTTTTGAAAAAGTACAAAAAAACCCCAAGCTATGGATAGGAAAACCCGTTCGAACGAAAAGATAGTCTGTCTATTCTCTTATTAGTCTGCAATACTGCCCCACACCAAATGTTTTAATTTGTTGTTGTGTTCCGATGGGTCAGGGGTGTATTGGGTCAAAACGATGTAAAAAAGTTGTTCCGGTCGGTCCATCCAAAATTGGGTATTAAAATAGCCTCCCCAATAATACGAACCTGTTGAAATCAATTGAAATTTAGCTAACTCGTCTTGCATTACTCGAACCGAGAGGCCGGCTTGTACTCGGGGTCCGTGTTGGGAAGCAACCCGATCGGATGATTGCACATCAAATAGTGGGGTTTCTAACATTTGAACGGTCTTTTTACTTAAAATTCTTACCCCTTCCAAACTACCATAATTCATAAGCATTTGTAAAAATCGGGCATAATCTTGAGCACAAGAGATCATGTCCGCCCCCCCAAAGGCAACTTGTGTATTCTCTGCCTTATAATAATCTAAAGAAGCTCGTTTATCGGTAGAAAGGTTGGTATTTAAGTCCTTTTCCTCATACGGCCGAATCCCTTCTTCAGAAGAGGTATAGACTTTTGCTAAGTTTTTCCATTCCTTTTTTGGAGTTCCAAAATAAGATCGATTCATTTGTAAGGGCTTGAAGATTTCTTCGCGCACAAAGTCCGGATAACTTTTTCCAGTAATCACCTCAATAACCCTTCCTAACACGTCCATATTCATTCCGTAGGTCCAACTTTCTCCGGGCTCGTGGGTAAGTGGCAATTGAGCTAACTTTCGGAGTTCCTCTGCGACAGTTACCTTCGCATTTGTTTTAGGAAATGCTTGCACGATTGCTGCTTTATCATAGCCTTCTTTTCCCTCTCCCACAAAGGCAGGATAAGTGATGCCTGAGGTATGCGTAAACACATGCTTCATTAAAATTTTATTTTTTGCAGGATGGGTGTTAAACGTTTGGGTATCGGCATTGTAGGAATCAAATACTACTGGGTTTGAAAATTCTGGCAAAAAAGTTTCCAGGGGAGTATCCATCGTAAAATGACCCTGTTCAAATAATTTTAAGGCTGCAACCGTGGTAATAATTTTGGTCATACTCGCCATACGGAATAAATGATCCATTCGCATGGGTTCATTCGTTTCCATATCAGCCCATCCACTCGCTTGTTGAAAAACAACTTTTCCATTTCGGACCACCACAGCGACGGAACCCGGTACTTGTTTTTCTGCAACCATTTGATTTAAAAAAGTGGATACGCGGTCTATGCCCTCTGCGGATAAGCCCTCTTCTAAAGGATTGCCAAGGGGTAAAAAATACTGTCCAAAACTTAACGCACTTAGCCAAAAAACGACTAAAGTACTTCTAAAATATGCCTGTTTCATCGGTTTGTTTTCATTAAAATTAATTCTATAGGATTCAAAAAGTACTATAATTTTTATCAAGAAGTGTAAAAAATGACAAAAATTAAATTGTACTTTGGAAGTTTATGAAGAATAACAGCTTGCAGCAAAAATTGATCTTAACCCTTATATTCCTGTTCGGAGGGAGTGAATTTTTGGTTTGGGCACAGGCAATTGATAAAAAAGAGGTTTTCGAACGCCATCAAGTCGTACTAAACGAAGTAGATACGTTAAATGCATTTACTGTGGGCAACGGCCGCTTTGCAATGACCGTGGACGTTACGGGTTTACAAACTTTCCCCAAACACTATCAAAAAGGAATGTCTTTAGGAACTATGTCTGATTGGGGTTGGCATGAATTTCCTAATCCAGAGGGTTATACCTTAGAAGCCGCCATGGATACCGTTGAAGTAGGAGGGAAAAAAATTCCCTATGCAGTTCAATCCAAGGAAGCGACCAGAAGTAAGGCAATAAATTATGTCCGTCAAAATCCTCACCGAATACATCTTGCCCAGTTGGGTTGGCAATTAGGAAACCCTTCGGAAAAGGCTACTACCCCAGAAGAGATTGAACAAATCCATCAGGTTCTTAATCCTTGGAATGGAATCCTTCAAAGTCGTTTTGTCTGGAAAGGAGATGAGGTAATTGTGGAAACATTTGCATTGCAAGATCAAGATGCTGTTGTTGTGGAAGTCAAAAGTGATTTAATTGCGCAAGGACGTTTAGGCATTACACTTGATTTTCCTTTTCCTACCGATACTTTTTTGGATGAAGCCACCCACTACCGTGATCAGGAATTAAATTTTATAGAACAACATACAGATCAAACTCAAACCGGTTGGAGTTTTAAGCGAAGGGTCGATGCTTTTCAATACAGTACACAACTTCAGTCTTCCCTCCCTCTAAAAATAAAGGAAGGACTCCATGGTTATACCCTTAGTCCCCAGCGATCAAGCGCTAGCTGGCAATTTGTAATGTATGTCTCCCCAACCCCTTCCCAACTCCCCCCTCTGGCCTATGCTGATTTAAAGAAAGAGAGTATTCAAGCTACAACTGCATTTTGGGAGCGTGGAGCTGTGCTTGATTTTGGACACACTTCAGATCCTAGAGCGCAGGAGTTGGAACGTCGGATGGTCTTGTCCCGCTATTTGACTAAGGTAAATTGCAGTGGACCTAATCCGCCCCAAGAAACGGGATTGACATTAAATTCATGGTATGGAAGACCTCATATGGAAATGCATTGGTGGCATGTATTGCCTTTTGCGTTATGGGGACATTCCTCCGTCTTTACCTCCCAATTGGAATGGTATTTTAGAGCCTATGCAGGAGCTAAAAAGATTGCAAACAGACAAGGATTTGAAGGAGTACGCTGGCAAAAAATGACCGATCCTTGGGGAGGAGAAACAGCCTCTTCCGTAGGTTCATTTCTCGTCTGGCAACAGCCGCACATCATCTATTTTTCAGAACTGTTGTACCAATGGTTTCCTGCTTCTAAGACCCTAGCAAAATACGCCCCGCTAGTAGAAGAGACTGCCTTGTTTATGCAAGACTTCCTAAACTTTGACCCCACAGATCAATCCTACCATCTGGGCCCCTACCTCATCCCTGCTCAAGAAAGCTACAATCCAGCTCTTACCAGAGACCCTACCTATGAACTCACCTATTGGAAATGGGGTTTGGAAACGGCACAGCGCTGGCGCGAACGAATGGGACGCCCCCGACATACCACCTGGGACGATCGAATCCATCGGTTGGCAACTCCTGCCGAACAGGATTCAATCTATTGGGCAACGACGACTCAAGCGAATCCTTACCAAAACCCAGAGCAACTCGTAGACCATCCCAGCGTGCTGGGAGCCCTAGCAATGGTCCCTAAAAAAGACTACATTAACACTGCTAAAATGAAAGCAACACTCCATCTGATCAGGGAGCGATGGCAATGGGAAAGCTGTTGGGGATGGGACTTTCCATTGACAGCTATGGCTGCACAACGCTTAGGAGAAGGAGCATTGGCCCTAGAAATGCTTTTGTATCCTGCTGTTAAAAACACCTATCTAAAAAACGGACATAATTATCAAACCGAGCGACTGCGTCTTTATTTACCAGGAAACGGTGCCTTTTTGATTGCCCTAGCACGGATGGCACTGGACAAAGAAGGCGGAGGGTTTCCAAAGGAATGGCAAGTGAAAGCAGAGGGCTTTGTCGAGGACTTATAAACTTAAGCTAAGGGTATAAAAAAAGGGATAACGTTTCGCTATCCCTTTATTTCCTTTGTTGGCCTACTAGGGCTCGAACCTAGACTCTTCTGAACCAAAATCAGACGTGTTGCCAGTTACACCATAGGCCAAAAGTGGTGCAAATTTAAACGAAAGTTTTTTTGTAGACCAACTTTTCTTAAAAAATTACACCCTGCCCAGTTTATTTGAATTTACCTTATCATTAAATCCGTTTTTTAGGGAGTTTCGCTTAAAAATCAATCAACTGTTTTAACACTTACCCTAAAAGCTGAGCCTTTAAAATTGGTACTTTTGGGTAATCCAAATCCTATGCTATGGAAAGAACAATTCAAGTATTCATTACCGGAGGAACATTCGACAAAAGTTATAACTACCTCAAGGGAAATTTGTTTTTTGAAAAAACACATTTACCTGAAATGTTAGAACGCAGCAGGTGTAAATTGGATCTTAAAATTGAAACGTTAATGATGATTGACAGTCTT
>JALQVM010000019.1 GCA_023263685.1 Flavobacteriaceae bacterium | reverse complement strand
TTTTAGAGTAATTCAATGAACTATATAGCGATCGTAGAAAAAATTACTCATGCGAGGATTTGAACAAATTAGCAGTAAAAAATTAGGCTAATGAAAGCGAAACTCCCATACCAGATTGAAGCACAAAATCCCCTGTCCTAAATTAGTACGAATTAAAAAGATTAAATTAGCAACCTAAATTAGCCCAGTGAACGCCCTCGTTTATTATCTCACCTTCCCTATTTTATTTGTGATCTCGCGATTGCCTTTTCCTTTGTTTTATTTGTTTTCAGATGCCGTTTGCTTTTTGATTTACAGGGTATTTCAATATAGAACGGAGGTGGTACGGTCAAATGTAAAACTCGCATTTCCTGAATTGAAAGAAGAAGCGTGTAAGGAAATTGAACGCAAGTTTTACCGTCATCTTTGTGATTTGTTTCTAGAAATTATAAAATCCATGGGCATGACCAAAAATCAAATGCTAAAGCGCTTTAACGTTTTGAATATTGAGGTGCTGACACAGTTTGAAAAACAAAATCGCTCAGCTTTTATCCTATGTGGGCATTATGCAAGTTGGGAATGGATGATGTCATTGGGCTATCATATGCAGCACCTTGGATATGGAATTTATCGCCCCATAAAAAATCCCTACTTCGACAGGCTCATAAAAAAAATAAGAAGCCGACACGAGGCCTACATGATTCCCCAAAAAACAGCGGCAGAAATCATCAGAAACAAAGAGCACAAGAAGGAAAGAGGAGTCTATGGCTTTGCGAGTGACCAATCCCCTCGCCCCACAGCCAAAACCTATTGGAGGTCCTTTATGGGCATTGAGGTTCCTGTATATACCGGGGCTGAACGTTTGGCTAGAGAGCTCAACATCCCCCTCGTTTTTGGAAAAATAAAACGAGTAAAACGAGGTTTTTACGAATTGGAATTCAAGTTACTGACTGATCAGCCACAAAAAATGGAAGAAAATGCAATTACCGATCGCTATACGGAATGGCTAGAAGCACAAATCAAAGAAGATCCTACGCAATATTTTTGGACACACAAACGGTTTAAGCACGCCAAACTCAAAACAGTGCCTTAATCTCGTCTTCAAATTGTTTGGACAATTCGTCGGCCTTTTTTTGGGTTTTGGCTTCTGTGTAAATTCGAATGATGGGTTCTGTATTTGATTTGCGCAAATGTACCCACCCCTCTTCAAAATCAATTTTTAATCCGTCTACAGTAGTACATTCTTCGTCAGTATATTTTTTTTCTAACCTATTCATGACTTCCTCCACCTCCATCCCTGGAAGTAAATTGATTTTATTTTTACTCATAAAATAATCCGGATAAGAGGCTCTAAGTTCTGAAACGCTACAATTACGCTCTACCAGTAGGGATAAAAACAACACCACTCCAACCAAGGCATCCCTTCCGTAATGCGCGTCTGGATAAATTACGCCGCCATTACCCTCACCTCCGATTACGGCTTGGGTTGCCTTCATTTCGGTTACCACATTAACTTCCCCTACAGCACTCGCACAGTAGGACTGACCGTATGATTTGGTCACTTCTGCCAAAGCACGGGTAGAAGAAAGATTGGATACCGTAGGCCCGGGAGTTTTGCTTAAAATATAATCTGCACAGGCAACTAGGGTATATTCTTCTCCAAATAAATTTCCTTTTTCATCTACAAAAACGAGTCGATCTACATCAGGGTCAACAGCAATCCCAAAATCGGCTTTATTGCGAATAACAGCCTCACATAAGTCGGTTAAATGTTCTTTTAAAGGCTCCGGATTATGAGGAAATTCACCGTTGGGTTCGCAGTGTATTTTGACAACTTCAATCCCTAGCGCTTCGAGTAACGCAGGTATAGCAATACCTCCGCTAGAGTTTACCCCGTCTACGACAACCTTAAACGAATGCTGTCGGATAGAATCCGTTTGTACCCATTTCAGAGCCAAACAATCTTGTATATGTTGGACTATTGCATCGGAAACTTGGGTAATCTGTCCGAGTTGATCTACTTCGGCATATTCAAAAGCTTCCGCCTCAGCAAATTCCAATACGTTAGCTCCTGCTTCCGCATTGATGAATTCTCCATTTTCATTTAACAATTTAAGTGCATTCCATTGTTTCGGGTTGTGGCTTGCTGTTAACACGATGCCTCCCTGAGCCTGATGAAACGGAACAGCCATAGCAACAGTAGGGGTAGTCGACAATCCCAAATCCACCACATGAATTCCCATGCCAACGAGGGTTTGATTGACCAAATGGTGAATCATGGCTCCTGAAATTCGAGCATCACGTCCAGTTACTACAGTCAATTTGTCTTGGCGGATAGTTTTAAGCCATTGTGCATAGGCACTGGTAAAACGGACTACATCTAAAGGAGTTAAATTAGCAGATACGGATCCTCCTATAGTCCCTCGAATACCGGATATGGATTTTATTAATGTCATTTATTAAAGATAACCTTTTTGTAATAAACTTACCAGGCATAATTGAAACGGATTAGCCCCATAATGCTATTGGAAAGCTCAATCATACCTGATGGATTAATAATATATTGAATATTTGGCTGAAGACTCCACTTTCTGTTTATAATCGAATGGTAAGTAAGTTCTATAGCAGTTTCACTTTTTGAATTCACTTTAAATATAGATTGATAATACTTTGAAAAATTTGCATTAGCAACCGCAATACCTAGACCATCTTCAATTCTTTTTGAATTAAATCCTTGAAACCAAAATCCTCCACCGTAGTATGAACTTATTGGATTATGAGAACTCAGTGAAAGACCAATTTGTGAAAAAGATCTAACTGAAATTCCATCATTTTTATTTTGAATAAGCAAATGGTCACTGATGAAATACACACCGTTTTTTGAGGTATAAAGCACTTCATTTAAAAATTGATTTTGAGTATGGTTCCAGATTCCTAATTTATAGGCTGATTTGATTATATTTTCTTTTTTAAATTGAAATTGAATTTCATTTATTATTAGGGCTCCATCTTCTTTATTTAACCTCCAATTTAAAGAATTTGGATTTTCACTCTCATTGCCAGGATCACCATCATAGATAGCATGTGACATGAGAATATTATCACTCAAGTTCCAATTAATAACAATTCCAAGTGTAGCTAATGGAAATATTGAAGCTGGAAAGTTAGAAGAAAGATCAGGTTGAATTCCAAAAGAGCTATTAATGAAATTTAGACCAGTTTCTGGAACAGCAAAAACACTATTCAAATCATGCTGCCCAATTAGAAAAGACCAAGATTTAAAGCGGTGTTCATACCAAACTTCATAAAGACGTGTATGAGTTTCTGCTTCAATGTTATTTGCAATCTGAAAATCTCCAATTAAATCAGACAATGAATTACCATGATTATTTAATAGGTATACAAAAAAATGTCCGCCCTTCCATAAACCAAGAGATTCAGTGTCAAAATCAAAAGTTAAATCAATATTACCAATGAAAGCTGCCCCCTTTTTTAATCCTCCATTAAAATTATTTCCAAAATCAAATGTATAACCCCCTTCTATTAAAACTGCATTAGATTGTTTTTGAGCATGTAAAAGCTGAAAAGCAAAAAAGAAAAAAATACAAAATTTTGATTTGATTTTCTAAAAGTATTTAACGTTAATAAAAGAACTTTAATGTTTAATTATATTAAAATTAAATCAGAAAAGATTTATTCCAAAATTAGACATTCAAAAAGAAATAGGGTTTAATGTTTTTTTAAATTATAACTTGAAATCGTGAATTTTTTAGCACATGTCTTTTTATCGGGAGCTGATTTTGATTTGGCTGTTGGAAACCTCATCGCTGATAAAATTAAAGGGAACAAAATAAACCACTACCCTGTTGCTGTACAGAAAGGGATTGTATTGCATCGTGCTATAGACACCTTTACCGACACCCATCCAAATTTCAAAAATTGCGTGAGCACTCTTTTTCCTATCTACCGGCATTACAGTCGGGTGATCGTCGATATGTATTTTGATCATTTCCTTGCCGTACATTGGGAAAGTTATCATTCCCAGTCTTTAAAAGACTTCTCTTCCAATTTTTATCAAAATTTGACCCGCTGTACCCCCCGTTTTCCTGAACCGATACAGCGTTTTATTCAGGCGCTGGTTAACTACAATTGGTTTGAACAATATGAAACGATTGAAGGGTTGGGTCTTATTCTTGCGCAAATGGACAGACGCACGCGTTTTGATTCAAATTTGGCAGGATCGACGGTGGAATTAATTGAAAAATATGACTACTTTGAACAGCAATTTTTTAATTTCATACAACCCCTGATTGCTTTTTCACAATCGAAATTATCTCAATTATGACAAAAAATACATTCTTCAGTTTTGTTTTTAGTATTCTTTACATTTTCACTTCTTGCAGTACAGAGAAGCCCATACGAGCTGCAGTAGTCAGTGCCCGCGAGGAGGCCTCCAAAATTGGAGTCGAAATTATGGCCCAAGGAGGAAATGCTTTTGATGCGATGATTGCAACCGATTTGGCCCTTACGGTTTGTTATCCTAATGCAGGTAATATTGCTGGAGGGGGGTTTGTAGTATATCGTTTGGCCAATTCAGAAACGGGGAGTTTAGACTATCGAGAAAAGGCCCCGATGGCTGCGCGTTACGACATGTATTTGGATGCAGAAGGAAATGTCATTCCCGGAAAAAGTACCTTGGGCGGCATGGCCGTTGGCGTCCCAGGAACGGTGGCAGGCTTGGAGGCCATTCACAAAAAGTTTGGCAGTCTGCCCTGGAAAGATTTAGTTCAGCCCTCAATCGATTTGGCACGTAACGGGTATCGTGTGACAAAAAAACAGCAGTCTAGTTTTGAAAGCAAGCGTCCGGATTTTATTTCCATGAATGGGGAGAACACCTTTTACGCTCAAGATTTTAAAGAAGGAGACCTCGTCCAAAACACAGCATTAGCAGCTACGCTTGAACGCATTGCACAACAGGGAAGCGCAGGTTTTTATCAGGGAGAAAATGCAGCCGCAATGATTGAACGAATTCAAGAGACGGGAGGGATTATGACTAAGGAAGATCTTCTGACCTATCAACCCGTTTGGAGAGACCCCATTCACTTCAGCTATAAAGATTTAGACATTTACACCATGGGACCTCCCTCGAGCGGGGGAATTTGTTTGGGTCAAATCATGAAAATGATGGAACCCTATAACGTAGGTCAGTACAGCCAAAACTCATTAGAAGCCATACAGATTATGGTTGAGGCAGAACGCCGTTCTTATGCAGATCGGAGCCTGTATTTGGGCGATCCAGATTTTGTAAACATTCCTAAAGACAGCCTTTTGGACCAGGCATACCTGGCTAGTCGTATGGAAAGTTTTGAATTTAATCAAGCTACTAAATCGTCAGACATCAGCCCCGGAACTATTGTCTGGGAAGAAAGCGAAGAAACGACCCACTACTCTATTTTAGATGCTATGGGTAATGCAGTAGCAGTAACCACTACACTCAATGGAAGTTACGGTTCCAAAGTATTTGTTGAGTCAGGAGGTTATTTTTTAAACAATGAAATGGATGATTTTAGCAGTAAACCAGGGGTTCCCAACATGTTTGGACTCATTGGAGGTAAAGCGAATGCAATTGCACCGCAAAAACGCATGCTCAGCGCTATGACCCCGACCATCGTTGAAAAAGGGGGCAAGCTCTCCATGATTGTGGGTACTCCAGGAGGATCTACAATCATTACCTCCGTGTTCCAGACAATAGTAAACGTATACGAATTTGGCATGGACATGCAAACGGCTGTTAGTGCTCCCCGCTTCCACCACCAATGGCTTCCCGATGTCGTTGTTTTTGAGCCAAAGCGTTTTGATTCAACGTTTATAGATAAACTCCAGTCCAAGGGCTACGACATCAAAGAGGAATACACTCGAATCATAGGACGCGTGGATGCGATTCATTTGTCGGAAGAAAATGACATTACAACCGGAGCAGATCCACGAGGAGATGACAAGGCGGTGTACCTATATTAATTCCTTTTGAGTTAAAAGACTGCAAGAATATCTTATTTTTGCAGCTTAGTAGCTATGAAGAAATCCACAAACACCATTCATATTGAAGGGGCACGTGTCCATAATTTAAAGAATATCAATTTAAATATTCCCAGAAATGAATTGGTTGTCATTACGGGACTTTCAGGGAGTGGAAAATCTTCTTTAGCCTTTGATACACTGTATGCAGAAGGTCAGCGGCGCTATATGGAAACTTTCTCTGCCTACGTCAGGCAGTTTTTAGGCAATATGGAACGTCCCGATGTAGATAAAATCGATGGACTTTCTCCCGTAATTGCCATTGAACAAAAAACGACCTCTAAAAGTCCCAGATCCACCGTAGGAACGATTACCGAATTATACGATTACATTCGTCTGCTTTTTGCACGGGTCGGAACGGCTTACAGTTATGTTTCCAACCAAAAAATGGTCAGTTATACCGAAGACCAAATTCAGGCCCTATTGGTAGCAGAATACCGAGACAAAAAAGTGGTTTTACTCGCGCCCGTAATCAAATCCAGAAAAGGGCATTACAGAGAGCTTTTTGATTCTCTATCCAAGCAGGGATTTTCTAAAGTTCGTATCGACGGAACCATTATGGATATAACTCCAGGAATGAAAGTGGATCGATATAAGACACACGATATTGAATTAGTCATCGATCGGTTTACGGTTAAAGACGATGAACCCTTTCTTAAAAGACTAAACAGTTCTTTAGTCACCGCTCTACACTACGGGCAAGAGGTAATGATGGTAATGGAATTAGAGAAAAATAAAGCCCGTTATTTTAGTCGTAATTTGATGTGTCCAAGCTCAGGTATCGCTTATCCGGTTCCGGAACCCAATACTTTTTCCTTTAACTCACCTAAGGGAATGTGTCACAACTGTAAGGGATTGGGAGTGCAACACAAGGTGAATTTGAAAAAAATTATTCCTGATGACAGTCTTTCTATTGCACAAGGGGGGCTCGCTCCCTTAGGAACCAAAAAAACCAGTTGGACCTACAGACAGATCGAGACCATTGCCACCTGCTATAACTTTTCACTTACTGACCCTATAGCCAAAATTCCTCCTGCGGGCATGGAGGTTATTTTAAAAGGAAGTCAAGAAAAATTTGACATTCCTTCTAAAACTTTGGGAATTACCCGTACCTATAAAATTGATTTTGAAGGACTGGAGCACTATCTAGAAACTTCTTATGAAGAAGCGGCAACCGCTAGTATTAAACGATGGGCCGCAGGCTATATGGATAGTTACAACTGTACGGTATGCAACGGATCTCGATTACGAAAAGAGGCATTGTATTTCAAACTCAATGGGTTTAATATCGCAGATTTAGTGTCCATGGATCTGCAAGATTTATTTGAGTGGATTTGTACCTTAGACTCCCATTTAAATGAAAATGAAAAGAAAATTGCCTCAGAGATCATCAAAGAAATTCGGGTTCGGCTTCAATTTTTATTAAATGTTGGACTGGACTATCTACAGCTTAATAGATCTTCCAAGTCCTTATCTGGTGGGGAAGCACAACGCATCCGCTTGGCTACTCAGATAGGCTCTCAATTGGTCGGTGTGCTTTATATATTGGATGAGCCAAGCATTGGTTTGCATCAAAGAGACAACGATCGATTGATTCAATCTCTAGTTGCCTTGCGTGATCTTGGAAACTCTGTTTTAGTAGTCGAACACGACAAAGATATGATGCTACGGGCAGATTATTTAATCGATATGGGACCGTATGCGGGTAAAAATGGGGGAGAAATCATCTCTGAAGGGACGCCTGAGCAAACCCTCAGTGCCCGTACACTCACGGCTCAATATTTGGCAGGAGCATTGAGAATAGAAGTTCCCAAAGAGCGAAGAAAAGGAAATGGAGCATTCATCCACCTGTATGGATGTCGAGGGAATAATCTTAAAAATATTGACGTGGCATTTCCGCTAGGGCTTATGATTGGAGTTACGGGAGTGTCTGGCAGTGGTAAATCCACCTTAGTTAATGAGACGCTTTACCCCATTTTAAACGAACACATTTTTAACGGTGTTAAAGTACCCCTTCCCTATTCTAAAGTTGAGGGACTCAATCACATCGACAAAGTGGTCGACATCAATCAGAGTCCTATAGGAAGAACCCCAAGGAGTAATCCCGCGACCTACTGTGGGGTATTTAGCGAAATACGAAACTTGTTTACCCTTACACCCGAAGCTCAAATCCGCGGATATAAACCGGGTCGGTTCAGCTTTAATGTAGTGGGTGGGCGATGTGAAACCTGTCAAGGGGGCGGGATGAAAGTTATAGAAATGAACTTTTTACCCGACGTATATGTAGAATGTGAAAGTTGTCAAGGCAGGAGGTTTAACCGTGAAACATTAGAAATTCGCTACAAGGGCAAATCAATTTCTGACGTCCTTAACATGTCAATCAACGAGGCTTGTAGCTTTTTTGAAGCCCTTCCTAAAATTTACCGCAAATTAAAAACGATACAGGATGTAGGTCTGGGTTACATTACCCTAGGGCAGTCCTCCACTACCCTTTCAGGAGGTGAAGCACAGCGAATTAAATTGGCAAGTGAACTTTCTAAAAAAGACACGGGAAAAACCTTTTATATTTTAGACGAACCCACTACAGGATTGCATTTTGAGGATATACGCGTGTTGTTGGATGTTTTGAATCGCTTGGTCAATAAAGGCAATACCGTTTTGATCATAGAGCATAATTTAGATGTAATCAAACAAGTGGACCACGTGATAGATATTGGTCCTGAAGGAGGACGCAAAGGCGGAGAACTACTCTTTAGCGGAACCCCTGAAGCATTGATAAATAATAAAAAAAGTCATACGGCTCCCTTCCTTGCAAAAGAATTAGAAGTCGAACTTAAGCCCGTAATACTATGAAAACAAATCAAGTAAAAAACTGGAGTGAAATTAAATCCAACGACTCGTGGGCATTATTTAAAATCATGAGTGAATTTGTTGAAGGTTACGAAACCTTGAGTGCCATAGGGCCATGTATCTCAATTTTTGGTTCCGCTAGAACTAAAGAAAACGATCCAAATTACCAGTTAACTGTTGATATTGCTGAGGCAATCGCCTCTTCGGGTTACGGCATTATAAGCGGCGGTGGGCCTGGTATCATGGAAGCCGCAAACCGAGGAGCTCAAAAAGCAGCAGGAATTTCGGTGGGGTTAAATATCGAATTGCCTTTTGAACAGCAAGCTAATCCATACATCGATCAAGATAAACTCATCAATTTTCAATATTTCTTTGTTCGCAAGGTAATGTTCGTAAAATACGCACAGGGCTTTGTGGTTATGCCCGGAGGCGTAGGCACCCTTGACGAGCTTTTTGAAGCCTACACTTTGATTCAAACCGATAAGGTCACCAAATTCCCCATCATTTTAGTAGGACGTTCTTACTGGGGTGGACTCATCGATTGGCTTAAAGAAACGGTGTTGAAGGAAAAAAATATCAGTCCCGAAGATTTGGATTTATTCGAATTGGTAGACACCAAAGAGGAAGTAATGAATTGTTTGAACCGATTCTATATCCAAGACAATTACAAACCCAATTTTTAATGTACTCAAAGCATCCGTTCTTCCTGTTGATTATTTTCGTCTTCGGTTTCTTAAGCTGGGGATGGAGTCAGACGGAATACACCTTTGAAGTAGCTCTTGATGCTGAAGCAGAAATACTTACGGTTTCACAAACCATAGCATATGTCAATACAAGCGATTCTACCTTAGAAAGCATTTATTTATACGACTGGGCAAATTCCTATCAGGGAGCACCTGCGCCTCTTGCGATGCATTTGGCAAATGAATTCAATCGAAGTTTTTACATCAGTGCAAACAGCAAACTGGGTTATACCCAATTCAACAGTCTAAAAGCAGAACCCATTTCCGGTTGGTCCCGTTTGGTAGACCAATTGGACATCATCAAAATCAACCTCACCAACGGACTAAAACCCGGGGAACGCATCACCTTTTATTTGGACTATACGGTAAAAATTCCGGACGATAAGTTTACTGGTGTTGGAATCAATTCCGCCAAAGGGATTTTGCTGCGTGATTTATTTGTCACGATGGCGCCTCGTTATGCAAATGAATGGCTTTTGAATAGCAATCTAGGGTTTAGAGATCACAGCAGCCTGCCGAGCAATTACGAGTTTCAATGGAACTATCCTACCCAATATACCTTGTTGAGTAATTTGGAGGAAGTAACTACCGAATCAAATCCTGAAGGCACCCATAAATCTTCTCGTTTTAAAGAGGACGGAATCGTCAGTCCTGAATTTGTATTTGACCTGACGGATAGTTTTCAAACGGTTGCTATCCATCCTAATTTCACCGTAGTTACGGACTTACTGCCCGGAAAGAATACGGAAGTGAGTCTGGAAAATTCCATTCGTAGAATAGACGGATTTACAAAACAAATTTTGGATACCCTTTCCCATAAAAAACTATTGGTTTTAAGAAAGGATTATGCAAAAAATCCACTCTTTGGTGTCGGACAGCTTGCTTTTCTCAACCCCTTTCCAGAAGATTTTATTTACGAAACCAAGTTCATCAAAGCCTATTTGGCGTCTTATCTAAACGAATTATTGATCATCAACAAAAGAAAAGACCATTGGATCATCGGGGGGTTACAAACCTATGTGATGATGCAATACGTAGAAGCGTTTTACCCGGACAGTAAGTTTTTGGGAAATCTGGATAAGTTTAAAATACTTGGAATTCGACCCTTTAAATCTTACAGTGCGGCACAGATAGGGTTTAACGAAAGTTTTTCTTTTATCGCAGAATTTGGCGAACACGCCAACAGTCAGCAACAAGACACTCTTGGAAAAGAGCGCTTGACCAAATCCAACGAACTCTATACCATTTCTTACCATGCAGGAGCTGGATTAAAGTATTTAGACGCCTATTTGGGAGATGAGGTATTAGAACAAAGCATACGTGCGTTTTCAAGAGCAAGAGGCGAGACATCCCTAGAACAGAGTATTGCACAATACAGCACGAAAGAGGTCAAGTGGTTTTTTGATACCTACCTTACGGATCGTGAGGCCTTTGATCTTTCCCTTAAAAAACTTAAAAAAGACCGCCAATCTATCCGTTTTACGGTAAGCGAACAAAACTCCAAGGCGGTTCCCTATAAATTAGACCTAATAAAAAACGATTCTATCATTGACGAACGATGGATGCAACATTCTGGGCGGGATACCCTCATTGAGCTAAAGGGCGTGGATGCTGATTTTGTAGCGATTAATTCCAATCGTTTTCTTCCTGAAAAAGACAGGGCAAACAATTGGAAATACCTGCCCTCGGATTTAGGTTTCAAACCCCTAAAATTCACCTTTTATGGCGATAGTGAAAACTTGAAGCGCAACCAATTGTTTTACCATCCCATCTCGGACTTCAATGCCTATGACGGTTTTACGGGAGGTATGCGCCTTTACAATACTCGGGTTAAAAACCAACCCTTTGAAATTGATTTGCATCCTCAATATTCGTTCAAAGAACAAGATTTGGTAGGTTTTTTCAGAACCCGCTATCGATTCATTAATCATAAAAGCAAAAACTACCTCAATCAAGTCTTTTTAACGGGTAAAAGCTACCATTACAACACCAATTTAAGATACACTTCATTACAGCCCTCATTTTCCATGTATTTTAGACCGTATGACCTGCGTTCCAACAAGCGTCAACTTTTGAATTTCTCTTGGTTTAAAGTGTTTCGTGACAGAGACCCGAACATAGTAGTGGCGCCAGATTACAGCGTGCTGAACATACTCCATCGCTACAACAATTCGGATGCGGTAAATGTCTTCACGACCAACTCAAGCTTGGAGGCCTCTTCAAATTTTGGTAAAGTATATTTTAGCAGTAACTACAGAAAACTTTTTCCGAGCGGACGACAATTCGCAGTTCGATTATTCGCAGGAAAGTTTTTATGGAATACCATTTCGGCAAGTGATAAAAATTTCTTTGATTTTAATTTAAACCGTGCTACAGACTATTTATTTCGATACGACTATATCGGAAGGTCTGAAGATTCTGGAATATGGAGTCAGCAATTTATTCCTGCAGAAGGAGGCTTTAAAGCCTTTTTTGAGGACTCTTCTGCCAACGATTATATGGCCTCCCTCAATGCCTCTGTAGGAATCTGGAAATGGATCGAATTTTACGGAGACGTAGGTATTCTTCGCAATCGAAATCAGTCCGTCAAAACCTACTTTGATTCAGGCTTTAAATTCAGTTTAGTTCCTGATTATTTTGAAATCTTTTTTCCGCTTTATTCATCTAATGGCTTTGAACCTACTCAGGCCCGCTATGCCACTACGATTCGATTTATTTTTACTCCACGCCTAAGTACCTTAAGCAGTTTGTTTACCCGTAAATGGTTTTAATGAGCTCGTTGTTTCCTCCCCCTTTTAAGACCGTTTTTTTTCGTATTTTTGCCACACCTTATGGATTTCCAAAACGCAGAAAACGAGCTAAAAATTAGTTTTGAGACTTTTAAAGAAAGAGTCTTGGAGGATTATCGACTCGCTGTACTAAGCAGAGAATGCAGTTTACTTGGACGCCGTGAAGTTTTTTCGGGCAAAGGAAAATTCGGCATTTTTGGAGACGGTAAAGAATTGCCTCAACTGGCAATGAATCATTTTTTTCAAAATGGAGATTTTAGGTCCGGCTATTACAGGGATCAGACCTTGCTTATGGCGCAAGGATTACTGACCGTTTCCAATATATTTGCTGCCTTATACGCCCATTTAGACATCACCAAAGAACCTATGTCTGGGGGGAGACAAATGGGAGGACATTTTGCTACACCTTTACGAAATGAAAAAGGAGAATGGTTGGACACCCTAAAATTAAAGAATCACAGTGGCGACATTTCTCCCACAGGATCGCAAATGCCGCGACTTTTAGGATTGGCGCAAGCCTCTAAAGTATACCGTGCACACCCAACAAAAAACAGCTCTAAGTTTTCCGAAAATGGAAACGAAATTGCTTGGGGTACAATTGGGAACGCAAGTACTAGCGAGGGGATGTTTTTCGAAACAATCAATGCTGCTGGTGTAATGCAAGTTCCGATGGTTCTCAGCGTATGGGATGACGGCTACGGCATCTCCGTATCGAATAAAGATCAAACGACCAAGGAGAGCATCTCTGAGGCATTGCAGGGATTTCAGAGAACTGAGACAGAAAAAGGTTTTGAAATCATAAGGGTCAAAGGCTGGGATTATTTGGCACTGATTGAAGTCTATGAAAAAGCCGCCACTCTGGCGCGTACAGAACATATTCCTGTCTTAGTCCATGTAACCGAGCTCACGCAACCATTAGGTCACTCCTCCTCAGGATCACATGAACGATACAAATCAAAAGAACGTCTAGCTTGGGAAAAAGCGTACGATTGTAACCTTAAAATGCGCGAATGGATCCTCAAAGAAGGATTGGCTCAAGAAGCGGAACTCAGTAAAATGGAGGAGGAAGCCTTAGCTGAAGTAAGAAAAGCCAGAAGAACAGCCTGGGAAACATATCAAGCGCCAATATTAAATCAAAAAGCCAAGCTATTAAGTTATTTGCCAAGTTTAAAAAGCGCAACCCATAACGATCCTAAACTGCAGATCATTTTCAGCAAATTAGAGCGGGTTTTAGAACTTGGCTTTAAGGACATTATTTCCGCTGCGAGGCAACTCAAAAGCGTCTTATCTAAATACCCTGAAGCTGCTCCTGACGACTTTGAACATTGGCTTAACAACCTAACTGCTGAGCTAAAAGAAAAAGTTTCTTCCCAACTTTACACGGTTTCTAAAGAAGAATTAATCCAATTTAAGGCCATACCACCCGAGTATAATGCAGAAGCTGAAGCTGTTGATGGACGGCTGATAATCCGAGATAATTTTGAAGCTCTATTGAAAAAATACGACTCCCTGCTCTTTTTTGGAGAAGATGTGGGTAAGATTGGTGATGTCAATCAAGGCTTGGAAGGTTTGCAAAAAAAATTCGGCGAATTGCGTATTTCGGATACCGGCATACGCGAAGCAACGATCGTTGGGCAAGGAATCGGTTTGGCGCTGCGAGGGCTGCGTCCTATAGCTGAAATTCAATACTTGGACTATATTTTATATTGTATACAAATTTTAAGTGATGATTTAGCTACCTTAAGCTATCGTACTTACGGTCAGCAGATTGCGCCTTTAATTATTCGAACTAGAGGTCACCGTTTAGAGGGTATTTGGCATTCCGGTTCCCCCATGGGAGGAATGATCCATTTACTCCGGGGCATCCATTTGCTCGTCCCCAGGAACATGACCCAAGCTGCCGGTTTTTACAATACCTTAATGCAAATCGAGCAGCCTGCGATAGTAGTTGAATCGCTAAATGGATACCGCTTAAAAGAAGTTCCTCCTTCAAATTTAGGAACGTTTACGGTTCCGCTTGGGAAAATTGAAATCATGCGAAAAGGAGCCGATATTACAGTAGTCTCCTACGGTTCCACCCTTAGAATTGTTGAGGCAACCGCTTTAAGACTGGCTCAAGAGGGCATCGAAATCGAAATCATTGATGTGCAGTCTTTAATTCCTTTTGATTTAAAAGAAGAAATTAGAGAAAGTATTGCTAAAACCAATCGATTATTAATAGTAGACGAGGATGTACCGGGGGGAGCTAGTTCTTACATCCTTCAACAGTTGATTGAAAAACAGGCGGCTTTTTCGCTTTTAGACAGTGCCCCAAAACTATTATCTGCAAAAGCACACCGACCCGCCTATGGGGGTGATGGAGATTATTTTTCAAAACCCTCTGAAGACGATGTTTTCGAAGCGGCATACAGCATCATGAATGAAGTGGACCCGCAGCAGTTTCCGCTGTAGCAATGCCTAAAGCGTAAACAGTTTCAGCAGTAGGGTTTCTAATATTTCCTCAGACCCGGATTGAGCACTAGTAATCCCTTTACTTTTTAAATCCGCTTCAAATACACAGCTCAATGCGACGGTAAGTTGTCGCATACTGAACCGATTCGCGGCAGTTTCATACTCTTTGAGATAGTAAGGGGAAACTCCGAGGGTTGCAGCTGCATTTTTGGGATTGGAAACCCCTTTGAGGAGAAGCAATTTTTGAAAATAAGAATGCAAAGACGAGAGAACGAGAACCAAAGGGTTTGCTTTTGCGTTTCTGTTGAGGTATTGTACGATTTGAAAGGCTAAAGAAAAATTTCCCAAGCCAATGGCTTTTTGTAGTTCAAAACTGTTAAAAACCTTGCTAATCCCTATGTATTTCTCGATTGCATCCACGTCTAGGGTTTCATCGACTTGTGCAACCAGTTTTAGTTTTTTGAGTTCACTTGCCAGGCGGGCTAAATTTGCTCCTACATAGGTAGCGAGTAATTCTACCGCAGTAGGGGTCAATTGCAATTGAATCGAATGCGTATATTGATTGATCCATTGCGGAATTTGATTGTCGTAAAGCGGTTTTACTGTTAACACCTCTCCTGCCTTTTCAATGGCTTTGTATAATTTTTTACGCTTATCAAAAGCACTATGCATATGGCAAAGTACTACGATGCTTTGTGGGGTTGGATGCGCAGCATAGCTGGCTAACTCGTCAAAGGCAGACGAAGGTAATTGCTGAGCTTCCTTTACTACAACCAAATTGTATTTAGCAATCATGGGATAGCGCTTTGCGGATTCCACAATTTCTGTGGCTTGAGCTTCTTTGCCAAAAAAAAGGGTATAATCGAAGTCTCGACTCGCTTCCTCCACTAATTTTGAAGTCAGTGCAGCGAGTACAGTATCGATATAAAAAGATTCCGTGCCTGATAGCAAATAGATCGGAGAAAATTGCTCTTTTTCAATTTTGGAAAGTAGCGTGTAGAACGCTTGCATATTAAAAATTTATTGCACTTTTACACTATGGAAAGACTCAATTTTCCACCAAGTGCAGTTAAGCTCAAAATTAAGGAAAATAAACCCTTGATCTTTGACCAAATTAGAAAAAAATGGTTGCAATGCACCCCGGAAGAATGGGTGCGTGTACACTGTGTAAATTATTTAACCCAAACCCTCCATTACCCTGCTTCTTGGATCAAAATTGAAACCCAAGTAACGCTATTTCGCACACGAAAGCGCTTTGATATTACAGTAGTTCATCCCACTCAAGGAAATCTCCTTCTTGTAGAATGCAAAGCCCCTTCGGTAAAACTCAACCAACAAGTGTTTGATCAAATTGCACGCTACAATTTAGAAGCCAAAAGCCAATACATGATGCTCACCAACGGTTTAAACCACTACTTTTGTGCTATGGATTACGAGAATCAACGGTATAATTTCATTGAAGAACTTCCAAAATTCAATTGGGCACCATGAGGGATGTAGCAGTAGTCTTACTGAATTACAACGGATTGGACTTGCTGAAAAAGTTTCTGCCTACAGCCATCCAAAACAGTGAACAGGCACGGGTTGTTGTTATAGATAACGGTTCTACAGACGGCTCTTCGGATTGGATTAATAGAAATCACCCTAATGTAGAATGCATCACATTAGATTCAAACCTGGGCTATGCAGGAGGATATAATGAAGGGCTAAAAAGGGTTAAAGCAGCGTATTACGCCCTGGTAAATACGGATGTAGAATTGACACCCGGCTGGCTTTCCCCTTTATTCAATCATTTAGAGTCTAATCCCTCAACAGTAGTAGTCCAGCCTCATATTTTAGATTATTCCAAACGTACACATTTTGAATATGCGGGGGCCGCAGGAGGCTATATAGACGCTTTAGGCATCCCGTTTTGCAGGGGAAGGGTTCTCAAGCACTGTGAAGAAGATAAGGGACAATACAACAGTACTGTACCGATTTTTTGGGCTAGTGGAGCTTGTTTTTTAATCCGGAGCAACACCTTTTGGGAATTTAACGGTTTTGACAGTCGTTTTTTTGCTCACCAAGAAGAAATTGATTTGTGCTGGAGAATTTTCAATGCAGGATACACGGTTGAAGCCCTCGGAAAATCGAAGGTTTTTCATGTAGGAGGAGCCACCTTACCTCCTTCTGCTAAAAAGGTTTTTTTAAATCACAGAAATTCATTGCTCATGTGTGCTAAAAACCTCCCCAAAGCAAAAGTTTATCCTACTTTATTCAAAAAATTAGTACTCGATGGAATGATCGGTCTGGTCTATCTGTTACAATTCAAATTCAGACTCACTTTTGCTGTACTACGAGCACACCTGGCCTTTTATAAAATGCTGTCCTCTACCGCATTATTGCGAAAAAACACGGATCAAAACAACCGTTATTACTTAAGAAATAGCATTTTAATTGATTATTTTGTGTTCAGAAGGTTAAATTTCAGGGATTTGAATAAAAATTATAAATAAATTTCAGTTTCTTTGTACTTTCAAAATTAAAATAGAACATCATTATGAAAAAAGCAATCGCTTTAGTAGTATCAGGAATACTTTTATCTTCTTGTGTATCACAGAAAAAGTTTTCTGAACTTGAAGAATTACAACAAAACACTAAAAATTTATTGGACGCTGCGACTGTTAAATTAAACACTTGTAATGAGGAAAAAGAGTCTGCTCTTGCTCAACTCGCTACGCTTACTGAACAAAATCAGTTTCTTAAAGCGAACAATCAAGACTTGATCAATAACATTGGTAACTTGACTACCCTTTCTCAAAAAGGAGCTGAAAATCTTGAAATGTCTTTAGAAAGCATGAAAGAAAAAGACATCAGAATTCAGCGTATGCAGGATGCTGTCACTAAGAAAGATTCTGTAACTCTAGCTTTAGTCACTAGCCTCAAAGGAGTGTTAGGAAACATGAGTGATGAGGATATCGAAATCAATGTGGAAAAAGGTGTTGTTTACGTTTCTATTTCAGATAAATTATTATTCAGAAGCGGAAGCTTTACCGTAACAGCTAAAGCAAAAGAAGTTTTAGGAAAAGTTGCTAAAGTAGTTAACGACAAACCCAACCTAGAATTTATGGTGGAAGGTCACACAGACAATGTGCCAATTAAAATCGATGGCATTGTTGACAACTGGGACTTATCAGTTAAGCGTGCTACCTCTGTAGTTCGTATCCTTGAAAAAGACTTTGGAGTTGCTCCAGCACGCATGACTGCTGCGGGAAGAAGTTATTACATTCCTGTTGCTGACAACGATACGGCTGCTAACCGAGCTAAAAACAGAAGAACGCGTATCGTAGTACTTCCTAAACTCGATCAGTTTTATGATCTTATCGATCAAGGAATGAAAGCTGCTCAATAAGCGTTTTCAATTCATCACATAAAGCTTCCTTCGGGAAGCTTTTTTTTTATGATAAATTATCCAATTGTAGGCTTTTAATACTGTTTGAAGCCTATCTTTGCTGTCATGGATATCAAAACCAAGACAGAATCGCTGATTGAAAGCCTGCCCCCTCACGTGACCTTAGTCGCTGTATCAAAAACCAAATCGGTAGCGGAAATAAGTCAAGCCTATGAAGCGGGACAGCGGATTTTTGGTGAAAATAAAATTCAAGAAATGGCCGCTAAGTGGGAAGTGCTTCCCAAAGACATTTCTTGGCATATGATCGGTCATGTACAAACCAATAAAGTAAAATACATGGCGCAATTTGTGGATTTGATACACGGTGTTGACAGCCTTAAATTACTTAAAGAAATCCAGAAACAGGCACTCAAACATCAGCGTACTATACGCTGTTTACTACAGATTCGAATCGCTGAGGAAGAAACCAAGTTTGGATTGCCTGTTGAAAAATTAAAAGAAGTCTTAGAAACAGCCAAAACCTACCCGAATATCGAAATTGTTGGGCTTATGGGAATGGCAACCTTTACCGAAAACAGCGCTCAAATTGCTGCGGAATTCAACCGACTTAAGGAGGTGTATGACCAGTACGCAGGGCAATCCACTTCATTCAATACCCTTTCTATGGGAATGAGTGGAGATTATCAGATTGCTATAGCCTGTGGTTCAACTATGATTCGCGTGGGAAGTAAAATCTTTGGTGAACGAAATTCGTAACGATGTATGCTATCCTTGACATAGAAACTACGGGAGGTAAATACGACGAGGAAGGCATTACAGAAATTGCCATATACAGACACGACGGCGAACAGGTAACCGATCACTTTAGCAGTTTAGTAAACCCTCAAATTGAAATTCAACCTTTTGTTCAAAAACTCACTGGGATCAGCTCAAAAATGCTTCAAAATGCACCCAAGTTTTATGAAGTTGCCAAGCGGATCATTGAAATTACAGAAGATTGCATCGTAGTAGCGCATAATTCCTCCTTTGACTACCGCATTCTCCAAACTGAATTCAGACGGTTGGGGTATGCCTACGAGCGTAAATCACTCTGTACGGTTGCATTGTCAAAAATTCTTTTGCCAGATCAACCGGCCTACAATTTGGGAAAATTGGTTCGAAATCTTGGGATTCCCTTTTCCGACCAACATCGGGCGCAAGGAGATGCTAAGGTGACCGTTAAATTATTTGAGCTTTTATTAGAAAAAGACCTGCAAAAAAAAATTCTTAAAACCCAAATCAGTGCTGAACACCCGAACAAGGTGTCTCCTAAATTTTTGGATGTCATAGACAAACTGCCCTCTGAGACAGGTGTCTATTATATTTTAAATCAATCCGATGAAATTATTTACATCGGTAAAAGCAACAACATCAAAAAACGGGTACTGAATCACCTGACTTCTAAATCAAAAAAAGCTGTACTTATCCAAAAGGAAATGCAAACGGTTACCTATGCACTCACGGGCGGAGAACTCATCAGTCTGCTTAAGGAACAGAATGAGATTAAAACGAATGCACCGAAGTTAAATAAAGCCCTACGATACCGAAGGTATCCCATAGGCATTCGACTGGACAGTAGTGCGGACTACCCTACCCTGGTTGTAGAGCAAGCCAAAAAGGAAGTTGACTACTTAAGTGTATACAAAAATCTAAAAAGTGCAAAAGCATCTATACTTAATTGGACCGAGAGTCACGGCATTTGCCTTCAAAAAACTAGTCTTTCTAGCGCTTCAGGACCTTGCTTTCAGCACGGACTTAAACGCTGCGACGGTGCTTGCATCGGGGCGGAATCATCTGTGTCTTATAGCGAGAAAGTGGCAGCACTTGCAGCCTCTTTACGTTATCCCTATCCGGATTTCTTACTGGTGTCTAAGGGAAGAAAAACAGGAGAGTCTTCCTTTGTTTACGTTAAAAACGGAACGTTTTGCGGCTATGGGTACTTCGAGTTGAACCATCAAATCAAAAATGGCAAACAAATAGACTCCAGATTAATCGCCATGGAAAACAATCCTGATGTTGAAAAGTTAATTCGAAGTTTTTTAAGCCGAAAAAAATACAGTAAGTTAATACCCTTAAACACAGATCAAGCTCCAACATCTACTCTCAAGTAATGAAAAAATGGAAACATAAACTGCATGAAGTCATCTTTGAGGCAGACACGCCTCAAGGGAAGCTTTTCGACGTAGTCCTGCTCATTACCATTCTTTTAAGTGTGGTTTTAGTTGCTTTGGAAAGCGTGAGTACCATTGATGCTAAATACCATTCTTTGCTCGACTGGGCAGAATGGATAATTACGGTACTCTTTAGCTTGGAATACATTTTAAGAATCCTCAGTGTAACGAGGCCTTGGAAATACATCTTTAGTTTTTATGGCATAGTCGACCTCCTGTCTACTTTACCCAAATACCTTTCTATTTTCCTAGTAGGTACACACAGCTTGGTAGCGCTTAAGGCCTTGCGCCTTTTAAGAGTCTTTAGAATCTTAAAATTAACCAAGTACATACGCGAATCCAGCGTCTTGCTCATCGCTTTGAGAGCAAGTAGAGCAAAGATTTTGGTGTTTATTTTTGGCGTTTTAATTTTATGTATCATCTTTGGTTCCTTTATGTATTTAATCGAGGACGAAGCCAGTGGTTTTACGAGTATTCCAAGAAGCATTTACTGGTGTATAGTGACGCTTACTACTGTGGGATACGGCGACATCGCTCCCCAAACCCCCTTGGGACAATTAGTCGCTTCTTTAATCATGATTATGGGGTACGGAATAATCGCTGTACCCACAGGAATTGTAACCGCTGAAATGTCCAAATACAAACCCCTAGATACCAATACACAAGCCTGCCCTCATTGTCTAACCCAATCTCACAAAGAAGGTGCTATTTATTGCCACCATTGTGCCCAACCTTTAAATGATGTCAACTAAATCTTTAATTTACATAGCCGGACCTACGGGTGTAGGAAAAACAAAAACTGCAATCGCTCTTGCCCAGGCCTTTGATACCGAAATTATTTCCTGCGACTCAAGGCAGTTCTACAAAGAAATGGCAATTGGAACCGCAGTTCCCTCCGACGAAGAACTTACTGCCGTACCCCACCATTTTATTCAAAATAAAAGCATCGAAGACACCTATACGGTCGCGGACTTTGAAAAGGAAGCCCTACAAACGATCGAAAAATTATTTTTGACAAAGGACACCTTGATTATGGTTGGAGGCTCTGGCATGTATGCAGACGCCGTCATGTTTGGTATGGATGCTTTTCCCGATATTCCGGAAGAAGTGCGCTCTCAAATTCGTTTTTTTTACGAAACACATGGCCTTAAAGGCTTACAAGAGCTTCTTAGAGAAAAAGATCACAAGTACTATACTCGGGTTGATATAAACAATCCCAGACGCTTGTTGCGCGCACTAGAGGTGTGTATAGCCGCAGACCAACCGTATTCTTCCTTTTTAGGACAAGAACGTCCAGAGCGGAGCTTTGTTTCTAAGATGCTCATTTTGCATCGCCCAAGAACCGTTTTATACGATAGGATAAATGAACGCGTCGATCAAATGTTGAAAAGGGGCTTAGAAGAAGAGGTACGAAAATTAATCCCCTTTAAGGACCATACCGCGCTTCGTACTGTTGGGTATAAAGAACTCTTCCCGTATTTTGAGGGTAAATCTAGCCTAGAAGAGGCTTTACTCGAAATCAAAAAGAAT
>JALQVM010000199.1 GCA_023263685.1 Flavobacteriaceae bacterium | reverse complement strand
ATACGATAGCAATGATACCAAAGGTTGTTGAAATTTTCTTAAACATATTGCCCTCTTTCTTTTGTTTCATTATGTGTATATAATAGCACCAAAATAATCAAAAGTCAACCATTATTTTGCCACCCATTTTCCAAGCCAATATATGTGGAAAACGGCGGTCATTGCATAGATCACAGTGCTAAGGCCTTCACCCGCAGGATCCATAGTTCTTATTAGATAGTCTACTTCGAAGAATACCCACATTGTCCAAAATAGGATAACACTAACGAGAAAACTCAGCATGGCGTTACCTGATACCCATAACACCAATGGCCATTGTCCAGATCGAACACACAACGGTCTTTCAGATCCACCCAAATAGCCTTAACTGGGATACCTTCCTTGTCGCCCTCTTGTTCACACAGAGCGATCGATTGTACTTTGGCCTCACCAAAACGGCTGTCGACCTTGGTCCCTAATTTGATTTGTCTACGCATATTGCCCTCCAATTTCATATTATGTTTATAGTATAGCACCTACAATCCAATTTGTCAACCATTTTATTTCATAAAAGTATGGTTGCCCAGAACCCCA
>JALQVM010000198.1 GCA_023263685.1 Flavobacteriaceae bacterium | reverse complement strand
TATCTGAATATTTCAAAAAATACGAATTAAGCGAAAAAGATCCTGAAAAATTTTGGTCTCAAATTGCTGATTCATTCTTATGGAAAAAAAAGTGGGACAATGTACTTGAGTCGGATTTTGAAAATGCAGATTTTAAGTGGTTTAAAAATGCTCAATTAAATATTACTGAAAATATTTTTGAGAGAAACCTTTCTGAAAGAGGGGACAAGACTGCAATCATTTGGGAGCCAAATGATCCTAAAGAGTCACCTATATATCTTTCATACAAAGAACTTTACGAGCAAACATGTACTTTTTCTAATGCTCTTAGAAGTAAAGGAATAAAAAAAGGAGACAGAGTAATTATCTACATGCCAATGGTGCCAGAGGCAGCTATTGCCATGCTTGCTTGTGCGAGAGTGGGTGCAGTTCACTCAGTTGTTTTTGCAGGCTTTTCTGCTGCATCTTTAGCTGATCGAATAAATGACTGTGAAGCAAAAATGGTATTAACATCTGATGGAAACTTTAGAGGTAATAAGACAATTCCTGTAAAAGATGTAGTTGATGAAGCTCTTGAAAAATGTTCATCAATAG
>JALQVM010000197.1 GCA_023263685.1 Flavobacteriaceae bacterium | reverse complement strand
AAACGAAGTTTGTTGAGTACTCCGTAGGAGTACCGGAAGTTCCAAAGGAACTTTGAAAACCTTTGGTTCCCTAAGGGTACTAAGGTACCCTTGGTGGCCCCCCCGCAGTGTGCCATAGCACTCTCACTAAGGTGCTCACGAGTGGAGGCACTCCCGTGACGCTGCCAACAAACTTACAAAGTAAGTTCGAAGTGCCCCCACTCGTTTCGGTCGCACGCGCTGCGGGGGAAGAGAAAAAGCAGATGTGGTGAAATTGGTAGACACGCTAGATTTAGATCCTAGTGCTATATGCTTGAGAGTTCGAGTCTCTCCATCTGTAAGCCCTCGTTTTAATTACGTTTATTTAATTAAAAAAATTTTTCAAGCGCTTTGCAAGATTCGAACTTGCAGCCTTTGATTTCGAAAAACAATGCTCTATCCAATTGAGCTAAAAGCGCATAAGTTATGGTTCTTAGTAGGTATACTTCCACAAGAACTCTCTAATCCTCAGAAAAGCTTCCCCCTTTGGGGTACGACGGTACCCTCGCACCTTAGTGCTAGTGCTATGGCACGCTGCGTTCGCGCTGACCTATGAATCTTCG
>JALQVM010000196.1 GCA_023263685.1 Flavobacteriaceae bacterium | reverse complement strand
CATCCCAACCTTCGGTTGGTATCGACTTTTTTCATCCCGTGAATTCGCTCAAATAAATTTGTCTCTTCCCGGAATGAAAAAAGCCACCCACGTTCGTGGATGGCTTTCTTTCGTTTCGGTGTGGGCGCTGAGGGATTCGAACCCCCGACCCCCTGCTTGTAAGGCAGGTGCTCTGAACCAACTGAGCTAAGCGCCCGAAGCGGGTGCAAATATATAACGCGGAATCATTTCCGCAACTGCTTTTTTGAAAAAAGTTGGGGTGTTCTTTTTATTCCTCTTTAGTGTCCTTAAAGTCAATGCTTAAGCTGTTCACACAGTAGCGGAGGCCCGTGGCGGTGGGGCCGTCGTTGAACACGTGGCCTAAGTGACCGCCGCAGTTGGCACACATAATTTCGGTGCGGATCATCCCGTGGCTTTTGTCCAGCTTTTCCACGATGGCGCCGTTGGAGATGCCCTGGTCGAAGGATGGCCATCCGCAGTGAGAGTCAAATTTAGAGTCGGAGGTGAACAGTGGGGCGTCGCACGCGCGGCACGTGTAGGTGCCTTCTTCGAAGTGCATGTTGTATTCACCGGTGTAGGGGCGTTCGGTGCCCTT
>JALQVM010000195.1 GCA_023263685.1 Flavobacteriaceae bacterium | reverse complement strand
CACGTGCTACAATGGCAGTGACAATGGGTTAATCCCAAAAAGCTGTCTCAGTTCGGATTGGGGTCTGCAACTCGACCCCATGAAGTCGGAATCGCTAGTAATCGCGTAACAGCATGACGCGGTGAATACGTTCCCGGGCCTTGTACACACCGCCCGTCACACCATGGGAGTTGGGTCTACCCGACGGCGGTGCGCCAACCAGCAATGGAGGCAGCCGACCACGGTAGGCTCAGCGACTGGGGTGAAGTCGTAACAAGGTAGCCGTAGGGGAACCTGCGGCTGGATCACCTCCTTTCTAAGGATGTTTCTAGCAGAGGAACTTGTTCTTCTCGTGAAGCACTTAGCAAAAGATCAACAATCAAAGTTGGTCAAACTCCGAGCTAGGCCGTCCTCATATCTCTTCAGTGTTGATTACAGACCTACCGGTCTGTCTTGGGTCGGTAGCTCAGGTGGTTAGAGCGCACGCCTGATAAGCGTGAGGTCGGAGGTTCAAGTCCTCCTCGACCCACCAATAAATCGCGTAAGCGTAGAATATGGGGCCTTAGCTCAGCTGGGAGAGCGCCTGATTTGCATTCAGGAGGTCAGGAGTTCGATCCTCCTA
>JALQVM010000194.1:251-609 GCA_023263685.1 Flavobacteriaceae bacterium | reverse complement strand
CTGCCTTCTGTTTTGGAGTGGGTTTCCCACTCCTGCAGAAGCAACTTCTAAAGAAAAATCTTCTGTTTCTCGATCTAAATTATGTTCGATAGACCGACTTATTTCGATGCAGGTCTTCAGATTTACACCCTGATCACCGTCGAGGAGGATGCGGATGTGGTGGTCCGAAGAAATCGTGCATTCAATTAAAAACAAATCCGTTCTGTCCCGCAATGCGGCTTCAATCAAATCGTTAATTTTATCTTCAAATGTCATCTAAAAAAAAAGGGGACTTAATCGTCTCCTCTGTTTTTTGTTAGCAGAATGTGTGCAAATATATAATATTTCAACGAATATCCGAAAGCGTTTGTTTTAGAAA
>JALQVM010000194.1:0-241 GCA_023263685.1 Flavobacteriaceae bacterium | reverse complement strand
CAGAAGTTTAAAGGGTCACAAATAAGCATAATAAACAATGGCGCCTAAGCGAAATTATTTGTCCCTTATTTTCATTCTTACTGACAGAATCATTCTTTAAAAATTTTTACTTTTAAGGGCTATGAATTCAAATCCACCTCAATCAGGTTTATTTTTTTCAAAATATATTAAAAAGGAGTTGACTCCTTTTGAGCGCTTATTTGAAATTTTCAAAGAACTCATCACCCACACATCAGGGGAT
>JALQVM010000193.1 GCA_023263685.1 Flavobacteriaceae bacterium | reverse complement strand
CTGGGTTTGTACGCGATCTGGATTGTCTTTGATAACTTTCCAAGGCTCTTCGTCGGCCAAATATTTGTTTCCTAAACGAGCGGCATTCATCATTTCGCCCAAAGCTTCTCTAAAACGGTAGCGCTCAATGGAACTTGAAATTACCGCCGGATAGGCTTTTAGTTCGGCCAAAGTTTGTTCGTCCACTTCCGAAAGTTCATTCGGTTGTGGCACGATGCCGTTATAGTATTTATTAGTCAACACCACCACACGGTTGATGAAGTTACCAAAAATCGCTACCAATTCGTTGTTATTTCTAGCTTGAAAATCTTTCCAAGTAAAGTCATTGTCTTTGGTTTCTGGCGCATTCGAAGTCAAAGCATAACGCAAAACGTCTTGCTGATTGGGGAATTCTTCCAAATATTCGTGCAACCAAACCGCCCAGTTTTTAGAGGTCGATAGTTTGTTGCCTTCCAAGTTCAAGAACTCATTGGCCGGCACATTATCAGGCAGAATATAACTTCCTTCCGCCTTCAACATCGCTGGGAAAATAATGCAATGAAACACAATATTGTCTTTTCCAATAAAGTGAACCAATTTCGTATCGGCATCTTTCCAATAGGGTTCCCAATCTTTTCCTT
>JALQVM010000192.1 GCA_023263685.1 Flavobacteriaceae bacterium | reverse complement strand
CTGATAGTTAGAGGCCATCGTTTCCAATACTTCATCAACATTAATCTGTGGGGTTAACTGAATTTTATTTTTACTCATAAAGTAACTTGGATACGAATCTCTTAGTTCTTTACAAGACATTTTTTGATGTGCTAAATGCGATAAAAATAAGGCCACTCCCACCAAAGAATCTCTTCCGTAATGTGAAGCAGGATAAATAATTCCTCCGTTTCCTTCTCCACCAATAACCGTATTGGTTTCTTTCATTTTTATCACCACATTTACTTCTCCTACTGCAGAAGCCGTATAGGTTCCGCCATGTTTTTCTGTAACATCACGCAATGCTCTTGAAGACGATAAATTTGAAACAGTATTTCCGCCACCTAATCTTCCCAATACATAATCTGCACAGGCAACTAGGGTATACTCTTCTCCGAACATAGAACCATCTTCAGAAATCAATGCCAATCTGTCAACATCTGGATCCACTACAATTCCGAAATCTGCTTTTTCTTTAACTACCAATTCAGAAATATCTGTTAGGTGTTCTTTTAAGGGTTCTGGATTGTGCGGAAACTGTCCGTTTGGTTCACAATATAATTCAATACAGACAACATTTAATTCTTTCAACAAAGCCGGAATAAAAATT
>JALQVM010000191.1 GCA_023263685.1 Flavobacteriaceae bacterium | reverse complement strand
ATACACGAACAAGCATCTTGCCCGACTCTACAAAGAAGCCGTTCCATTTAAATTCGTGTTCGTGTTCACTACATTTAAATCCTGCTTTGTATTCAATACGGTGAAACTCTAATACACCGTTAGCGTGGATCAGTTCCGTCGATCCCCAAATTTTTCCTGCTTTAATTGACATTGTGTTCCTTTTACAATAACTGTGAGTAGTCTATAGTTTCGCTTTGTCTGCTGATATCTTTTACAAAAAATGCACACAATGGATTTTTACCTTCTGTGATAGGAACACTTAATAGTTGTCCGTTTTTCATTTTAGGAAAATACCATTTGACATCGTTGTAGAAATTTACAACTCGCAATGTTCCAAAATCATATTTGAAACTTTTTAGAGGATTAAACAAGAAAACTTCAAATCCCCTATCGTTAATACTTGTTAGTGGTAGTACTTCTAAATCTCCGCCGCTTTGTGCATCACCTACTGCAATATGCCAATCAACTGGCATCATTAATTCATGTCCGTTAATTTCTAATACAATAGCTGGTGCGCTAAAGCTCTCTAAGAAAATTAAAGGAACAAAAAAGAAATCTGGGTCTTTAGGATCGCTGTTGTCAAGTACGCTAAATCGCACATCTTCTTCTAACTCATCTG
>JALQVM010000190.1 GCA_023263685.1 Flavobacteriaceae bacterium | reverse complement strand
CCATAGAGACCACCCAGTTCTAAATCCTTGTTTAATAGCTTCCTTATGAACAGCAGAGTAAAATTTTTCTAATTTTAGATAATCATCCTCTGCGCCATCTTTTAAATCTACTGCAGTCATCACAGCAATCTGAGATGTTGCATTAAAAGTAAATATTAATGCTAGAGTTAATATTAAATTTTTCATATAGTTAATTGTTTTTTTGTTAAGAAACAGAAAATTAATAAATAATCATTTAGAATAAATCTGAACAGCAGTATTTAACATAAAAAAGAAATTATTTTAATGTTTTAATAATATTAGGATGAAATTATTATGAAATTCTAATGAAATAATGAAATAATTTGAGAATTTATTAAATAGTGGAGTCGGCGGGATTCGAACCCGCGTCCAAACAAGTAATTAAACTATCGTCTACAAGCTTATTTATCTTTAAATTTTCGAGAAAATACTAGGTAGATAACAACCATAATATTAACCTTATCACTTTTAGTTTTAAATTTTACTCAGTGAATGTAAAACTCTAGATTAACTTAATGGTGTCTCAAATATAAAAACTGTTAATCTAAGTTTTTATGAGACATCTAGCTTCTCAACCTAGTTGAGATTTGCAAAGACCTACTATAATTCAGTCAATTATGCAGCTAGAGCGTA
>JALQVM010000018.1 GCA_023263685.1 Flavobacteriaceae bacterium | reverse complement strand
GGCATCATTCTTCTTCCGTACTGAAGTAGGTTGTTAAAACGATGTTCCGTATATCTTTTTTCCACACCAACCAAGCTGGGATTATTTCCAGTTCCCTTTTGGTCCCTACCGTGACAGGCCATGCAGTTTTTTTGGTAAAGCCGTTTTCCTGCGGTAAAATTGGTTTCCGTTTTTTTGGCTTTGTTTTGCTGGTCTACCATGGTTAAAATCCACGGCATCTCATTGGAGTTGATGTAAAGTAAATTGGTTTCAGGATCGTAGGCGGGCCCACCCCATTCTGCCCCCCCGTCAAACCCAGGAAAAATGACGGTACCCTTTTTTGAAGGGGGATGAAAAGTAAAACCGGTTACTAAGGAATCCAGTTTTGATTTAATTTCCTTTTGTTCTTCTTCGCTGATGTAAGGGTTGATCTCGTTAGCTGTAAAGCGTTGCCGAGCAAAGGGTTCGATGCCTACAAGCCAGGGTTGTGTGGGAGAAAGTTGTTCTCCTGCTAGATCTGAGGTATCAGGCACAGGGATTTCTTCGATAGGAAAAAGAGGCGTACCATCCGTTCGGTCAAACAAAAAGACTAAGCCTCCTTTGGTAGGTTGTGCAACAGCATCAATTTTTTTACTGTTACGTTCTACCGTAACTAAGGCTGGAGCAGTAGGAAGATCTCGATCCCAGACGTCGTGGTGAACGGTCTGAAAATGCCATATTTTCTTTCCCGTAGCGGCATCCAAAGCCACGATACTGTTTGCAAATAAATTAGCTCCTTTTCTTTTGCCGCCATAAAAATCATAAGAGGCAGAGCCGATGGGGGCGTACACTATGCCTCTTTTTTCATCTAAGCTAAATCCGGCCCATGCATTGGCTCCTCCTATATTTTTCCATGCCTCTTTATCTTCCCAGCTTTCATAGCCTTCTTCTCCTGGCTTTGGGATGGTATGAAATTTCCAGCGCAAGGCCCCCGTATGCACATCATAGGCTCGGATATAGCCCGGTGCAGCCGCAGCTCCCTCATTGACACGAGATCCGATGATAATCAAATCTTGAAAGATGATTCCAGGACTGGTCATTGCGATATACAGCTGAGAAGCATCGCGATCTAAATCCTGATGCAAATCCAACTTTCCTTGGATACCAAAATCCGCTATAGGCAAGCCCGTTTGAGCATCAATACAAAATAAGGTTGCACCTGCGGCATAGAAAATTCTCTTGGAATTTTTATCGCTGTAAAAAGTGACTCCTCTGCACACATTCATAGAAAAATATCCCGTACCCAAAACGGAATCCGAACCGACCTCAAAAGGATCAAACTGCCATTTTTGTTTCCCCGTTGCTGCATGTAATGCAAATAATTTAAGCTTGGGAGAAACTCCATATAAAACGGAATCGATGACAATAGGATTCGTCTGTATCTGGGTAAATTTATCGTGGTCTTGTGTTTTAAATTCCCAAACTTTTTTTAGCTTTTTTACATTCGAAGTGTCAATTTGATCTAAGGAAGAATAGCGGATATTTTCTTTAGAACCTCCGTAAACTTCCCACCGATCATGGGAGGCAGTTGTTCGGTTACAACTGGAACTGCACACTAAACCTATCGCCAACACGCTAAGGACCCAGCGAAATTTTACCTTGTGGTTTAAGCGATTATTAAATAGCATAGTGTTCAAATTAGTGCTCCTTCCGGGTGCGTGAGTTTAAATATAAAAAAAGCATTCAATTTTACTGCTTTGATGGGGGGGTTAGGGTTGGGCATCCCCAATTGCGGTAACGATAAGACTTCTGCTTCTTGCTGCATTTCTGTGTTCACAAAGATAAATTCCTTGCCAAATACCCCATTGGGGCACACCCCTTCGGACTGGAAAACTAACACTACTTCCCAACAGACTGCTTTTAATGTGTGAGGTCATGTCGTCTGGTCCTTCATCGGTATGGAGGAAATTTGGATTTTCTTCTGAAACCATTTGATTAAAAAACATTTCAAAATCGTTTCTCACCGTGGGGTCTGCATTTTCATTGATGGTTAAACTGGCAGAGGTGTGTTGTATAAATACCTGCACCAGCCCTGTAAGTTTTGGAAGTTCTTTCAGTACTTCATGCGTAATCAGGTGAAAACCCCTCGGATAGCTGGGTAACTGAATTTGTTTTTGGAATACCATAACGAATGCGTTATAAACTTACTTTTTGACCTGTTGCACAAGCCTTGTAAATGGCATCAATGATTTTCATGTCTTTTAACCCTTCTTCCCCATCTACCGGTACAGGAGCTTCCTCATTATGTAAGATAATCCCCGCCATAGCATCCATTTGAACAGTCTGATGTGTTACTACAGCACCTTTTAAGGGTCCTAGATGTGTGTTGCCCCTAATGGGTCCATAGCCTGTAGAGGGTTGCATTTCTGCATGCCCTTTTGTTCCGTTGAGATAAAAGCGATCTAAATTATTCATGCTATAAGTAGAGAGGCAAGTAGCTATTGCTCCACTGGGAAAGCCCATTTGAAATTGTATGGTTTCATCTACGCCCGTTTTAAACTTAATTGGATCGGTTTTAGTTTCTTGGGCAGTTACCCATTCCGGTTCTTCTCCGATCATATAGCGAGCGCCGTTGATGGAATAAATTCCGATATCCATCATAGCGCCTCCACCGGCAAGTTCTTTAGAAAGACGCCATTGGTTGGGATTGCCAATACGGAAACCCGACAAGCCTTGAAAAAACATAATTTTTCCAAAATCTCCAGATTTTCTATGGCCTATGACCTCAAGCGTTTTAGGTTCAAAATGCATGCGGTAGCCTATCAGTAATTTCACACGGGCCTTCTTGCAGGCATCAACCATTTGTTGGCCTTCTTCGGCATTGATTGCCATAGGTTTTTCGCAAATCACATGCTTACCGGCTTGCGCTACCTGAATGGCTTGTTTGCAATGCAATGCATTGGGGGTAATGATGTAAACTGCATCGATCGTTGGGTTGGATTTTAGCTCGCTGATGGTGTCGTAATTATAACAGTTTTCATCCGGTATTTGGTATCGGGCTTGCCAGTCTTTTATTTTAGCGGGAGTACCACTTACCACTCCTGTTATTTTCGCTCTCGAGCAAGATTCCATAGCCCGTGCAACTCGGTTAGCATAACTACCAAGCCCCATAATTGCCACCCGAAGTTGGGGTTCGTTTTGAGAAGAAAACGGACTTTGGAAAAAGGGATGAGTATTTGAAATCAAAGGGAGTGAAGCCGCGCTAATCCCTGCTTTTTGAATAAACTTTCGACGTGTGATCATGCTTTTTTGATTTTAGATTGTACTCAATTTAGTTAAAATTTCATGGATTTTTTAGTTTGACTAAAGTTCGTTTGTAGTGTTTACCCAAATTATACGCAGGCGCTTTTGAGATTTTTTTTAAATTTAGGGATTCACTATTAGCTTTAATAACAAAACCGTACTTACCCTATACTTTATGAATCGTAAAAAATTTTTATCCCAACTCGGAACTACCTTTGCAGCAGCAACTTTGGCTCCAAATTTAATTTCATGTGTCCAACAACAAGCCCAAAAGATACGGGGCTTAAAGAATTGGGCAGGGAATTACACCTATAAAGCAGATGAGGTACGCTTTCCTCAAACGGTGGACGAGTTAGCCTCGCTTTTAAAAAAGCAAAACAAAGGAAAAGCACTAGGCACCCAACATTGTTTTAACGACATAGCGGATACTGCTGGGATGCAGTTGAGTACTAAAAACCTTAACGCGATTATCGAGCTCAATGAAGAGGCTTCTTATGTACTGGTAGAGTCGGGAATCAAATACGGAGATCTTGGTAAAGCGCTTCACAGCAAAGGCTGGGCACTTCATAACTTAGCTTCTCTACCCCATATTTCCGTGGGAGGATCTTGCGCAACAGCTACCCATGGATCAGGGGTTACCAATGGAAACTTAGCCACCGCCCTCCAAGGATTTGAAATTCTTACTCCGGGGGGAGACTTGCTTTGGGTAGATCCAGAAACAAATGCAGATTTGTTTTATGCTGGAGGGGTAAGCATGGGCGCTTTAGGGATCATGACTAAAGTAAAATTAGCAATTCAACCTACTTTTGAGGTGTCTCAAAGAGTTTATGAAAACTTGCCCATGGAAAAGTTAAAAGACCATTTTGACACCATCATGAGTTCGGGATATAGTGTCAGTTTTTTTACCCATTGGTTAGATAAAAACATCAATCAAGTTTGGGTAAAATCAAGAGAAGATGCACTAGGTGAACTCCCAGCAGATTTTTACGGAGCAACCCCCGCCACAGAAGATCTCCATCCGATTAAAGTCAATTCGCCCGTAAACTGTACCCCTCAAATGGGCGTACCGGGACCCTGGCATGAGCGGTTGCCTCATTTTAAGATGGATTTTACTCCGAGTAATGGGGATGAGTTGCAGTCGGAATTTTTTGTAGCCCGAGAACAAGCCTATGAGGCCATTATGGCGGTTGAGGCATTGCATGAAAAAGTGGCTCCTTTGTTATTTGTCACAGAAATCCGTTGCATTGCTGCAGATAATTTTTGGATGAGTACGGCCTACCAAAGAGACAGCATCGCCATACATTTTACTTGGAAACCCGATACGCCGGGCGTGCTTGCTGTTTTGCCTGAAATTCAAGCGGCTCTGAAACCCTTCGAACCCAGACCGCATTGGGGTAAGATTTTTACGCTTCCGGCAGAAGAGGTAATTGCATGCTATCCAAAATTTGAATCCTTTTTGGCCTTAAAAAACACCTTGGATCCAAACGGGATATTGAATAATTCTTATTTGGATAAAGCCTTAAAAATAGGGTAATATTTCTCTGAAAATTTGGCCTTTCAAAGAAGGGTCGCCCGTTGCTTATTTTTCCCAAAGGGTATATTCGGGTTCCGATTTTAGTAGCGCCCAACCCTCGGGAGGGGAATAGCTGCCAGGACCAATTTTCACCAACAGTTTGTTGTCTATGGAGGCCACATAATAGCCCTTAGAACCCTTTACCGTAGTGAGTACTTCTACAGAACTGCTGGCGTCTATACCTGCAGATTTTCTGATTGCAATCAGCTCATTCAGTTCAGTTTGAAGTTTGCCTGAGGGATCGGAGAAAAAATAATGATACCCCCAAATCATGGGGATACCGGGATGCGTAAGTAGGTAGGCATAGCCCTCTTTAATGTGATTTAAAGAACGGCTGAAGAGGTTGCTACAGTCGCTGCGATTGATACAACCGCTATCATGATTGTCAAGAAAGGTGATCGACTGAGATCCGTATCCGATAGAAGCTAAGGAATGCCCCTCCTGCAGTCGATCATAGTTTTGATCCACAAAGGCCTCTTTTAGTTTGTATTTTAGGGCAAAATCAAATGCTTTTGAAGGGCTGGTGGCGGTAGCATCGACGGTCTCTTGACTAGCGTCAATCCATTTTTTGATTTCTTGAAGAGAGCCGTCCCAAAACTCTCCAACAGCCATATAGTAAGGAGTTGAGGCATTGTACTCCCCAACATATTTTGCAGGAAATCCTTTTACAAAATCATACCGCCAGGAATCAAATCCAAGAGCTTTGAGACGTTGCAGGTATTCCTTTAAACCGTACTGAACCTCCGTACTTTGGTGGTTAAGATCTCTAGCACCTCCCCAACCAAGACCTTCGTCTTCAGCGCCACAGGGCTGAGTTCCGAATGCTTCTGGATGGGTAAACCCTTCATCATTAACGCAAATGGATTCGCATGACCAAGAGGGTTCTGTAAAGTCGGTCCAGGTGGAGGTACCCACTCGATGATTGAAAACAAGATCAGCGATTCCATGCATTTCTCTGGATTTTAGAGTGCTTAAAAGGGATTTAAGTTGGTTTTCATTCCCGTGAAGTGAATTGAAATCATAGAGTTTTCGCGGATGATATCCCATTCCCTCTCCTTCACTGGCTGGCGGAAGCCATACCCCATCAATATGCGCATTTGATAGCAGTACCACCTTACGTTCTAAAAATTGATAAAAGGATGCTGTTCCAATTTTAGAGTCGGCATAGCTATCCCACCAAAATCCTTGCAGCAGGACGTCATTCAATGGATTGCTGTCTGCAAAAGAACTGGTTCCTTGATCTATTAGGGGCTCAACACCGTTTGGGGTTTCTGAGGTTTCCGTTGAATCTTTGCTGCATGCTGAAAACAAAAGTCCAGTTAGTAAAATTGCCCATACCCGTTTCATGAAAACCTTTTCTAAGAATAGCGCCTAAAATAAAAAACTCCTTGAAAAATCAAGGAGTTTTTTATTTGTAGCGAGGGCAGGACTCGAACCTGCGACCTTCGGGTTATGAGCCCGACGAGCTACCACTGCTCTACCTCGCGATTTGAAATGCGAATTTACAACTTTATCCCTTGTTATGCAACTTCATTTTTCTAAGAATTTGATTGTATTGCTTGAGTTGAAAAGAAAGGTTTTAAAATCTTTGGGCATTTGAATCCAAGCCTTGCAAAGAATAAAGTACTTTTGCACTCAAACAATATGTATGAGCAGTATCGTTGCCATAGTCGGAAGGCCTAATGTAGGGAAGTCCACCTTTTTCAACCGGATGATACAAAAGCGTGAAGCTATTGTTGATGCGGTTAGTGGTGTTACCCGCGACCGCCATTACGGAAAGTCAGACTGGAACGGTCGAGTTTTTACGTTAATCGACACTGGGGGTTATGTAGAACGAAGCGACGATGCTTTTCAAAAAGAAATTGACAAACAGGTCAATTTGGCGATTGAAGAAGCCGATGCCATTATCTTTATGGTAGATGCTACGGATGGAATAACGGGTATGGACGAAACTATGGCAAAGTTGCTACGACGTTCACAAAAACCGATTTTTCTTGTACTCAATAAGGTGGATAATGCCCTGCGCACGGAAAATACTTTGGAATTTTATGCCCTTGGTTTTGAGCAGCTTTACCCCCTCTCCAGTATCAACGGTAGTGGAAGCGGAGAGCTTCTAGACGACTTGGTAGCGAGTTTACCAAAAGAAGAAGAAAGCGAAACCGCTGCCCTTCCCCGATTTGCTGTAGTGGGGCGGCCCAATGCGGGAAAGTCTTCTTTTATCAATGCGTTGATAGGCGAGGACCGTTATATAGTAACCGATGTAGCAGGCACTACACGCGACAGTATAGACACCCAATACAATCGGTTTGGTTTTGATTTTAAACTCGTGGATACGGCTGGAATTCGAAGAAAATCGAAAGTCAAGGAGGACATTGAATTTTATTCCGTAATGCGCTCTGTACGTGCCATTGAAAATGCGGACGTATGTCTATTGGTTGTTGACGGTACCCGTGGGTTTGACGGTCAGGTGCAAAATATTTTTTGGCTGGCACACCGTAACCATAAAGGAATCGTCATTTTGGTCAACAAATGGGATTTGGTAGAAAAAGATACCAACGCCTCCAAACAGTTTGAAGCAGCAATTCAAAAAGAAATCGCTCCGTTTATAGATGTCCCGATACTTTTTATTTCTTCTTTAACAAAACAGCGAATTTTTAAAGCGGTAGAAACCGCGGTAGAGGTTTATAAAAATCGCTCTCATCGCATACCTACGAAAGAATTTAACAACCAGATGCTTCCCATCATTGAGAAGTTTCCACCCCCTTCTTACAAAGGAAAATTTGTTAAAATTAAGTTTTGTACGCAACTGCCTACACCTCATCCTCAATTTGCTTTTTTCTGTAACCTTCCTCAATACGTCAAAGATCCCTACCGAAGGTTTTTAGAAAATAAATTGCGTTCTCTTTATAATTTTAAAGGAATTCCAATCCAGATTTTCTTCCGAAAAAAATAGATTACATCTTTTCTTTGAGTTGTATCAAGGAGGCTTTTACCCCTTCTAATCTGGCGAGGAGTTCTTCCTTAGAGCCCGATTTAGCTCTGATCTGCAATTGTTTTTTCGCGCCTTCCAGGGTCATGCCTTTTTCTTTGACCAAATGGTAAATATACTGCAGGGTTACTATGTTTTCCTGAGTGTACTTTCGCGTACCGCTTGTCTTTTTTTTGGGTTGAATTTCTTTGAATTCTTTTTCCCAAAAGCGAAGTAAAGAAGGCTGAACATGAAATGCTTTTGCAACCTCACCGATTGAATAATATCGTTTCTCAGGAAGGTTTATATGCATTTTAATCCATGGATTGATTCTCTTGTCTGGACTGCGTTAGCAAGGCGTCAAATTCCTTTTGCGAAAGATTGCCGTAGTAGAAGTTGAGAGGATTAATTTTTTTGTTGTCCTTAAAGATTTCATAGTGCACATGCGGACCTACAGATCTTCCTGTGTTGCCTACATAGCCAATGATGTCCCCCCGTTTTACCTTTTGGCCCCTACGGACATTGTATTTACTCAAATGGGCATACAAACTGATGTAGCCAAACCCGTGGTCTATTCGAATGTGTTTGCCGTATCCAGAAGAGCGATTATCGGCACGTTTTACCACTCCGTTTCCTGTAGCATAAATAGGAGTTCCTTTTCTAGCACTAAAATCCATGCCGTAATGAAAACGTCTTTTCTTGGTAAAGGGATCCGTTCGGTAGCCGTAGCCTGATGCCATTCGGGTTAAATCCTGATTTTTGATCGGTTGTATGGATGGAATGGCCTCGATTAATTCCGCTTTATTGGCGGCCAAACGTTCAATTTCGTCTAGGGAGCGCGATTGGACTACGGTTTGTTTTGATAAAATGTCTAGTCGTTTCGTAACATCGATAATTAAGTCAGAGTTGTCAAAGCCTTCCAAGTCTTTGTAACGATTCACACCACCAAATCCAGCTCTTCGCTGTTCTTCAGGGATTGGACTAGCTTCAAAATAAACCCTGTAGATATTGTTGTCTCGTTCTTCAATATTTGCTACAACGGCCTCAATCTGATTTAATTTTTTATTTAAAATTTCAAATTGCAACTCGTAATTTTCAAGCGCTCTTTTTTGACTAATTTCAACGGGAGTATTGATCCAGTCAGAATTTAATAAAAGGAGCAAGGCGCCCAAGCCAAAAACAAAAGAAGCTAAAAAGAACAGGACTATATTAGAAATACGCTTTTTATGGGTAATTGTAATGGGCCTGTAGGAAAGCGTCTCTGAATCGTAATAGTATTTAACTTTACTCATAAAGTTTTATAAATTTTCGTTTCTTTTGCAGTATCAATTTATAAGCTCACTCAAAGGTATTAATTTTTGAGTTAGTAAAAACATTTACAAACCGTTGCAAAGATAAGCAACTTTTAATTTTATAGGAGTACAGGCATGAAATCCAACGAAGTTAGGCAGCAATTTTTAGATTTTTTTGCTTCAAAAGCACACACGATTGTTCCTTCTGCACCCATGGTAATTAAAGACGATCCAACTTTAATGTTTACCAATGCAGGGATGAACCCGTTTAAGGAATATTTTCTTGGAAATGCAAAGCCCAGTGCTAAACGAATAGCGGATACCCAAAAATGTTTGCGTGTATCTGGAAAACACAACGATCTGGAGGAGGTAGGTATAGACACTTACCACCATACTTTTTTCGAAATGCTCGGCAATTGGAGCTTTGGAGATTATTTTAAAAAAGAAGCAATAGCATGGGCTTGGGAGCTGCTCACAGAAGTCTATAACATAGACCCTAGCAAATTGTACGTTACCATTTTTGAGGGTTCTCCCGAGGAAAATATTCCCCAAGATACCGAAGCCTATGAATTTTGGAAAGCCATTGTCCCCGAGGATCGAATCTTGTTGGGAAACAAAAAAGACAATTTTTGGGAAATGGGAGATCAAGGTCCCTGCGGCCCTTGTTCCGAAATCCACGTAGATATTCGCTCAGAGGAAGAGAAAAAAAGTACTCCCGGGGTAGAATTGGTCAACAAAGATCATCCCCATGTGGTTGAAGTATGGAATTTGGTTTTTATAGAATACAACCGAAAGGCAGACGGTAGTCTTGAAAAATTGCCTCAAAAGCATATCGATACCGGTATGGGATTTGAACGTTTGTGTATGGTCTTGCAGGGTAAAAACTCCAATTACGATACCGATGTGTTCAGTCCCCTGATTCGTGAGATAGAAACGTTAACCAAAACCACCTACGGAAAAACCGAAACTACGGATCGAGCAATTCGAGTTATAGCAGATCACCTCAGAACGGTTTATTTTGCTATTGCAGACGGTCAATTGCCCAGTAATAATGGTGCGGGCTATGTGATTCGGAGAATTTTAAGAAGAGCGATTCGGTACGGATTTACCTTTTTAAATCAAAAAGAACCTTTTATTTATCAATTGGTTGAAACCTTACAAAAACAAATGGGCCCTGCCTTCCCTGAGCTGGTAAAAGAACAGCAATTGGCCTTTAATGTGATCCGTGAGGAGGAAAGTTCCTTTTTGAAAACCTTAGACCAAGGCTTACTTCTTTTAGAAAGTATTCTTACCAACACCAACAACAAAACCATACCGGGAGCAAAAGCATTTGAATTGTACGACACCTTTGGATTCCCCTTTGATTTGACCGCACTCATTGCAAGCGAGAGAGGCTTTGAGGTTGATGAAAAGGGCTTTGAAGCTGCAATGGAAACCCAAAAATCACGCTCGAGAGCGGCAGCTGCCTCAAAAGCTGGCGACTGGGTAGTGTTGAGAGAGGACGATGCAGAAGAATTTGTAGGCTATGATCATTTAAAAACTCAAGTAAAAATTACCCGCTACAGAAAAATGAGCTCAGCCAAGGAGGGGGATTTTTATCAACTGGTTTTCAATTTAACTCCTTTTTATCCTGAAGGAGGGGGGCAAGTAGGAGACAAAGGCTATTTGCAATCGAGTAATGGAGATGTTTTTTATATTCTAAATACCCGAAAAGAAAATAACCTCATCCTCCATCAAACCAAAACCATACCCGATCATCTAGAAACTACTTTTACGGCTGTAGTAGATGAAAAACAACGAAAAAGAACCTCTAGTAATCATACGGCAACTCATTTGATGCATCAAGCCCTTCGAGCAATCTTAGGTGCTCATGTGGAACAAAAAGGTTCCATGGTACATTCGGGTACTTTCCGTTTTGATTTTTCTCATTTTTCAAAGTTGAGTGCTGAAGAATTAGTAGCGGTAGAACAATTTGTCAATGCGAGAATACAAGAACATATTGACTTGGAAGAGGACCGAAACACCCCTTATGACCAAGCCATTAAAAAAGGAGCCATGGCTCTTTTTGGAGAAAAATATGGAGATAGCGTTCGAACCATTCAATTTGGTCAGTCCATAGAATTGTGCGGAGGGACACACGTCAAAAACACTTCAGAAATCTGGCATTTTAAAATACTTTCCGAAAGTGCAGTAGCTTCGGGGATTCGTCGGATAGAGGCCATTACGGGAGATGCCGTAAAAGCCTATTTCGAAAAGCAGAGTGCCTTGTTGGAAAACGTCAACAATTTGCTAAAACAAAGTCAAGATCCATTAAAGGCAATTGAATCGCTACAAGCTGAAAATGCAGCCCTAAAAAAAGAAATTACAACGCTTTCCAAACTACAGGGTAAATTCGTTCAGGAGGAACTCAAATCGAAGATACAAGTAGTCGAGGGAGTTTCATTTGTCGCTGCTGAGGTTGATCTCGATGCACAAGGAATGAAAGACCTCTCATTTGAATTTGGGGGAGGATTAGAGCGTGCAATCATCGTATTGGGTTCCAAAAAATCAGGCAAAGCCTTGCTGAGTTGTTATATTTCCAAATCACTGGTCAGTAAACAAAAGAAAGATGCGGGTGCAATCGTACGTACCTTGGGGAAACACATACAAGGAGGGGGTGGAGGTCAAGCCTTTTTTGCTACAGCAGGAGGCAAAAATCCCGAAGGCATTTCAGCCGCGCTTGCCGATGCTCAAACGGTTTGTTTTTCCTAGAGAGAGCGTGCTGATCTAGGAGGATAATCCCGAAGAATTTCTTGAACAAAAAAAGCAATTCTTTCGTCTCTGTTTTTGGTGTTTTGCTGAAGCCCACCGCGACCTTTTCCTTGCCAAACCAGTTGTTTGCTTACGCCGTCAATGATATTAATATAGAGAGTACCTTCCGTTTGGGTGCTAAGGGTGTGGTTTGAAGGACCCCAAAACCACGGGTTGAAACCCCAGCCCCAACCCCAACCCCAGTAGCTGATGTTATTGACATAAATTTTTTCCTTTGCTTGGGTTGCAAATCCGATCAAAATATCGGGGGTTTCAGACTTTGATAATCCCTTTGCACTCAGTCCTAGATCAATGGCTTTTAAAATTCGCCTTTTATCCAAATCCGAGATTTCTACTTTATCAATCTGAGGTTTAAAAAAAGCATAGGTCTTGTATTGAGAAAAATCAACACTGCTGTCAAAATCAGAGTACACTCGTACAGAGGAACAAGAAACGAATAGTATAAGCGAAAAAAGGGAGACTAAATATTTCATGGCAAAATGATTTTTTTTCTGTTGTTTGACCTACTCAAAAAGTATGCCGAAAAATTAATTTTTTTTAGGATCGTAACCATAAGGGCAATGCCGGCAGTTGCTTTGACAACAATAGCCCCTTTTTAAATGGTATTGTGTGGTAAACACTTTGTATCCTTCCTCGGAAAGATAGAAGTCTCCTTCTTCTAAAGGGGGGATGCCTTGTGTCATTTTAGTGTATTTTTGAGTATGACTTTTTTTAACGGGCATAAAAGTAGTACAAATCAATCGCTTGACTTGCTCGAGGGCATCCGTATTACTATAAAACGGGAAGATTTAATCCACAGCGTGGTGTCAGGGAATAAATTCAGAAAGTTAAAATATAATTTTGAAGAGGTACTGCATCAAACTGAGGGGACAGTTCTCAGTTTTGGAGGCGCTTTTTCTAACCATTTAGCGGCTGTGGCCTATGCAGGAAAAATGCATCACCTTCCTACTGTAGGGGTTGTAAGAGGAGAAGAATGGGAACATAAAGTTGAAAAGAGTAGCACACTGCATTTTTGCAGAAGTCAAGGAATGGACTTGCACTTTGTTTCACGAGCTGAATATAGAGAAAAAGAAAAGGGGATCTTAGTTAAATCCCTGCGCCAAAAAATAAAAAATGTAACCATTTTACCCGAAGGAGGAACCAATGCCTTGGCGGTAAGAGGGTGTGAGGAAATTTTAACTGAAGCGGACCAGCATTTCGATACGATTTGCTGTTGTGTGGGAACGGGGGGAACCTTAGCTGGACTGATACGAAGTGCCAACCAAAAACAATATGTTTTGGGGTTTAATGCACTCAATAATCCAAGTGTAAAGGAATCCATTTCTGCCTTTACTCCCAAACAAAATTGGGAATTACTTTCCGGCTATACCTTTGGGGGGTATGCCAAGGTTACAAAAGAATTAATTGCCTTTATGAATGATTTTTATCAACAATATCAGATTCCTTTGGATCCAATCTACACTGGGAAAATGCTTTTTGGTATTTTTGATCTGATAAAAAGTAAGCAATGGTCATGGGGGAAGAATATACTACTAATTCACAGTGGAGGACTACAGGGAATCGACCCGATGAATCTACAACTCCAAAAAAAGGGACTCCCCCTTTTAAATTATGGATAGGAGTTCTTTATTCATTTCTTTTTATAGCCCTAAGCTCTTGTGGAAGTTCAAAAAAAGTAATTGAGGAAAGACAAAAGCCCACCATCGAAAAAGAAGTTGTTAAAATCCAACCTAAAAAGAAAGAAAGTCCCCAACCCAGCGCTCCACTTACGGTTAGGACCAATAAAGAAAAAATAATTGCCTATGTAGCGCGTTATGCTCCGATGGCTCAACAAGAAATGAAATTCTATGGAATTCCTGCGAGCATTACCTTGGCTCAAGGTATTTTAGAGTCGGGAATGGGGTACGGACGCCTTGCCGTTGAGGGGAATAATCATTTTGGAATCAAATGTCATACCGAGTGGAACGGCAAACGAATCTATCACGACGACGATGAAAAAGGAGAATGTTTTAGGGTGTATACCAATGCAGAAGATTCTTTTACCGACCATTCCTTATTTCTAAGAGATCGAAGCCGCTATGCCTTTTTATTTGACCTCAAAAACACCAACTACAAAGCCTGGGCAAAAGGTTTAAAAAAAGCGGGATATGCAACGGATCCAAAGTATCCAGACAAACTGATCAGCTTGATTGAACGCTTTGATTTGACTCGATTTGACAAGAAATATCGAATGGCTGAAAAGCCCCAAAAGAACATCCAACCCCCATACATTCATACCGTACAAAAAGGGGATACCTTGTACTCTGTTTCCAAACAGTATAATATTCCTATGGAACGAATTATTGAGGCAAATAACATTCAAAACCAAACTATTTATTTAGGTCAATCCCTAAACATACCATCCAATCCGTAGACATGCAATATCAGAGAAGTAGTCGTTTATTTAAAGAAGCCCAAGCTGTAATTCCCGGAGGGGTCAACTCTCCCGTCCGTGCTTTTAAGTCGGTAGGCGGAACCCCAATTTTTGTGGAACGTGCCCAAGGAGCCTATCTCTATGATGTGGAGGGAAACAAACTCATTGATTATATTTCAAGTTGGGGGCCCCTGATTTTGGGTCATGCATTTGATCCTGTAATTGAAGCAGTCAAAAAAACAGCAGAGAAAGGAACTTCCTTTGGCATGCCAACTGCTCTGGAAACTGAAATTGCAACCTTGGCCCTTGAGATGGTTCCCCATATGGATAAAATACGTTTTGTCAATTCTGGAACGGAAGCTTGTATGAGTGCGGTGCGCTTGGCTAGGGGAGCGAGTGGAAAGGAAAAAATAATCAAATTTGCAGGTTGTTACCATGGTCATTCGGATGCTTTTTTAATTCAAGCAGGCAGTGGTGCAGTGACCTTTGGAAGTCCAAGTAGCCCCGGGGTAACCAAAGGAACGGCCCAAGATACGTTATTGGCGCCTTACAACAATCTAGAGGTAGTAACCCAGCTCTTTCAAGAGTATCCGGAGGAAATTGCAGCTGTGATCATTGAACCTGTGGCGGGTAATATGGGTTGTATCCCTCCTGTTGAAGGATTTTTAGAAGGGCTGCGAAGTTTGTGCGATCGTTTCGGGTCCTACTTGATTTTTGATGAGGTAATGACGGGATTTCGTCTGGCTCCAGGGGGAGCACAAGAGGTCTTAGGAATAAAAGCAGATATCGTCACTTTCGGAAAAGTAATCGGCGGGGGATTACCGGTAGGGGCTTTTGCCGCTACTGATCAAATCATGCGTCACCTGGCACCCGATGGGCCGGTATATCAGGCGGGAACTTTGAGCGGTAATCCCTTGGCAATGGCAGCAGGCTATGCGATGCTCAATGCCCTAAATCAAGACAAAGAGGTGTTTGACCGCTTGGCAAAAAAAACAGCCTACCTACATCAAGGAATTGATACGGTATTGAAACGTACAGGCTTAGCTTACCAGATCAACCGTTTTGGATCTATGATTTCTGTCCATTTTACATCGAGCGCTGTCACGGATTTTGAAACGGCTGCATTGGGGAATAATGATCGATTTAAAAAATATTTTCACGGCATGCTCCAACAAGGAGTTTATCTTCCGCCCAGTGCTTTTGAGAGTTACTTCCTCAATGACGCCTTATCCTTTGCAGACATAGACCAAACCGTTGATGCATTGGAACGGATTGTAACTAAGCTCTAAAAAAAAATTCCGCTCTAAGGCGGAATTTTAAAAACGGCATTTTTAACGACGTCCTTTTCGGCCTCTATGATGAGGACCTCTAGCTCTTTTTCGAGATCGTTGCATTTCTTTCCAAGCTGCAAATTGCGATTCGGTCAGTATGGCTTTGAGTTCATTTTGAATAGCGATCTGATGATCGAGCTTGTTGAGTTGCATTTTATAATGCCCTTTGGAAGAAATGCCTTCCTGTTTTTTTGGAGGTTGAGGAGGTACATTGTTTCTCAAAATTTTGGTTAGTTGCTTGGTTTGTTCTTCGGTAAGATCCAAATCCAATTGCATTTTCTTAACATGAAGGGTTAGACGCTCCTCCTGAGTAAGTTCTTTCTTATGCTGAGGATGTTGTGCTATTCCAATCCAGGGAAGAGCTAAGGCAAAAAGGAAAATTAAATGTTTCATACTATTTAGGTTTTTTTGTTTGAAAGCTTTGATATCCAAACCACCAAATAGTTTAAAGCTTTCACTTTAATTTAACATTTCAATAAAGAGTCCTTCCTCGTTTTTAACCACTTGAACCAGTTTTTTTTGGGTGAGCCCTTTCAGTGAAGTATCCCATTTTTTATTGCTCAAGCCTGCGGCAGTTTTGATGGTTACGAGCTCCTTAGAGTCTGATTTTTTAATGCTGTCTAGTACATATTTTTCCTCTTCACTCAAGGCTACTGGCTTGCGCTCAGGTTTCATTTGTGGGAAAAATAAAACCTCTTGTATCGAGCTGTTGTTTGTCATCAACATGGCCAACCGGTCAATGCCGATTCCTATACCTGAGGTAGGAGGCATACCGTATTCTAGGGCTCTGATAAAATCGTGGTCGATAAACATAGCCTCATCGTCTCCTTTTTCGCTTAAGGCCAATTGAGCTTCAAAGCGCTCTTTTTGTTCTATAGGGTCGTTGAGTTCAGAATACGCATTGGCAAGCTCTTTTCCATTGACCATCAATTCAAAACGCTCCGTTAGTTTGGGGTTCGTTCGGTGCTCTTTGGTTAACGGACTCATGGACTTTGGGTAATCTGTAATGAAAGTAGGCTGAATGTAGTGGTGTTCACATTTTTCTCCAAAAATTTCATCGATCAATTTTCCCTCGCCCATGGTTTCATCGACTTCAAGGCCAAGGTCTGTTGCAGTCTGGCGCAATTCATCCTCATTCATATTCGACACATCAATGCCCGTATGGATTTGAATTGCTTCGAGTATGGGTACCCTAGGATAGGGAGCTTTAAAATCAATGCTGTGATCTCCAACCTGGACTTGGGTAGTGTGGTTTAAATCAAGTGCAATTTGTTCCAATAACCGTTCGGTCGTATCCATCATCCAGAAATAGTCCTTGTAGGCCACATACAATTCCATAACAGTAAATTCAGGATTGTGGGTACGGTCCATTCCCTCATTTCTAAAATCTTTGGCAAATTCAAACACACCTTCAAAGCCTCCTACGATTAGTCGCTTGAGGTATAATTCGTTTGCAATACGCAAATAGAGTGGGATGTTGAGTGCGTTGTGATGTGTCACAAAAGGGCGTGCCGCAGCTCCCCAGGTATGGGTTGTAAAATGGGTGTTTCAACTTCCAAATATCCTTTTTCCGTTAAAAAGTTTCGTATGGTTGTCGTGATTTGAGAACGTTGTATAAACGTATTTTTTACCTGCGGATTGACAATCAAATCCACATAGCGTTGTCGGTATCTCAATTCGGGATCATTGAATTGATCATAGCTATTTCCGTCTGCATCTGTTTTTGGTAGAGGCAAGGGACGTAAGGTTTTATTGAGCAGGGTAAACTTTGTGACATTCACCGTTTGCTCTCCGACCCTAGTAGTAAAAAGGGTCCCTTCAATTCCAATAATATCGCCTATATCGAGTAATTTTTTATAAACCTCGTTGTAAAGCGTCTTGTCTTCTGTAGGGCAAATTTCATCTCGATTAAAATAGACCTGAATCTTCCCTTGGCTGTCTTGTAATTCCGCAAAACTTGCTTTACCCTGAATTCTTCTGGACATGAGTCGTCCAGCCAAGATTACTTTTTTGTCTTCTTGATACTGCTCAGGGAGCTGATTTGCATAAAAATTGACAGGGAAAAGTGCTGCGGGATAGGGATTGATTCCGAGTTTTTTGAGTTCTTCCAGTTTTTCTCTTCGAATAAGTTCCTGTTCGGAAAGCTTTGCCATATGGTCGGTATTTGTCGCAAAGATAAGCAGACTAAAAAAATCTAAGGAGCCAAATTTTATATCTTTGTGCCTAGAGCGTTTTGTATGAGTTTTTTTCGCGTATTGTTATCAATTCTGTTTCCCCCTCTTGCCGTCCTTGACCAAGGATGCGGTTCGATTTTTATCGTATTCATCTTAACTTTGTGTGGCTGGGTTCCTGGAGTTATTGCCGCATTAGTCATTTTGAATAATCCCGAACGTTGGAACCCCAACCGTTAACCACGTTTATGGGAATAAATAAAACCATAAAAATCATCGATTTGGGCTTTATGTCCTATAGCGAAAGCCTTGAAAAACAAGAGACCTATTTCGATGAAATCATTGCCCTAAAACGGTTGAACAGAAACAAGGCCAATCCCGTGCCTACACACAATTATCTTCTTTGGGTAGAACACCCTCCAGTTTTTACTATAGGGAAAAGCGGAAAAATGGAACATTTGCTGGTAGGTAAGGAGTCTTTAGCTGAAAAAGGAATCGAATTTTTTCAAACCAATAGAGGGGGGGACATAACCTTTCACGGTCCCGGGCAATTGGTTGCATATCCCATTTTTGATTTGGATAATTTTTTTACAGATATTCATAAATACCTGCGGTTTTTAGAAGAAGCAGTCATATTAACCTTAAAAGAATACGGACTTCATGCCACAAGAAGCCAGGGGGAAACAGGAGTTTGGCTAGAGGTAGGAACTCCTTTTGCAAGAAAAATTTGCGCCATGGGGGTACGTGCAAGCCGTTGGGTGACCATGCATGGTTTGGCCTTGAACGTAACCACTGATTTGAGCTATTTTGACCACATAGTGCCTTGCGGAATTCAAGGAAAAGGGGTCACTTCACTCTCAAAGGAAGTAGGACGAGAAATTAGTTTAGAGGAGGTTAAAGAAAAATTAAAAATCCATTTGGGAAATTTATTTGAAGCCAATTGGGTTGGGGCTTAGTTCAGTTCGTAGATAATAAACCCATTGCTTTCGGACTGTACGACCATTTCTATGGCGCCGTCAGAGTCTGCATTGTTCAAATCAGCGGTAGCGGTTCCATACACAGGAAAACCTCCTACGGGATTTCCATTACTCAAATATACATACACTTTTTGGGTATCTAATTCCGTTAAGACCACGTAAATGGTGTTTTTGATGTAGTGAATTTTAGGACGGGTATAGCGACCAAAAGGAAGGCTAACGGGAATTCCTTTGATGACGAGATTGTTATCCTCTAAGGTGACTAAAGATTTCGCACTCATATCAATTTGATGATCTTCTCCCAATCCCAAACTACTTCTAAGTACGTTACCATTAGCATCTATTTGATACATATCCCCGGTATTGGTTGTTCCTGCAAAAGTATTTCGGTATTCAAAAACGGGATTTTCAGACGTTTTGACAGCTTCTTTGAGTTTGATTCGATCCGTACCCAGACGGTTAAGTATCCTAATACTTCCATTCTTGGATTGGAGTACGATATAATCTTTAGCACCAAATCGAATGTGGGAAGGTGGATACAACAATTCGCTATCCAGTGTTTTTAAACGAAAGCCACTGACTGTTTTCCCTCGGTTGTCCAGCATTTGGATTTTTTTGCCGTCAACGAGCAGAAAACGGTAATTTCTGTTGAGGTCGTAATCAAATACCGCCAGATGATTTGGGTCTTGCCCAGATAATTTGATGTCAAAGGGAGCTACTATTTTGCCGTTCCGATCTAAAATTTGAAAACGATCAGCTGTTCTAAATGCCATTTGGAGTCGTCTGTTTTTATACAAATCGACTTGTTCAATGGAACCTACTATTTGCCCTGTAAGTTGTTTTTTCCAATACAATTTACCCGTATTTGAAAACAAATAGAGGACGTTGTTTTGATCTTGAACCACCACATCCATAGTCTTATTTCTGTGGTTTTTTATCCATTGGGGCGCTCTGGAAGCAGGCGCATCGAGTGAAAAGCTATACTGGCTTTGCACGCTATTTTTTTCGGGTGTACTGTTCTTTTTTTGAGCCGTTAAGCGGGTTTGAATAAAATTTTGTTCTGCCACTCCTTGGAGCACCAGCAGGGGGAAATCTTCTAGATCGATTTTGTCCCAAGCCTCCTTGCGCTCCTCTGAAAGAGCTCCCCATTTCTTGAGGAGGTTGGGAGTTTTGCCCAACCAGAGAAAAGTGCTGTTATCGGCCAAGTCTTCTCGGAGGGTGGTAAAATTCAAGTCATTTGCCAAGGTCTGATTGTCTAAATAATTTCCAATAATTTGTTTCAGGTGGGTGTCAGAGTTCGAATAGAAAAGGAAATCATCCAGTTGTAGGGACCATTGGGCTCCTTTGTAGGTTCCTAGGGTGTTCAAAAGGGAGTCAATGGCTTCTGGAAAGGCATGGCGGTATAAGGACACCCCCCGATAGCTTCCCTGAGGATCGGCAGTTGAAAACAACTCTGGAGTAATGACTTCAGTGTTGTTTAAGTGAAAAAGTACCGTTTGATTGTCTTCCAACTGGATCCAGCCTATTTCATCCACAGCACTTAATAAGGTAAAGTCGATCTGGTTTAACGCAATGTTCAGGTGGCGGCTGTATTTTTTAAACTGGTCCTCCAAAGCTTTGTAGTCTGCTATGGAGAGCCCTAGGTATCCGTCAAAATTTTGGGGAACCACCTGAGGGCCTAAAAGCCGTTGGGGATTCTGGCCTTTGAGTAGGGTAATTTTATCAGGAATGGAATCGTTTATAAAACTTACCCCATCCAGGGCAAAAGGTTCTTTTTTGGTGCTGAAATCAAAAGAATACCAACTGGAACCTAAAAAGGGAAACAAGGGGGTTTCAGGGAAATATTGAGTTAAAGCTTGGTCAAATCCTTTTCGAATAAAGAGGTTGGAAGCCGCATTTTCATCACTGATTTTGGCTAAATCGTAGAGTATGCCCTCTTGTATTCCCAAACGGTCGTTTTGAATGTTTCGAATGCTGTTTTCTAAAATGAGCCTGGAACTGCTGCTGATTGAAATGCCCTTGAGTAAGGCCTGATAAATTTTAGTTTGGTTGACCTCGCGTATGGCTACGGTTACTTTTTCGTACTCAAAGGTTTCTCCTTCTGGAAGTTGGAGGCTGTCTTGCGGTTGTAAGGTGTAAAGAAAGCTAACCCCTATACTTGATTTTCCCTCAGGAGTAAAACACAACAATGCTTTTGAGGGAAATTGGTCTGGCAGTAGACTGAGGGTTTCAGCGTATAAGGTAGGATCAAGGGCCATGATTTGGGTTAAAAATGAAGCACTTGACAGGGCGCTTTTCAGCATATTTTGGTCGTTGAGCTGAACCACAGCCAGCGTATTTTGAGGCACACAACTCATTAAATCTGGCGCCTTTTTTTCCGCAGTACTGCAGGAAATAAAAAGTGCAATAAAAGCTAACTTGAATACAAATCGCATAGGTTTCAAAATTAAAAAACTCCCGATTGCTATTTAATTTTTTTACGAAATGTTATCAACGACTTTCCGCAGGGGATGAACTTAAAATTCAAACTTGAGTTGGGCAGGCATTAATTGAAATGATCTTCTGTGATGTTCTGTAATACCATGCTTGAGAATACCCGCTCTATGGGCAGAGGTTGGATAGCCCTTGTTTTTTTTCCAAACGTATTGCGGATGTTTTTCGTCTAATTCCTTCATAAAGTCATCTCGGTAGGTTTTTGCTAAGACGGAAGCGGCAGCAATATTTAAGTATTTTCCATCTCCCTTGATCACACATTGGTGAGGAACATTTGGGTAAGCTTTAAACCGATTTCCATCTACCGCAATAAAGGCGGGTCTAGGGTGGAGTTTGTCTAGAGCGAGATGCATCGCTTTAATCGAAGCATTAAGGATGTTGATTTCGTCAATTTCCTCGGGGAATACATGAGCAACACCAAAACTAAGAGCTTGCTTTTCAATCAAAGGGCGTAATGTGTATCGTTGACTTTCCGTTAGTTTTTTGGAGTCGTTGAGGTAGGGAAGTTCAAATTTCTCTGGAAGAATGACTGCGGCAGCCGTCACCGGTCCTGCCAAACAACCCCTGCCGGCTTCGTCTGTACCAGCCTCTAGGAATTCAGAAACTTGTCTTTGCAATCTTTTCAAACGTTCCAATTTAAGTTTGAGTTCACGTACAACAAATTACTCACAATTATCATAACTTCGCAAACAAATAACTTAGGCATGCGCATAGGCCTTACGCTGAGCTTTTTTTTGATACATGTATTGGTGTACAGCCAAGAGTTACCTGTGGAACCCCAAGATAGTCTACCTCCCTCAGCAGCTTTGGATACTGTAGTAAAGGACAGCCTCTCGGTGAATCTTCCTACTGAAGAAAAAACAATCGATTCTTTAGCTCTGTCGGACAAGTTGAAACAAAAAGAAAAAGCCGCTCCGAAAAAACCAAAAAAGAAACGGTATATCCCTTACATTAAATCCATGGATGAAATTACCGTTTCAGATTACAAAATTCTTTATTTGGACGAAACGGAAAAATCGGTTGATACCTCCCTTTCCATTGAAGGAGAATACAGTTTTAATTTTTTAAGAACGGATTATTTTGAATACCTCCCTTTACCCAATATGGGAGAAGGATTCAACAAAATGGGGTATGATTTTCACCAACAAGCATATACCCCTCAAATGGGAGCCCGAGTGAAACACTTTGGCTATTTTGAAAAAGAGGACGTACCGTATTATGAAATGCCTTCTGCTTTTACCGAACTGTTTTTTAAAACAACCTTTCAACAAGGGCAGCATTTAGATGCCACTTTAGCAATCAATACTTCTCCCAAATTCAATATTGCGGTTTCCTTTAAAGGGTTTCGATCGGAAGGAAAATATAATTTCTC
>JALQVM010000189.1 GCA_023263685.1 Flavobacteriaceae bacterium | reverse complement strand
GTGAATGTTCTCGTGAAGTTCCGCCAAGCCCTCGCCTTGGCTGCCGCTGTAGTGGCGACCGCCTGTGCGTTTGCGGCACAGGCCCAGCCCAGGGATGCCTGGCCGTCCAAGCCGATCCGCTTCGTGGTCCCGTTTGCCGCAGGCGGCTCAATCGACGTAGTGGCCCGTCTGATGGGCCGGCACTTGGAAGGACGGCTCGGTCAAAACGTCGTGGTGGAGAACCGCCCCGGCGCAGGTGGAACCGTCGGTGCGGACTTGGTGGCGCGGGCCGCGGCCGACGGGCACACCTTCCTGTTCACGGCGCAGGGGCCGCTGGTGCTCAATCCCTTCCTGATGAAGCGCCTGCCTTACAACGCCGAAACTGCGTTCGCGCCGGTCACCATCGTGGCCGAGGCACCGAATGTTTTGGTGACCAACCAAGCGTTCCCGGTGTCGAGTTTTTCCGACTTGCTTGCTTTTGCCAAGTCAAACCCGGACAAGATGACGTTTGGCACGCAAGGAGTGGGCACCACCGGGCACGTCACCGGCGAACTGATCAATCAGCTGACTGGGCTTGGTCTCACTCACGTTGCCTATCAGGGGTTTCCTCCCGCCCTGACGGACGTTCTGGCCGGGCGGGTCGGCATGATGATCGGGGACACGATCAATCTCGTGCCGCGCATCCGAT
>JALQVM010000188.1 GCA_023263685.1 Flavobacteriaceae bacterium | reverse complement strand
ACTTTAGCTTTTATGAAACTCTATGAGACTTATAAGCTCAATTTAGACGCCAAGATTTCTGATTATCTCCCTGCCCTAAAGAGAGGGAATAAAAAACAGACAACATTTAGAGACGTGCTGAGTCATTCTGCGGGATGGTTGCCCTATTTGACACACCAAAATACAGTACACAAAAATAACGGGGCTTTTAAAGCCAGAACGCTTCGCCACTCAGCATCTAAGCGCTATCCTATGCAAATAAGTGATTCGCTTTTTGTTCATCACAAATACCGCAAAAAAATAATGCGAAGAATTAAAAAAACAAAAGTCAGCGATCCTGGAACCTATCTCTATTCAGGGCTTTGGTTTTTTTTAATCCCTCAACTTACTGAGCAGCTAAGTGGTCTTTCTTTTGAACACTTTTTAGCTACCCATTTTTATCAGCCTCTTCAACTGGAACGGCTCACTTTTCTCCCTGCAAATACCTTCCCAAAAGGGGAAATCGTTCCTACTGAATATGATCCATTTTTTAGAAAACAGCTCGTTCAAGGTTGGGTTCATGACGAAGCAGCAGCACTAATGGGGGGTATTTCTGGTAATGCAGGCCTTTTTGCAAATGCGACATCTATAGCACCCCTTTTAGAAATGCTTTTAAATAATGGAAACTATAAAGGAAAAAAGATTCTTGACCC
>JALQVM010000187.1 GCA_023263685.1 Flavobacteriaceae bacterium | reverse complement strand
AATGGCGACTATGGGGCCGGTCAATCCGCTCACCGATATTGCTAAGCTGTCAAACACGCTGAAGGCAATGACAGAGCTCGCCGGCTTCAAGGATGCGTCTCAGTTTTGGTCAGATCCGGCGCAGTTCCAGCCTCCGCAGCAAGAGGAAAAACCAGATATCAACGAGCAACTTATCGCCGTTCAAATCCAACAGATACAAGCCGACATACAGAAAAAGGCGGCAGAGTTGCAGCTTGAGCGTGAGAAGATGATCATGGAAGACGACCGCAAGCGCGACGAGCTCGACGCCGAGCTCTTTGTGAAAGCGGAAGAGATGAAGGCTAAATACGGCACGCAACTCAACGTCGAGAAGATCCGCTCAGACTTGGCAATTAACCGCGAAGTTATGAGAGCGCAAGCGGACGTCATCAAGGGATCTATTGATGACTAAGTCCAAGCAGCAAATTATTGACGACGGCCACGCGGCTGATCGTCTTTTGCGCGATACTGATCTCAGCCGTTTTTTGGATGAGATCAAACAGGATTGCTGGGTCGAGTTTGAAGCCACAGCAATGGGAGACGGGGAAGTACGGGAAGGCATTTACATGAAACTGCGAGGGGTCGAGACAGTGCGTCAGGCTCTTCGTGCCATGGTAGATAACGCATCTATTGAAAAAAAGGTTAAGTAGATGCATAATAGGAGACAACGATGTCAGAAGCCAACACCCCGTCACCA
>JALQVM010000186.1 GCA_023263685.1 Flavobacteriaceae bacterium | reverse complement strand
AATCCAAGCATAGGTGCAAGTGCAATGAATAATGATATCCATGAAACATTTTTTTCAAGCTGTCCCATTTGAACACCACCATAAGAAATTACAGCTTTTTCTGCAGAATCAACTCCATCCTTTGCTCTATCTAAACCTTGATAAAAGATTGATGCTACAGGTCCTTTTGTATTTCTACATACTTCCTTAGCAGCCTCAACACCACCTGATTTGAGAGCATCTTCAACATCACCAGTTAACTTTTCTGTATTAGTAGTTGATAAATTAAGATATATAATTCTTTCAATTGAGATAGCTAATCCAAGTATAAGACATATAAGTACAATTCCCATAAAGCTTGGGCCACCTTCAATAAAACGCTTTTTTAATTCTTGAGTAAAACCAGCCGAAGCTTCATCCGAAGTAGCTTCCATCATAGGCTCATCTTGTGAATCCTGAATAGTAATTAAACTATTTACTGTTGTTGTTGCATAAACATTGTTTGTAAACGTAGTACCAACAAAAACAGATAGGATTAATGCAAATAATATTTTTTTCATTTTTGTAATATTTTCAATAATTGAGAGTCGAAAGATATAAAAATTATTATATGATTCAAATTTTTTTTGAGAGTGATTAATTAGGTTTTTTTGGCTTGTATTTTTGAAATGGATATGTTTCTGGAACAACATAAGGTCCAGTTGAAATAATTAACGGAAATTCAGAATTTGGATCAACAATGAATTCAAGCA
>JALQVM010000185.1 GCA_023263685.1 Flavobacteriaceae bacterium | reverse complement strand
CTTACCAGGGAAAATTACTAGAAGCCCGACAATCGGACTGGAAAGACGAGGCGGTCCTCATAATTCTCAGTTTGCCCGTGTTGGTGCTCGCTTGGGCAGTGATATCGGATGACCCAACAGCGATGGACAAGGTTAAATTGTTCTTCGATATGTTCTCGCAGCTCCCGTCATGGTTCACAAATCTTTGGATCCTTGTCGTGGCGAGCATTTATGGTATAAAGGGTACACAGATTTTTAGAAACGGAGGAAAAAAATAATGGCTGGCAGATTTGTAGGATTCGGAAAAAAACTTTTTGATCTAGCTAAAGGTGAAAGCAAATCAAAGGTTGCAACAACTATAGTTGGAGTAACTCCAAAAGTTAATAAAACAAAATTAGACAAAGCTAAAAGTGAATTAGCTAAATCACAACAAAAACTTAAAGGGTCTACTGCTAAATTAAAACAAACTCAGTTTGAAATAAAAAATAAATTACCTATTACTTTTAATAGAACTAATAAAAAAACTGAATCTAATACTGAAAAAGCAAAAAAAGCATTTAAAAAAGAAGATAAAAAAGAAACTAAAACAAAACATTTTTATGCACCTGAAAACTTTAACAAAGGTGGTAGAGTTGGTTTAAAAAGAGGTGGTGGAAAGTTTCCTGATCATTCAGGTGATGGTAAAATTACAAAAAAAGATATTTTAATGGCTAAAGGTGTAATACCAAAACCAAAAAAATCTAAATCACCAATGGATAAACAAGTAAG
>JALQVM010000184.1 GCA_023263685.1 Flavobacteriaceae bacterium | reverse complement strand
CTCCGCATCTGCTTTATAGTTTTCAAGTCCATAATAATTAACTGTTCCTGTTCCAAATTGAGCATAAATTCTAATTCCTGTATCTTGTCCACTAACATTAGAATTACTAGCATTAGATTGAATAGTTGATCCTGTTATTGTAGGTGTTGCTCTCATTGTTGCTGGAAATATATGTTGTGCTTCGCCATAACTACCATAACCTCTTGCTATACATTCTGTGCTTGATTTAAAATAGTATCTTTGACATCTCATAAGGTTAATATCTGTCGGAAGCGTTTCGAAGCTACTGGCTACAGTACCACTTTCAAGCTGAACCCCAGTCACAAACCATTCGTTTGATGTGCTATCTGCAAGGTTGACTTGACCTACTGCTGTATCTGCATCTACCGCTGATCCCCAAGAAGTTTGTAATGTACCAGATGTAAAATTAGTTCCAGCACCTAACCAAAAATTTACCTCTAAAGATGTAAGATTGTCATTATTAAATGCACCTGTAGTATCACCAGCAAAAGTTATTGTTTTCTTTTCCCAAGTTGAAGCACTATCTATTGTGTATGTTTTACTTAAATATCTTGCATTATCAGTATCAAAAATTTCAAAAATATAAGTTCCAGTTTTATTTGATTTTACCCAAAATGATGCTGTTAAACTTTCAGCAGATGAAGTTCCTTTTTTTAAATATTGTAAATTTTGACCTTCAAATATAGTTTGAACAATTAAATAATCTCCAGAAGCTGGACTTGCATCAGCAGTTGTGCAATCTAATT
>JALQVM010000183.1 GCA_023263685.1 Flavobacteriaceae bacterium | reverse complement strand
GTGTAATCCTAAAACAAAAGTTCCCGCACCATAGGCAGTTGGTTTAGTAAATGCGTCACAATGGACAGAAATAAACAAGTCGGCATCTGCCTTGTTGGCTATGGTAGCGCGTTGTATTAACTCTATAAAAACATCGGTTTTACGGGTGTAAATAACCTTTATATTAGGGATCTTCTCTAATTCCGCTCCAATTTTTAATACAATTTTTAGGGCAATGTCTTTTTCAATGTATCCACTCCCCCTGTTGCCTGAATCAAATCCGCCATGACCAGCGTCTAAAACAACTACAAAGGGTTTTTCTTGGGCATAAAGTAAAGAAGATGGGGAAAAAGAAGGGAAACCGAATGCAAAAAGAAATACGATGACAAATGCACTGGTGTTTTGTAAAGAAAAGTTGTCACGTGATTTCAACCAAAAATCTTGAAGCATCCTTAAAATTATCATTAATTTTGGGAGTTTAAAAAACACCCAACAAATTTAGGGTTTATCGCCTTGCAATCAAAGTTAATCCACATAGCATTTCTACCGCTTCTTTTTAGTTGGTTTTCTGCTTTGGCCCAAAACGAACCCTCCGCAGCTCAAGATAAAGCCCTAAGGGACAGTATAGCCCCTAAACCCAAAAAAGAATTGCTTCTTGCAAAAGTTAAATATACCGCTAAAGATTGTGTGCGTATTGATCGGAAAACCAATAAATTAATTCTTTACGATGAAGCCGAGTTGTATTATCAAGACATCGAATTACGAGCAGGTATTATCATTTTAGACTATGAAACAAATGAAGTCAATGCTGGACGAATTG
>JALQVM010000182.1 GCA_023263685.1 Flavobacteriaceae bacterium | reverse complement strand
ATATTATACTTCATACACAAGGTATTTTTACAACAATGGTCTTTCTAACTCGTTTGAAAATGATATTAATGTTGGAGTTGGAATTAAGAATAAGAAGAAAACAATTGGGACACAACTTTCAGGATCATATTTGTTTGGTAATGACAAAGCACTTCAAGTAGCATCAACCACTTATTTTGTAGTTAAACTAATCAAAACGCCTAAATACCGATTGGATATTAGGCCCCAATTTAGTATAATTGCTGGGGACCAAACCGTTGAGTTGTCCCGAACGTATATTCAAAATGGTCGTTTGGTGACGGATTATACAACAAATAAACAATTTTATTTGATCAACAAGCAACTTAATCTACCAATTCAATTTAGCGCCAACTCGTTTGATTTTGAGTTGGGATACAATATCAATTTCCCATCGCCAATAGGAACCGAAACTAATTTAAAGAATACCAGTTATTTTAATTTTTCGGCAGCTTATTTATTTGATTTGTAATCTATTTTTTTCGATGTTATTTGTTGAATAGTACCCATTTGTTTCTAACCATTTGGCACAAGCTTTCGGCCAGTCTATATGGGTTCCTTTGGTACCTAATCCAAAACCATGTCCGCCATTTTCATAAAGATGCATCTCAGCAGGAACATTATATTTTAATAAATTAAGGTAGTAATTAATAGAATTAGCAACTGGAACGACCTTGTCATCTGAAGCATGAACCAGAAATGCTTTTGGAGTTTCTGAAGTGATTTGTTTTTCATTGGAGTATTTTTCAATCAATTCCTTAGATGCGTTTTCTCCTAAAAGATTTGTTTTAGAGCCATTATG
>JALQVM010000181.1 GCA_023263685.1 Flavobacteriaceae bacterium | reverse complement strand
CCAAATCTCTAGTAATCGCTCTATCTAATAAACCTTCTTTTACAAACGATTTTGCCCAGTTAATTACATGAGGTCTCCAACCTTCTCTTGTTTCAAGCCAATCTGCCAACTTGGCTTCAAGTGAACTAAGTTTTAAGAAAAAATGTTCAGTTTCTTTAAACTCTGCTGTATTTCCAGATATTTTGCTAACTGGATTAATGAGCTCTTCTGGATCCAGAGTTTTGCTGCAACTATCACACTGATCACCTCTTGCTTCAGAATATGAGCAATGTGGACAAGTACCCTCAACATATCTATCTGGAAGAAACTTATCTTCAGACTTGTCATACGCCTGTAATGATGTTTGCTTATCAATCAATCCATTTTCTAGAAGTTGTAAAAATATGTCATGTACGACTTCAATATGCGTATCTGTCATTGTGGTTGTGTAATTGTCCCAAGATATATTTAGCTTTTCCCAATACCCAAGAAATTCATTGTGATACTTGTTAACAATATCTATTGGCTCAACACCTTCAGCATCTGCACGAACAGTAATTGGTGTTCCATGCACATCGCTTCCAGATACCATTAACACTTTGTTACCAATCACTCTGTGGTATCTCGCAAAAATATCAGCTGGCAGATATGCACCACCAATATGTCCCAAGTGCCTTGAACCACTAGCGTACGGCCAAGCAACAGAAACTAAAATGTTTTTTGACATACATAAAGAATAACTAAGTTTTACTAAACATAAAGCTTCATTTCACTCACAAATCATGAAACAATTAAGAAACAATTCAGTAATAATCATTTAACTTCTAAGACTATGTATTACTTTTTCAATTG
>JALQVM010000180.1 GCA_023263685.1 Flavobacteriaceae bacterium | reverse complement strand
AAAACGGATTTGCCCGACCACAGGCAAGCGTTTTTACGACCTGAACAAAAACCCGATCGTTAGCCCTTACACGGGCGAGGTCGTCAATATCGACTCGTCGAAGACCCGCACCATGATTGCGGACGCAGAAGACGCGCAGACCAAGAAAATGAAGGTCGAAGACGCGGATGATGATCTGATCCTCGACGATGATGACGACGAAGACGTAGATCTGGGCGATGACGTGCTCGACGAAGACGACGACGATACCGTGTCGTTCGACGATCTGGGCGACGTTGCTGCAGGCGACGACGAAGACTAAAAAATTCCGGCTCGGGCGAAATTTGCACTTGCACCCGCCCGAGCCAGCGCATAATCAGCGCAGCACGGCAGAAATGCCTACATTGATGGGGCCTTAGCTCAGCTGGGAGAGCGCCTGCATGGCATGCAGGAGGTCAGCGGTTCGATCCCGCTAGGCTCCACCAAATCCCCCCTTATACTTTGATCACGTAGTCTTTGACCGTTGTTTCAACGGCTTCCCACGTGCCCGAAAACCCTGGTCGGATGATAAAGCTATCGCCCGCCTTAACGGTTTTCTCTGATCCATCGTCCCCGCGCAGGATCGAATGGCCAGCAAGGATGCGGCAGTATTCCCATTCGTCATAAGACACCTTCCAAACCCCCGGTGTCGCCTGCCAAATCCCCGCATAGATGCCGTCACGATCTTCGATGTCCCACGAGGTAAAGACAGGATCGCCCGCGATGACCTTGGACGGGTCTGGGCGGCTCTCAACGGGATCAGCGGCGGATTGGGTGATGGATTGAAGTAGAGTCATGGGGGTCCCCTTGTTTGGGGCGATCAAATCCGAACC
>JALQVM010000017.1 GCA_023263685.1 Flavobacteriaceae bacterium | reverse complement strand
AGTTACCGTCAACCCTATGCCTTAGAAACTACCGATAATGCAAATATTTTGCTTCGTGCAGAGGTGCTAAAAAAGCTAAGCACTTCTAAAAAACCAAGGCTCGTAGTGACCTACCCTCAAGCAGTGTTTGAAAAACTGATCTCACACCGAACTTTAAAACGGATCGGACTGACCCTAAAAAAAGACACTACCGTTTCCCTTTCAGAACTTAACGAACGGCTTTTTGAAATGGGCTTTGAACGGGTGGACTTTGTTACTGAGCCTGGAGAATTTGCCGTTAGAGGGGGCATCATCGATGTGTTTTCCTTTGCTTATCAACACCCTTATCGTATCGAATTTTTTGACGATACCGTAGAGCGACTCTCCAGCTTTCAGGTAAAAGACCAACGCTCAGTGGCGGCCTATGATACCATAGAGATTTTACCCAATACCTCCAATCTGGAAACCACGGACCAACGAAAAACCCTCTTAGAATTTTTCCCAGCAAACAGTAGTTTTGTTTTTGGCTCCTTGGATAAAATCACCGCTAAACTCGATACCTTATACAAAAAAGCCAGTACTGCCTACACCGCTTCAGCAGGAGAAGCACAGTACCCCCCGCAAACTCTTTTTGTCAACCCCCAAGAATGGCTTGAGGATTGTAACGAAAAATCCATCTTGCTTGTTGCGTCCAGCACTCAACTGAAAATAAACAAACAAATTTCGTTTCTTCAGAGCCCTCAACCTGCCTTCAACAAAAAATTTGACTTGTTGATTGACTACCTCAATACGAACCACAAAAAAGGCTTTCAAAACACTTTATTTTGTAGCCACGAACAGCAGGCCAAGCGGTTTCATGACATTTTTCAAGAACAAAAAGAAACGGTTCATTACACCACTAAGGTTTTACCCCTTTTTCAGGGATTTGAAGACCTGGAGGCCAAATGGGCATGCTTTACTGACCATCAGATTTTTGAACGTTACCACAAATTTCGATTAAAGTCAGAGGCTACCAAAAATCAAGCCCTCAGTCTGAAGGAGCTTACTCAAATGGAAGTAGGAGATTTCGTGACCCACGTGGACCACGGGGTGGGCAAGTTTGGCGGATTGCAAAAAATTGAAGTTGAAGGAAACACGCAAGAAGCCATCAAATTGATCTACGGAGAACGGGACATTCTCTATTTAAGCATCCATTCCCTTCATAAAATCAGCAAGTTCAACGGCAAGGACGGCGCTGTTCCCAAACTCTACAAATTGGGCTCAAAAGCGTGGAAGGCACTCAAGCAGAAAACCAAGAAAAGGGTGAAAGAAATCGCCTTTGATTTGATTAAACTCTATGCAAAAAGAAGGCAAAAAATTGGGTTTGCCTATGCACCTGACAGTTATCTGCAATGGGAACTAGAAGCCTCCTTTTTATTTGAAGACACCCCAGATCAAAGCAAAGCCACGGCGGCTATAAAAAAAGATATGGAATCAACCCAACCCATGGACAGATTGGTTTGTGGCGATGTAGGTTTTGGCAAAACCGAAGTTGCGATTCGCGCCGCTTTTAAAGCAGTGGACAACAGCAAACAAGTGGTGGTTTTAGTTCCCACTACCCTGCTAGCATTTCAGCATTACAAAACCTTTTCCTCGCGACTTCAATCCTTGCCGGTGAAGGTTGAGTATCTCAATCGATTCCGCTCGGCTAAAGAAAAAACCCAAATTCTGAGCGATCTGGCCGAGGGGAAAATTGACATTTTGATTGGCACCCATCAATTGGTTAGCAAAAAGGTACAGTTTAAAGACTTGGGCTTGCTAATTGTCGATGAAGAGCAAAAATTTGGTGTAGCTGTAAAAGAAAAAATTCGATCGCTAAAGGCTAATATTGATGTACTAACGCTTACCGCTACTCCTATTCCGCGAACCCTGCAGTTCAGTTTGATGGCGGCACGAGATTTGTCCGTAATCGCTACTCCCCCTCACAATCGCTACCCTATTGAAAGTGAGGTTATCCGTTTTAGTGAGTCCCAAATTCGAGATGGAATTCTCTATGAATTACAACGCGGAGGGCAGGTCTATTTTATCCATAACCGAGTGGAAAACATCAAAGAAATTGCAGGACTAATTCAGCGTTTAGTTCCAGATGCTCGGGTGGCTATAGGGCACGGGCAAATGGAAGGAAACAAGCTCGAAAAAACACTTTTAGGCTTTATGGAAGAAGCCTATGATATTTTAATTGCTACTACTATTATCGAAAATGGACTGGATGTTCCCAATGCGAATACCATGTTTATCAACAATGCCCAACATTTTGGCTTGAGTGACTTACACCAAATGAGAGGGCGCGTAGGCCGAAGTAATAAAAAGGCGTTTTGTTATTTTTTAACCCCTCCCCTTAGTGCGATGAGTAGCGATGCCCAAAAACGCATCCGAACCATTGAACAGTTTTCAGCGCTGGGTTCAGGGATACAGATTGCCATGAAGGACCTAGAAATTAGAGGTGCCGGAGATCTTCTTGGGGGTGAGCAAAGTGGCTTTATAAATGAAATTGGATTTGAAACCTATCAAAAAATACTTCAAGAGGCCATAGACGAACTCAAAGAAAATGAATTTAAAAGCCTCTATCAAGAGGAACAAAGCGATCGTTTAAAAACCTATGTCAAAGAAGTGCAAATAGACACCGATTTAGAAGTGTACCTCCCAGATCATTACATCAATATCGTCAAAGAACGATTGGCTTTGTATCAACAATTAAGCACCTTAAAAACAGAAGAAGAATTAAACGATTTTGAAAATCAACTTACCGACCGGTTTGGCCCACTGCCAGAAGAAGCTAAAGAATTGATCGAAAGTGTACGCTTGAAATGGATTGCAACACAGCTCGGAATGGAACGGCTGTTAATTAAAAAGAAGGTTTGTATTTGCTACTTCTTAGCCGATCAACAAAGTGATTTTTTTCAAACCCAAGAATTTACACATATCCTCACTCAAGTTCAGCAAAATCAGAATCGTATGCTGCTTAAAGAAAAAAATACTGCTCAAGGATTAAAACTCCTATTGAGAATTGATAAGGTAGAACGCATGACCACCGCAAGAACCCTGCTCCAAGAACTTTTGCCTGCTACAATAGTTTCAAGTTCTTAATTACGGTAAAGGCAGTATTGACTTGATCTTCATGCATGAGTATGGTAAATTCATTCGAAGTGGAAATTACCTCGTTAATGTTGACTCCCTCCCAAGACAAACGCTGGAAAATAAAATAATAGATCCCGGGGATGGTGACGTTTTCCGAAGGTAGTTTCATGGTGATGGAGGAAAGGTTTTCCGTCTTTGAAAAACAACTTTCATCTTTAAATAGCGCATCAACTAAAGGAGCGATATTTTGACTCACAATGATATTACTTTCGGACACTCCCCTTGAAGAGGTATAAAAAACTTCCTTTTTTTGATCAATCTCTTTTAAAAGATTGGACTGAGCTACCAACAAACTATCCGAAATCAAAAAAGAATAATCCACCAAGGAAGAACGCACAGTAATGTCTCCTAAATTTTTGAGCACTTTAATGATTTGTTTGGTTTGAACAAAATCAGCGGTATCCGAAATCCGTTTCAATGCCATAACTATGGCTCCGGGTTTTACCGGCTTTTTGGTGCGTTGTTCTATATCATCCTGAATGTTTCGCGCTAAAGAAGTAAGATTGATAATTCCATCCGATAGGGCAGAAGAAAGGTAGGGTTTGGTCTTGATATAGTCCACCACCGTGGCAGCAATTGTTTTCATTCAAATTTATTTTTTATATAACAAAAGTAATTATTTAACACAAAATGTTAAGTATAACACATCATTGCCAGGCGTAAAATGCATTTTTAAGGTGTTTAATTTGCCAGTGTTTCCCCTTTTTTAAAATTGAGATGACATCAAATCGAACTTCTGGATCCCAGTCAATTAATTCCAAGTAATGATCGACTACACGGATCAATAACTGTATTTTTTTGGGGAGATAAAGCCTTCTGGGCTACCGAAATACGCAGTACTACGGGCTTTTACTTCAACACATATTAATTTATCTTTTTTATGCATGAGCAGGTCTACCTCCGCATGAGAGTAGCGGTAATTTTTTCTAAAAGTTGGTATCCTCGTTGCAGTAGGTACTCCAACGCTTTTTCTTCGGCTTGGGTTCCAAAAAGGTTGTGCTGCGCCATTTGTTTGGATTTAGGGTTGATTAAAGATACGATCTCAACACCTAAAAAGGTTGAGATTTATGTATTTTTGGGAAAATTAAAACCCACATGCCGAAACGCTACACAGTTACAGCTGCCTTGCCCTACACCAACGGCCCGATTCACATTGGCCACCTTGCAGGGGTCTATATTCCTGCAGATATCTACAGCCGTTATATGCGTTTGCAAGGCAAAGAAGTTGCCTTTATTTGCGGGAGTGACGAGCACGGAGTGGCCATTGCCCTAAAAGCTAAAAAAGAAGGAAAAACCCCTCAACAGATCATCGATCAATACGACCAGCTCATCCGAACGTCTTTTGAATCCTTTGGTATCGCGTTTGATCACTATTCGCGTACTTCTCGAGAAATTCATCATGAAACTGCCCAGGAGTTTTTTAAAATCCTATACGATAAAGGCGTCTTTGAAGAAAAAGATTCAGAGCAGTTGTACGATCCCGAAGCCCAACAATTTTTAGCTGATCGCTATGTAACGGGCACCTGCCCCATCTGCCAAAATCCAGAAGCTTACGGAGACCAATGTGAAAGCTGTGGAAGCAGTTTAAGTGCAACCGAGCTGATCCATCCCAAATCCACCTTAAGTGGTGCAAATCCTAAGCTCAAAAAAACGAAACATTGGTACTTGCCTTTAAACCGATATGAAAACTTTATCCAAAAATGGATTTTAGAGGGTCATCAACACGATTGGAAACCCAATGTGTACGGTCAAGTAAAATCTTGGGTGAGTAATGGCTTACAGCCCAGAGCTGTCACCCGAGACCTAGACTGGGGGATAGCTGTGCCTGTGCCTGATGCAGAAGGAAAAGTTCTTTATGTGTGGTTTGATGCGCCCATAGGGTATATTTCTTCTACTAAAGAATGGGCAGCACAAAAGGGAAAAGACTGGAAACCGTATTGGACCGATAAAGAAACCCAATTGGTTCACTTTATTGGAAAAGACAATATCGTATTTCACTGTATCATTTTCCCCGTCATGCTTCACGCCTCTGATCGCTATATACTGCCTGAAAACGTTCCCGCTAATGAATTCTTAAATCTAGAAGGACGAAAAATTTCAACCTCTAAAAACTGGGCGGTATGGTTGCACGAATACCTACAAGAATTTCCTGATCAGCAGGATGTACTGCGCTATGTCCTTACTGCCAATGCTCCTGAAACCAAGGATAATGACTTTACTTGGGAAGAATTTCAAGCGCGAAATAACAATGAATTGGTTGCCATTTTTGGAAATTTCATCAATAGGGTTATGGTTTTAACCCATAAATATTACGAGGGCTACGTTCCTGAACCAGGAAAGCTGGAACAGGAAGACAAAGAAACCTTGGATAGCCTGGCAAAGCTCCCTGCTAAAATTGGACATGCCATTGAACACTACCGCTTTAGAGAGGCCAGTCAGTTGCTCATGGGATTGGCGCGTTTAGGCAATAAATATTTAGCAGATACAGAGCCTTGGAAATTAATCAAAACCCAGCCCGAACGCGTTAAAACAATACTGCATACGGCACTACAAATTTCTACTGCTTTGGCCATTCTGGCAGAACCTCTACTCCCTTTTAGTGCAGCCAAACTCAAAAAAATGCTGAATCTCGATACAGAGAATAAGCCTTGGACTGCTATTGAAGCACAAAAAACACTGCTTAATCCACAACATCTCTTAGGAAAACCCGAGTTGTTATTTAAGCAAATTGAGGACTCTCAAATGGATGCTCAACGTGAAAAATTAACGGCGACGCTAACAGAAAATACTCCCGAGGGTAAAGACGTAGCTCCACTCAAACCTTCTGTTTCATTTAAAAAATTTGAGGCATTGGACCTTAGAGTAGCAGAAATCATCCAAGCCAAAAAAGTTAGGAAAACAAAAAAATTGATGGAACTCACTGTGCGTTTAGGAGCGGAAGAACGGACGGTTGTTTCTGGCATTGCTACAGACTTTGAAGAAGCCGAATTGGTTGGCAAAAAAGTAAGCCTACTTGCAAATCTGCATCCGAGAACCTTAAAAGGTATTGAAAGTCAAGGGATGATTTTATTGGGAGAAAACAAGGAAGGTCAGCTGGTTTTTGTCGGACCTGAAGACAAAAATACGGCCTCAGGAACTTCCATTAAATAGTAGGTTTATCAGCGCAATACCCATAGCATATCACCCGATGTACAGGTTGCCTTTGCCTGAAAATCACCGCTTCCCGATGGAAAAATACGAGTTGCTTCCCCAACAACTTCTTTTGGAGGGCACTTGTAAAAAAGAAGATTTTTTTGAACCACTCCCTGCCACCCTTGCCCAAGTAAGTCGCGTACACGATCCTAGTTATGTTACCCAACTTTTAAATTTAGCATTGACTAAAAGTGAGGTTAGAAAAATTGGTTTTCCCTTAAGTAAAGAATTGATCGAACGTGAATTTACTATTGCTGGAGGTACAATTAGGGGGGCTGAAAAAGCATTGGAAACTGGTATCGCCATGAATATCGCAGGGGGTACCCATCATGCTTTTCCCGCACATGGAGAAGCCTTTTGCTTACTAAACGATCAAGCCATAGCCGCTCAAAGCCTGATCGACAACAATCTAGCCAAGCAAATTTTAATTTTGGATTTGGATGTGCATCAAGGCAATGGAACCGCAGCTATTTTTAAAAAACAGTCTGCGGTCTTTACCTGCTCTGTACACGGGGCAAAAAACTATCCTTTCCGAAAAGAAAAAAGTGATCTTGATTTGGAACTTGAGGATCAAACCCATGATGAGGTCTATTTAACAAAAATTAAAAACCTACTCCCCCAATTGCTGGATCAAATCCAACCTGACTTTATCTTTTATCTCTGTGGAGTAGATATTTTGGGAACCGATAAATTGGGGCGTCTCAATGTAACGCTTGAGGGGTGTAAAGCCCGTGACCGAATGGTCTTGGAAAGCTGTCATCAAAAAGGAATCCCATTGCAATGCAGCATGGGAGGGGGCTATTCTAAAGACATCAATACTATAGTAGAAGCCCATGCTAATACCTACCGTGAGGCAGCTAAATTATACTTTTAAGAACGCCAAGTCTGACTTTTCATTTCCAAGGCGGCAATCACAATATCTTTCCGGCTTACCTGACCGACCAAACGGTTATTTTTCATTACGGGAAAACGTCTTCTACTGCTTTTAGAAAATAACGAAGCCGCGTCAAAAACACTGGTACTAGCATCGATGGTGTCCACTTCTTTAGTCATAAAATGGGCAACTGATTTATCCAAAATGGGCAGGTTAAAATAGCGACTGTCAGAAATTTCTTTCATACAATCTGCTTCAGATATTACTCCAACCAGCTGTCCCGATTCATCCACTACGGGACCTCCTGATATCCTGTGCTTGATAAAGGCGCTCATCACCTCATGTATGGACTGTTCCGGGCTGAAGATGACCAATTGACTGGTCATGATGTTTTCCACGGTTAATTTACTGGGAGTGACCTTCACTTTTTTAGCTCTTTCTCCTTGAAAACTTTTTACTGGCATAATTTTGAGTTTTTAGGTCCTTTCAAGATACATTTTTTTGTTGAATTTTTAAAACAGCCCTTAATTTGCGATCCATCAACCAAAATATATCATTAATATTGTGAAAAAGCGAGGGTTGAAACGCATAGGTATTTTGGGTTGTGGATGGCTAGGAAGGCAACTTGCTTTAACGTTAAAGGCACAAAAATGGGAGGTCAAAGTCTCCAAGACGACAACGGATGGCACCCAAGCCTTTAAGCAGCAAGGATGGAACAGTTTCCGCATTTTACTCACTGAAGAAGGACCTCAAGGGGATTTATCTTTTTTTAATGCTCTAGACCAACTCGTCATTTCCATTCCTCCCAGCAGAAAGGGATCTTCCAGCTACAGCGCCCAAATTAAAACGCTCATCTACTCCCTTCAGTCCCACACCAAATGTAGGATTCTATTGCTCAGCAGCACTTCTGTTTACGGTACTGAATCAGGTAAATTTGATGAAAACAGTATTTCAAATCCTCAAACCCCTGCCTCCAAGGAGCTTTTGCTTGCGGAAAACACTATCCTACAATCCAAAAATTCGGGTGTGATTGTTCGCCTGGGCGGACTAGTGGGGGAAGATCGAAATCCTATTTTTCAATTGCAGCATAAGTTAATCCCCAATCCAAGAGGACGGATTAATTTTATTCATCAATTGGATGCGGTAAACGGTATCCTTACTTTACTATCAAAAACAGAATGTAAGGGCGTGTATAATTTGGTTAGTCCTCATCACCCCATACGAGAAGACTACTATACGTTTATGGCAAAAAAACACAAACTCCCCACCCCGGTATTTGCAAATCAAGACCCTGTAGTAGAACGTTGGATTGAGGCTTCAAAAATTGCTAAAGAAACCCGTTTCCAATATCAAGTTGATAATTTGTTAATATAAATTCTCCCCCTCCTAATATTCCGCTTGACGAATTAACTAATTTGGATAGGGTATACTTTACTATGTTACGACACAATCGATATATCGCAGTTTTAGAAAAACTTCTAACTCACTTAAAAAATGCTAAACTGGAGTATTTTAAGGCTTCAGACCATGCAGTAAGTCCTGAAAAAAAACGCTTCTACAACCAGCAAGGTTTGTTGAGAAATCGATTTTTTCAGGATGTTTTAAGTGAATTAAGACACTTAGGTGTATCGACTGAAGACTTGGTAATCAATCGATTTAATTTTGACCAATTGTTGATTTCAACAATTGATACCCTAAAAGCCCCCGCGATTGAAAAGTGTGTACATGCTGATGAAGCCCTGTTAAGTATCTATTCAGAACTGAAAGCCGTGAGTGACCAAAACAATGGTTTACATACCCATGCCGTTTACTTGGAAGAAGCTATTGCTCAGAATAAAGAATGGGTTTCTACTTTGAGTTTTAAAAGTAATACTACCTACTGATCTGAGGTAGTAGTTGCTACGCCGGTATCAAAATCTTGATCTTCGTTTTGCAAGGAACTCATTCTCGATACAAAACTGTTGTAGTAGGTATAAAGTAAACTTAGGGCAGGAAGTAAGGAATCTTTTTTATAGTGCTGTGTAAAGTACCGTGCTTTTTGTACCTGCATCTCGACCACCTTTAACCGACTTTTAAGTTGAGGAACATCTAGCTTTTTTGGAAGTGCCCCTGATCGCATTTTTTTTACGCGTGAAGAAAGTGCGAGTAAATCAACCTCAACTCCATCAAAATTTAATTCCTTTAAACGTTCCATGGACTCGTGTAAGTTTTCAAATTCTTCCCACTCTTCCAATTCTAGGGAAGTTAAGAACGCTTTGGGGTACTCGATTAAATTCAAACTGGGTTTACTCGTTGTGGGCAAAGTAAGTTCGGTTTTTGCGGAAGAGGTAAGTCCTTCGCCAGCTTGTTTACTTGTACAGCCTGATAAGAAAAGTAGCACTGCTAGAAAAACGACCTGCAAAGCGTACAACTGATTCATTTAAATTCCGATTGAATTAATTTTAATCAAAAGTAGGGTAAAGAATAAGAATTGAAGAATGTAAAGGTGAAAAGGATAGAATCCGTCAATTGTTATTTTCCATTTATGAAAGGCCATTTGTAGGGGAAGCGCTACCAATGCCCATCCCAAATAGTTGTGGAATGAGGCAAGACCCTCCTTAAAAGTCCAGAAATCCAAAACGGGAGCTACAGGCTCGATTACCAGATCCAACGCCAACATCAACCCCACCCCTAATAAGGTTCTGATCCAAAATGATTCGGTGAAAAATTGGGCGATCGTTCCGGTGATAAAAATCAGTATACACCAATTGATCCCGATAAGCAAAGGGACTTCCATCACCTTTAGCCCCAAAACTGCTCCATAGCTGTATTCTCCAAAGATAAAGCCGTAGCGAACCCCTAAAATTTCAGCTGCCATACCAACGGAAAAGCAGGCTAGCAAGAGATAAACCAAACGCTGATTCATCCGAGTGTTTACCAATAGTAAAATAAAACTGAGTACTAAATTGATAGGGGTGGCACCGACAAACCAAGAAGTATCGCTGTATATGATTCCAATGATTCCTGAAATATGAAATAACCATATCAAGAAAATGGAACTATTTTGTTTTGTAAGGAGCTCCTTTGGGTTCATCAACTCGCTTTCGGTATCAATTCATCGACAATTTTAGCAGAGAGTAGGCAAAGTGGAATTCCTCCCCCAGGATGCACACTCCCTCCACAAAAATATAAGTTTTTAATCCGTTTAGAAAAATTCGGATGGCGTAAAAAAGCAGCCATCGAATTGTTACTTGACGCGCCGTATAATGCCCCAAGATGGGAGTGTGTTTTTTGTTGGATTAAAGGAGGGGTAAGTACCTCTTCACAGGCAATTAAAGGTTCAATCGCTGTATTGAGTTGTTTTGATAGTTTTTTTAAGACCCGCTCCCGAAGTTGGGCTACCAAAGTATCCCAATCCTGACCGTGATCTGCGGGTGTATTGATCATCACAAACCAATTTTCACAGCCTTTTGGGGCATCGGTTGGAACGTCTTTTGAGGTAATGTTGATATAAATTGTAGGGTCTTCCGCTACGGTTTGCTCTTTAAATAGAGCCTCAAATTCTTTTTTATAATCAGCTGAAAAAAAGATGTTGTGCAATTCCAGTGCTTCAAAAGTTTTTTTAATTCCCCAATAAAAGATAACCGCTGAACTGGAACGCTCTTGATTTAAAGTTTTTTTCGGTGGTTTAAGCTGAGGTAATAATTGCTTGTAAGTAGGAACTATATCCATATTGGACACTACCAAATCTGCCTGATGGAATCCAGTTGAAGTTTGGACCCCTTTTACCCTTTTCGAGTCATGTAAAATTTCTTCCACTTGGGTATTGAAAATAAACTCCACTCCCAATTTTAACGCCAACGCATGTAAGGACTCCGTAATGGAAACCATCCCCTTAGTCGGGACAAAGGTTCCGTAATGTCCTTCTAAATGTTGTATTAAAGTCATGATGCCAGAAGTTTGGAAGGGATCCGATCCGTTGTAAGTAGCGTAACGGTCAAAAAGTTGGATCAGATGAGAAGAGTCAAAGGCGTCTTGATTTGCCTTATGGAGTGTTTTAGGCAGTTCTAAAAGGTAGAGATGGGCTAGGGCTTTTAAGGTTGCTTTCGAAAGATAAGTCTGCAATCGGTGTAGCGATTGTTCTAAAAAAAGGGCATGGGTGAGGTCGTATTTTTTCTTGGCTTGCGCAAGGTAGCGTTCCACTTTTGCCTTGGGTTCACCGAATACTTTTTCAACTTCATCACAAAATTGTTCTCGATCGGCATAGGCTTTAAATTTTTTCTGATCTGGCCAAAAATAGTGGCAAGCCACTTCTTTTTTTTTATACTCAAAATACGCCTCGGGGGCTAACCCTGCTTGGTTAAAAAGTTCGGTTACAAAATGAGGCATGGTAAACAAAGAGGGCCCGGCGTCAAAGCGGTAACCCTGTCGTTCAAAAGCAGATAATTTCCCCCCAGGATACGGATTGGCTTCAAAGACTTGTACCTGATACCCTTTAATAGCCAAGCGAATACTCGCCGCAAGTCCTGCAACCCCTGCTCCTATTACAATAGCCTGTTTCATTACTCGAGATTTTTTGTGGTATCAGAAATTAAATAAAATCTTGAAAATAAATCTTCTTTATACCAGTTCTTTTGTCGGGTTTCTTTAACAATTTGGGCGTGTTGTTTGCCTTTATAGGCAAAGGTATTTACCGCATCAAAACTTTCCCAAATACTGACGGTAGCTTGTTGAATAAAAGGGACTTCTCCTATTCCTTTAAAAAAAGAAACCCCTTTGGCGGCACTGATGGCTTGACTTGCCAGGGGTACTGCCTTCCAAAAAGAACGCAGGCGATTCCATCTCAGTGTTGCTCTTGTTATTACTACTGCTTTCTTTTTGGAGTGGTGGTCTGTTGGTTTGGAGTTTTCCTCTGTTTTAAAGGGATTACTCCCACTCCACTTGCCGTGGCTATGAACTGCATTCAAAACCAAATCGCGCTGGCAGCTGGCTTTTTCCATGTAGTGAAGAAATACCGGATGCTCCTTCAAGCATTTCTTGTAATGCGAAAGGCTGCTCCACACTCCTAAAAATGCATAGGTAGAAAAATCAGGTGTAAGACTAAACCCCTCTCCACCCCCTGTGCCCAAAAATTTAAAAAATTGTAATCCCTCTACAGTCTTTAATTTAGTACCTGCCAAGCCCATTTGTTTAAATGCCCAGAATTTATGCTGTTTAAAAGTGAAGAAGGTAAGGGTGGTAACTTCCGACATACATTAAATTTAGCTGCATTGAATTGCTGAATCTCTAATATAGACGAAATAAAGTGAGTACGGGAACTTTGGAAAAGAAAAACGTCTCTACTATGGATTTTAGAATTTAACTTATGGAAGTAATCTAGCAGAGACGTTTGAAACCAAATTGAATTTAAACTTGTTTAAAGATAGATATAAAAAGTTATACAAACTATTGTTTTGCTATTATTTTTTTAAAATAAACTCATCCAAATCGGAAAAAATCGATTGAATGCGTGGTATTTTACTGTAAATCATTAAATTATGTTTATATAATTAGTAAATAAAAAAATCGTAATTTTTCAGCAAACTTTACAAAATGAAAAAATTTAATCGCTTTGATACATTCATCTATTCCTTAATTATAGGGAATATCATCGCTATGGTTTTGGAGTCTCACCAATCTATTCAAGTCCAATTCACTGAATTTTTTCATTATTTTGAGTTGGTATCCATTCTCATTTTTTCCTTTGAATACCTGTATCGAATCAATCAAAGTTATCGTGAAAACAAATGGACTGGAGTAAGGTCTTATGTTTTTAGTTTTTTTGGAATTATTGATTTGATTTCTATACTTCCATTTTATGTAAAGCAATTTGTACTCCTCGACGGGCGTTTCTTCAGAATACTTCGATTGTTTAGGCTGACGCGTGTGTTTAAATTAGGACGTGACAGCAAGTCGCTCAAACTGTTCATCAAAGCCCTAACCGGGGTAAAAAATGAACTGAAATTTACATTGTTTCTCTCTGTATTGACCATCCTTTTTTCGGCTTCTGCGATCTATTTTTTGGAAAATAAAGCACAACCCGAAGTTTTTTCTAGCATTACCGCTTCCATCTGGTGGGCGACGGTTTCCCTTGCCACTGTGGGCTATGGTGATGTGGTTCCGATTACTTTATGGGGCAAAGTTTTTGCCTCTATAATTTCCTTAGTTGGCATTGGTATTGTTGCCATACCCACGGGTATCATCAGCGCCTCTTTTGTCGAAGAAATCCACAATTCAAAAAAATAGTTTCAAATAGTTTTTTTTGTCTCCTAAAATCATTTTCTTGAAACAGAAAAACAGATTCCTTAGGTTATGAAAAATTTCCTCTACTTTATAGCATTCGTTTGCTTACTTAACACTACCCTTTTTGCTCAAAGCCCTATGGAGGGCAAACATGTTCTTATCGTATACGGAGGGTGGAAAGGACACCAACCCGAAGTGTTTGCAAAAAAAATGGCAGCTTGGCTCGAAGCACAAAATGCGCACGTAACCCTTTCCGAAAGTACAGCCTCTTATACAGATATGGAGCTCATGCAAGCGCAAGATTTAATCATCCAACACATTACTATGAGTCAAATGAGCGCTAGAGAATCCAAAGGCTTAAGAGACGCCATTGCCCGTGGTGTAGGTCTTGCGGGTTGTCATGGGGGCTTGGGAGATTCTTTTAGAAACGATACTGAATATCAATACATGGTCGGCGGTCAGTTTGTAAAACACCCTGGGGGCCAAATAGACTACGAGGTAAGCATCTCAGATACGAACGACCCCATTACGCAGGGAATCGATGATTTTAGCCTAAAAACGGAGCAGTATTATATGCATTATGATCCGCAAATTGAAATTTTAGCCACTACCACATTTAGTGGGGCACATGATGCTTGGATAGAGGGAGTTTCTATGCCCGTAGTTTGGAAAAAAAGCTACGGCAAGGGTCGTGTTTTTTATTCTGCTTTGGGGCACTCAGCAGATGTTTTTGAAATTCCTGAGGCTTGGATCATGATGACACGGGGGGTAGAATGGGCGGTAAAATAAGCTTCTGTTGCCAGTCCTAGCGATCAACGCTTTATTTTGGGTTATCTTTGTGGGGTTATGAAAAGAAAAATTGCACTCATCGGTTCTGGATTTTCTTCCTTAGCTGCATCCTCCTATTTGGCCAAAGCGGGCTTTGACGTCCATGTTTTTGAAAAAAATAAAAGTTTAGGCGGAAGAGCTAGACAGCTCAAAAAAGAAGGTTTTACGTTTGACATGGGTCCTTCTTGGTATTGGATGCCCGACGTGTTTGAATCTTTTTACAATGATTTTGGCAAAACCACCGCTGATCTCTACCAACTGGAGCGATTGGACCCGGGCTATCAGGTTGTTTTTGGCGAGAATGACGCCATTGCAATAGGCGATTCTTTGGAAAAGATTTACGCTGTTTTCGAACAAGAGGAGGCAGGCAGTAGTGCCAAATTAAAACGCTTTATGGCTTCTGCCAAAGAAAATTATGACATTGCAATCAAGGACTTAGTCTACCGCCCTGGTTTGTCTCCCCTTGAGTTGGTAACCCCAACAACTGTCAGAAAAATCAATTACTTTCTGAGCAACATTAAAAAGGATGTTTACAACCAATTTGAGAGTGCGAAACTGAGGCAAATCCTTCAATTTCCCGTTTTATTTTTAGGAGCCAAACCCTCGAATACCCCTTCCTTTTACAACTTTATGAACTGGGCTGACTTTGGGTTGGGCACCTGGCACCCCAAAAATGGAATGTATCGCATTGTTGAGGGTATGGTAAGTATTGCAGCCTCTTTAGGCGTAACATTTCATACCGAGGCAGCTGTAGAAAAAATTGCAGTTTCCAGTTCTGGTAAAGCAGAAGGTATCGTGGTTAATGGAAAAATGATTCCTGCCGATATCGTTCTTTCAGGGGCAGATTACCACCATACGGAACAATTGTTGGCGCCCCAGCACAGAGCCTATAGCGAGGCCTATTGGGATAAAAAAGTTTTTGCTCCCTCTTCTCTGTTATTTTATATCGGCTTAAATAAAAAAGTGGAGCGAGTCTTCCACCACAACCTCTTTTTTGATGTCGATTTTGACACCCACGCCGCCGCAATATACGACCATCCCCAATGGCCAGAACAACCTCTTTTTTATGCTAATTTTCCTTCAGTAACAGACCCTTCCATGGCGCCAGAAGGAAAAGAAGCCTGTTTCCTGCTGATTCCTATCGCACCAGACATTGCAGACACCCCTGAATTGAGAGCACATTATTACGAGTTGGTCATGAATCGCTTGGAATCCCTCACAGGGCAAGAGTTAAAACCCCATGTGGCGTTTAAGGAATCTTTTTGTGTAAACGACTTTATAAAAGACTACAATTCCTACAAGGGAAATGCCTACGGACTAGCAAACACCCTGCTACAAACAGCCTTTTTACGACCTAAATTAAAAAGTAAAAAAGTAAACGCTCTTTACTTTACTGGACAGCTTACGGTTCCGGGCCCAGGAGTGCCTCCGGCGCTTATTTCGGGTAAATTGGTTGCTGACTTGATCCTGAAAGGAGTTTAATCTTTAGGGTTTAATACCCACCAAATTAATTCAAACTCACTGTCTCTAACCGCTAACACAGAGTCTAGCATTTTTGCACCCTCTAAAAGAGAACTTTTGTAATTATCCAATTGTTCTTTAACGCTCCATTCCCAAAGGTCAATTCGTTTGTATAGATTGTATTGTATAAATTTGTCATTTTGAATATACTTTCTGTTTTCTATCCAAAATTCATTATAGTCTACGTCAACCCAAGGAAGGTCATATACCCATTTGTTTGCTATTCTATCAACAAACTGTGTTACATATCGTTCTTCATTTTTACCTGTGTTTTCAATTAAATATCTTAACTCAGTTCCGTCATAAATTTCAGTCATCTTTAACCCAACTTCTTTAGGCATTAATCTAAACGTTCCATCTAGTTTAATAGCATCGAAGTTTACCCTTGGTGGATCAAAAGGATCTCTTTGAGTATACATACCCATGGGCGCAAAATAATATTTGCCATCAGGTTCTTCCTCGTCTAATTGATAGTCAATAAAAATACTGTCATTATCTTCGAACCACCTGTCATATTGTTTTTGATAAATTTCTGTTACCCAATTAATCTGCTCAATGTAAGCATCTGTGTAATCTATCATTTTATCAATTTCTTCTCTCAGATTTTCTAAATTTTCAATACCGTCACTTCTGTTATCTGAGACTCCACCCTGCTGCTCAATTCCAAAAGAGACGGTTACACCGAATACAAGTATGATGAATTCTACGATAGATTTTTTAAATCGATCCCAAAAATCTCTGATGTCAAATCGATCACCAAGTGTAATAAGTCGTAAAAACCAGTTGAGCTTTTCTTTTTCAACACCCGCAGCTTCGGATGCATTATCGTACTCTTCCCTAGATATATATCCGTCTTTATTTACATCAATTTTATCAAATTCGTCTTCTTTATTCATAGGATTTATTAAGGAATGACAAAAGCTAATTTAAAGAAAATACATGAATTGAAGTCAATTAGCCTTCGGCTTCAGTATTTATTGATTTTGATCAAAAGGGAGTGTAGGATTAAAAATCTCTTTTATTAGAGTAAAAAGCTGGGTCTCAAAATTGACGAGCGATTGAGAATCGATTTGAAGCGGAGACTTTTTCGTTCCCTCTTTATGGGTTACCGCTAAAAAATGATTTTCAAAATTTTTTAATGGGATTATGCCGGAATGTAAGGGTTCGTTCTGAACGTCCTTTTGGAGGGCATACGCATAAAGCATGACCTGAAACAATGCCCCTTTTTGGGGTTCTTTAATCAAGCTATCCCACCTGGTAAAAGTCAGATCGCCTGCACTTATACTTCCCGTTTTATAATCAACAATGCGGTGGGTTCCATTCAAAAGGTCTATTCGATCAACTGTGCCTTTCAAAAAAACCTCATGATCAAGCCCAATTCGATGAATCGGAATGTGAAACTTTTTCTCCAATCCTACTATTTTGAGCTGATTGCCCCTTTGGATATAGTCCCGTTCTCTTTCTATAAAGTTTTTTAAAATTCGCCCCGTCACTTCAACGACCAAATAATTTTTTCCTGTTTTTAAGGTCTCATTTTGGAACTGCTTACTAAAACTTGAATTCAGAATTTGAGTTAGCCTGTTAAGCATCTCCTTGTAGTTTGCCTCTACCATAATTTCTCCTACATAGGGTTGGTAGAGCTCCTCCAATATCTGGTGGATAATCGTTCCTTTTTCTGCAGCGTTGACTTCCAACCCAAATTCTTGATCTGGTTTACAATTGAGAAGTCGTTGTTCGTAAAATTGATACGGATCTCGTATGTAAAGTGCCAGTGAAGAAGGCGAAAAACCTTCCTTTGCTACCTCGTTCAATCGCTGAAGTACCGCAGGGGTTTTGATGATTTTTTTGGGGGGTTCAATTTGACTCTGCAGTTTAAAATCCAACTGTTTAAAGTTTAAGCGGTGGTTCGGTAGCTTAAAAAATTCCAATTGTACCAAAAACCTACTTTTTTCACCAGAAAAAAGCCCTTCTGGGGCATCGTTATATAGTAAGCTGGCCTTCTTTGCTCGTTGTAAAAGTCTAAAAAAGTGGTATGCATAGAGGTGGTCTTGTTCAATAAAAGTATTCATCCCAAACTTTTTTCGAACATCAAATGGAATCCAAGAAAAAGGGGTTTTCCCAAAGGGCAAAATTCCTTCATTGACATGGGTTACCACCACATGATCAAAATCCAATACCCGTGTTTCTAACACCCCCATTATTTGAATCCCTTGAAAAGGATCTCCAGAAAAATCCAGCGTTTCCTGGTCCACTAACTTTAGAAAAACCTGCTCCACCTCTTCTATGGTTTTTATCGCAGGGTTTAAGGCTATAAAATTTTGAAGCTTTTCTAATAGTTCAAGACACCGTTCAGTTCCCTGGATATTCAGAGGGGTATGTTTGTGTTCCACTTGGTAGGAGTGTAGCCGTTGATACAGAGAAAGCAAGCGCTCCACAAGGGAGTGTATAGTGTCGTAAGGTTTAAAAACAAGATCTGCTACTGCTGATTTAACCTGTATTGATTGAGCATAAAAAGAAGAATTGTGTTGCTGAAGGAGCTGGGCTACTCTCTTTTTTAAAAAGATTTCGTCGGTTTCAAACAAGCCAACCATTGCCGGGTCTTCCAACAGACTTTTGAGTAGTACTAAGGGATAAATCCCTTTAGCATTCAATTGGAATAACTTCAATAGAGTTACAATACTTTTTACCCCTAAAAATTCTTTTAATGGATACCCCATAGAGGCATTCCAAGGCACATCTTCAGAGGCAATAGCGGTTAAAACCGTGTGTAAAATACTTTCATCTCCTAACACTAAAACGACCCTATCCTCTGGATGCGCTTTGTAGGCTTCTACTGCAAGCTGAACTGCCGCTCTAGCCTGTGCTAAATTTTTACTGACATTGATTATATCAAGCTGCTTACTTTCAGAAAAATGGGTTGAAAAACTCCCTTTCTCCTGTTGTCTGAGTACGGTCCACTCCTTAGTGTATTTTCTGATAAAATAGCCAGCACTGTGAGAGGAATCGTTGTAAAAATGTACGTCTAAATCCCATAGGATCTCCGCCTTTCCCTCTGCTATTAATTCCTGTATAAGGGTTTCCTCTGCTAAAGTCAAAGCATTGAATCCTACAAAATAGTGGTAAGGAAGTTCAGACTGCAAATAATGCCCTACGTTTTGAGTGGCTTCTCTGTATTGCAATCCAGCATATCCCACTTGTTTGTTGACAAGAACCTTATAAAGTTGGGAATAATAACGAGGAATACGATCTTGAAATTTAAAAAATTGTTTGCTTAAGTCTCCTTGTTTTTTGGGATCCCATTGCTCAATTTTTTCTACGGCATTCATAAAACTAAAAATAGTTTTTGCCTCTACCAATTGGGAGTCAATTTCGCTAAACTCTGCCAAGAGTGAGGGTGCCCAGTTTAAAAATTGATTCAAAGAATTTTGTTCCTCCAAAGGGGTATTGGCTTGGTAGACCCTGTAAAACTCAAACAGCAATTCAAGTGTAGGCATTTTTTGGATGCCAGAAAGCTCTTCAATAAATCCTTCAATACTCAATATTTCAGGGGCTAGAGTAGCGGTTTGAATTTCTTTTTTTAACGCTTGGGTTAAAAATTTGACAGCTCGTATGCTGGGAACAATAATTTTTATCTGATCCAACTCGGGATGGGATGCTACTATTTTTTTCGCTACATCGTTTAAAAAAGACTGCATAGTGGACTATCCTATTGGGTTTTCTTGTTCATTCTAATGCCATGTGGGTTGTTCCCGCTATTCATACGTAAGTACCTCAATTTCTTTATCTATATAAACCAATTTGGACTCCACCTTTTGAAATCCAAGTTGGTAAAGTGCCTCTACATAGCGTTCCAATTGTTTATTGTCCTCGCTTTTGGGCTGACCTGTTTTATAATCCAAAATTGTAGCTTTCCCCTCTTGGTTTATATTGATCCTATCGGGGCGTAAGGTTGGTCCATTAGGAATCAAAATTTCTTGTTCGCATAAGACTTTATCCTTTCCGTCAAAGTACTGTTTTAGCTCTGGATGCTCCACGATTTGATTGAGAAGCTGTTTTAGTTCAGCCTGCGATGTGTCGGAGGTTTGATTTGGTTTTACGGCTTCTATCATGACCTGATCAATCATTTGTTTCACCGTAATTTTAGAAAGGAGCTCGTGAATGAGTACCCCTTTTTTTTGTGCGTGTGTTACTTTTTCTGAACCTACTTTCGGAGTTACTAACTTTTTTTTCCATGCCTCAGAAATGCCAATATCCAAAGCGAAACTTTCCCCAGCGTTTGGCTGTGTTTCCTGTGCTTTTTTAGGAAGTTTTTCTTCTGATTCAAAACACTGATTTTCATCCAATTCCTTTCCCTGACTGCGTACAAAAGAACCGAATAAATCTGCGTAATTTTTAATAGGTCCATCCTCTATACTGGCTTGGGTGATAATATAAAGCTGGTTTTTGGCTCGGGTTAGGGCCACATAGAGTACGTTTAATGCGTCAAGTTCTTTTGCAATCAGTTGCTCGTTGTATAGGGCTTCAGCTTGCGCACCGTACAGTGGAAGCTGACTAGAAAAATTAATCCAAGCCCACTTAATTTGCGCCAAGGGGGTGTGATGAAAGGGATACCAAATCTTATCCCGGACATTGGCATGGAGTAGCGTGTCCATAAAGGGCAAAATAACAACCTCAAACTCTAGGCCTTTGGCCTGATGTATCGTCATAACGCGAATTGCATTTAACCCTTCTGGTGTAGCCAAAGTCAATTTTTCCGATTGGGTTTCCCAATGCGTAAGATAGCTTAACAAGGATGCGTCTCTTTTTCTAGAAAATTCAAATACATCTTCACAAAAAGCTGTAATAAAGGGGTCATTGACATCCAACAAAGGAAAGGAGCTAAGCAGGTAATCTACACTTTGAAGTAAAGGAAGTCCTTTGGCGGTTTCTGGATTAAAATGGATTCCGTATTCGGTATTGAGAATTTTAAAAAAAGTCGCACTGCTTTGATGAATCGAATGACTTACAGCAGTATGATATTCTTGATCTTCGGGTTTGTGCGCTTGCCAAAGTTGATCAAAAATTAATTTATGTTGTTCGCTGCTGTTGGGTTTGCTCAACAGCTTTAATACCGCTAGGATCAACTTTACTTGGGGCGATTTTGCCACGGACAACGAATCAGAGGAAAGGATATTAAATCCATGAGCTACCAACACTTCTCCGATGGCTACGGCTTGTTTTTTTGTTCGAACCAGAACGGCCAGATCTTTTTCCTCATAATTTGAATCCAGAGCCTGTTGTACAGCGGCTAGGGTTTCATCCAAATAAAGCGGTTGTTTCTCTTCCTGCTTACCTCCTTTAGGAATTGCTTTAATCTGTACATAACCTCCCATATTTGTAATCAATTGTTGACTTCCTTTTCCGTAAAGGGACTGAATTTCAGCAGAAGGCAAAGCACGAGCTAAGTGAGAAAAAAAAGCATTGTTAAACGCGACTATGGCTTGATCAGATCGGTAATTAACCTCAAGGGTTTTGTGCTGAGCGGGGAGCTGAAACGGATTGGATTCCCGATTTAATAAGCGGATAAACTGAGCAATATCGCCCCCACGCCATCGGTAAATAGCTTGTTTGGGATCGCCTACTAAAAGCAAAGACCCTTGCTCTCCAGCTAAGGATTCAGATTCGAGTGCATTTCCGATCAAAGGAATCAAATTGGACCATTGCAGGGTGGAAGTGTCTTGAAATTCGTCCAGAAAGTAGTGGTGATAGCGTTCCCCCAAACGCGCATAAATAAAAGGGGCCTCTTCTTGTTGGACCAATGCACTTATTTTATAATTAAACTCCCCCAGCAGTCGAATTTCCTTTTCGTTTTGAAATAGTTCTAATCCTTGTTCTAGTTGCTGTAAGATCAATCGAGGTGTCCAGTATTTTAACGTCTTACTCAAGAGCAAAAATGTTCCAACTTCCTTTTTAATTGTTAAAAACATTTCGAGCAAGGTTGGAAGTAACTGATCGATTTGTTCTTTTTTATGGGGTTTTGTGGTTTTTTTATACAGGGGTTGTTCCCCTCTTAGCATGGCTTCCAGTTGATTGTTATAAAGTTTTTCATGAATCCCCTCTCTGAGTGAATTCAAATGCTTGTGCAAGCTTTGACGTATAAAATCTTCGGGTTCCAACTGATGGGTTTTGAGTAAATCAGAATACTCTTCTACCCGCTTACTAATCGTTTCTTGTATTTGAATTAAAGTAGTTTCCAGTTGTTCTCGATCCCTTTGGTGAGCCGCTCGATCTTTTTCCTTTAGGTCGGTTAAAGGAATTCGATCATTTTCGTTAAGCAATAAAGCCGCAAATTCATCTAAATCGGTTTGGACATCCCAACTCAAGCCTTGACTCACTTTGGATAAACTCAATTGCAAAAGCAACTGTGTGATAAAAGCATCCTCTCCTATTTGGTTGAGAACAGTCTGAACCACTTCCTCTAAAACACTTTTGGTATCCAATACTACTTCAAACCCATGCGGAAGTTCAAATTCTTTGGCAAAAGTCCGTACGATTCTGTGAGTAAATTTATCCAGGGTAATAACGTCAAAACTGCCGTATTCGAAAACTATTTTTCGAAGCATTTTATCTGCTCTCAAAGTCAGTTCCTTTTCGTCAACAGTTAAGGTTTGCGTTAGATAATCACGAAGTTGAAGGTCTTTTGGAGAAGGACTGGACAAGTCTTTAAGTGCAAGTAATATCCTGGTTTTCATTTCATTCACTGCCTTATTGGTAAAGGTCAGCGCCAGCATCTGTCGGTAAGGACGCGATGTCGCACTCCCTAGAAGTCGTTGGAGGTAATACAACACCAGCGTATAGGTCTTACCCGAACCGGCTGCAGCATTGATGATATGAAAATTGGAATGACTCATGTAGCTCAATGGCTTATTAAAAGTAAGGCTTTTCAAAACTTAGACTCTCATTCAGAAAAGAAATTTTAATTTTGTGGAAATCTTAAATAAAAAAATTATGGCTTTTGAATTACCCTCCCTAGCGTACGCATACGATGCCTTGGAGCCTCATATTGATGCACGTACTATGGAGATTCACCACAGTAAACACCACAACGGATACACTACCAATCTGAATAATGCAATTGCGGATACTCCCCTAGCAGAGCAATCCATTGAGGAGATTTTAAAAAATCTCGATCTCGATAATAAAGCTGTTCGCAACAATGGAGGAGGTTATTATAACCACCGTCTGTTTTGGGAAGTAATGTCTCCCAACGGAGGAGGGCTCCCTTCAGGAAATTTAGCCGCAGCAATTGACAATGCATTTGGAAGCTTTGAAGAGTTTAAAGCTGCGTTTGCCCAAGCAGCGGCAACCCAGTTTGGTTCGGGTTGGGCTTGGCTTTGTGTACACGCTGACGGAAGTGTTAAAGTGTGCGCCTCGGCAAACCAAGACAATCCCCTGATGCCCGGGATCGGCTGTGGAGGAACCCCTATACTCGGTATTGATGTTTGGGAACACGCCTACTATTTAAATTATCAAAACAGACGTCCAGATTATATCAATGCATTTTTTAATGTGATCGATTGGGATAAAGTAGCTTCCCTTTATGAAAAAGGAGTCTGATACAAGGTTGTATAAAAATAAAAGGGAGGAA
>JALQVM010000179.1 GCA_023263685.1 Flavobacteriaceae bacterium | reverse complement strand
GGCCTTTCCAAAAAATAATATCACCCGCTTGAAATTTTTTAAGAGATTTTTTTTTACAATATTTGACTTGATCTTTTGTGTCTCGTGGAAAAAAAACTCTATTAAATTTAAAAAATATTTGAATTAAAGCTGAACAGTCAATACCATCTATACTTTTTCCACCCCAAAGATATTTTGTATTTAAAAATAGTTTAAGAATCTTTTTGAAGTTTTTTTCTACATAATTAATAGATTTTAAATTTCTTCTATTAACCCAAATATTATCTCCAAATCTAATATAATTTTTTTCACTTTCAAGATTAGAGACTGTACTAGAAAAATATAAATATTTGCTTGTTTTAACAAAGTTATTATTAATTTTTTTGAATATAGGGCTTTTTGGAGAAAAAACTTTAAAATCAGGATTGTGTATATTTATAAATTTACTTTTTTTTATAAAACCAATGTAATTATCAAAGCTAGTTTTAATTTTAAACCAATCTTTATTTTTATTGAGTATTGTAAATTTTTCACCAAACAAAATTTGAGAGGTAACTTCAGATTTTGTTGAAGTTTTTGAATATATATTTCCAATAAATTTATTATAAAAATTATCCATCACTTAATTTTAACTTATTTTTCATTGACCAAAGTATTAAGAGAGAGGGAATAACCATTAACGCTGTTAAAATAAAAAATAGACCCCAATTTCCGTTTAGCCAATCAACTAGTGCTCCCGAAGAAGATGCCAAAGTTGTTCTTCCAGCAGTACCAATTGATGCAAGTAAAGCATATTGGGTTGCTGTATAAGCTCTATCAACCAATAAGGAAATAAAAGCAACAAAAGCAACAGTTGCAAACGCTGCCGCTATGTCA
>JALQVM010000178.1 GCA_023263685.1 Flavobacteriaceae bacterium | reverse complement strand
CCTAAACTAAAAAGTCAATACGTGTTTGGACACTTTGAGTTGCCACATTTTTATATGAACGCCATGGTACAAATGCCTGACCATGGTGATGTTAAACGTGAAGACTTTGGCAGTATCGGACATGTGTTTAGTGGTCACTTTCACAAACGACAAAGTCATAAAAACATTACTTACATCGGTAACGCATTTCCTCACAACTATGCAGATGCAGGTGACGACGAACGTGGGCTGACTGTTCTGACATGGGGTGAAGATCCTGTATATCACGCATGGCCCGATCAACCAAGGTATCGTGTTTACAATTTAAGCGATGTACTAAACCGCACAGATGACTTGCTCCTGGCAGGCATGCATGCTCGTGTCAATTTAGATATTAACATCAGTTATGAAGAAGCAAACTTTATTAAAGAAACATTTATCGGTCAGTATAACTTACGAGAGATTACACTGATCCCTCAAAAAAATGTAGATTTAGCTGAATATGAAATTCAGGGCAATATCGCATTTGAAAGTGTAGATCAGATTGTTACTAACCAATTGACTGCGATTGCCAGCGATAATTTTGATAAAAACTTGCTATTAGACATTTATAGAAATTTATAAGCAAGATGAGACTTAACATCAACCAAGAAGTTATTGATCTAATAGAACAAAAATATCAGATTATTAAAATCATTGATTTTTTCTATTACGATCTCGATCCCGAAGCTATGGCCGATGTAATGGCTCCTTACTACAATTTAGAGTTTGAACATAATCAACGGTTAGTTGTATTACATCACGAGACAGATTATTATGCTGGTCCTGGCATTGCCGGAAATACCATTTATAATTTCCTTAGGTTATGTGCGAATTATATGAT
>JALQVM010000177.1 GCA_023263685.1 Flavobacteriaceae bacterium | reverse complement strand
AAAGCCCATGTTCTCGCAGGTATGCATACCTTCTTTCATACCGCCAAGGTGATACTTCACCAATTCGACCTGACAAGGATAGTTAGAAGTTTTCATTACACAAACTCCTTTGCCCATCGTTGGGCAGTTTCAAAGTCTGGAGCATACTCCAGCATGGCGCCAAGAGCCGCCTCCATTTCGAGGCGATCACGATGGATCTCGTACTCGATCTGAGCGTTGAGGCTATCACACTCTGCCTCAAGGTCTTCGGTGCTCCACTCGTCCCAATTAAAGCGAGGACGAATGCCATTCAGCTCCTTGTATCGGTCTGAGATATAACCAACAAGATCGTCACGGTTCCAAGTAGTTGTCATAATATTAGCCCTCACAGCTTGTTTTTTCATTCTATGCTTACATTATAGCACCTATTGAGGCAAATGTCAAGCATTATTTTCAATTATTTTCGTTTTTTTCGCCCAATAGAATCAATAACTTACAAGCCTATATTATAGCAAAGAAAGGGTCTATTGTCAAGAACTAAAAGTCCAATGAAATCAATGACTTAGGAATCGTCTGAGACGCTTGCTAAGCGCCTGTGTGAGATAGTAGATTTACTGGTCTATTACTACAAATGAAGCGAAACTGCCTCTTGGACGCTCGATCCTAGCGTGGAACCCTTCTCTGGCCAGGTGTTCTACGAGCCAGTCTGGGTCGTATATAGTGATAATATGCCTAGAATCATATTCTTGTAAAGCCGTCTGTCCAGTGACCACGAAATTGTTGTCAAATAGAGAGAAGGTAGAGGTACAGTTTGCTATGTCGGGCCTGAAGTCTACGCATTCTCCATACTCCTGAACTCGCCTTCTCCAGAACCAGTCAGTGAGTACTTTGTCTTCAGTTGAAATAATGCTCATAGCAATTT
>JALQVM010000176.1 GCA_023263685.1 Flavobacteriaceae bacterium | reverse complement strand
TCTGCTTCTTCTGCGTCATAACTGGTTGCCATTTTCGCCGCGGCAGTGTATCCTGTAAGGTCTTTCTTTGAATTATCTTTATTTACGAGGTAGATGTCAATTGCGACATCGGTGCCTTGATCGATACTGAGATCTTCGTAGTGTGCCATGAGATAGTTCCATAAAAGTGTTATGGTTCTATTTATATATTATTCGGCACGAATATCGTCAATTACCCAATCTTGTATACCAGCTGACAGTTCAGATCGATCCATAACAAATGCAATCGTCATTCGAAGACCCTTGCCAGTGTTACGTGCAGTGTGATACACTACCTTGTCCATACCGTCTCCATATGAACCAAAGTAACCGGCTTTACATTGCCATCCCTTCACATCCGGAATGGTGATAAATTCTTTTTCGACTGGATCATAGTGTCTCCAATACCCTTCACCGGTTTCTGAGTAAGTAAAGATAAAGTTATATGCAGACGCATTGGCATTATTATGCCAAGAAATGTGTCCAGATTCAGGTGGATAGACTGTGAACAGAGCGTTTCGTTTTAAATTCAATTGCGTTTGTATTTTATGAAGAAAACTTCTGACTCGTTCTCCTATTCGGTCAGCAAGAATTCCAGCATCTTCATTAAAATTTAAACCACTAGAACCAAATGAATATCCTACCATTACATCCGGAAAACCATTGTGTTGGATACCTTGACCAACAATTTTGTCAAAGAATTCCTTACTGGTGTAGTAATCAGCAGACTGCATATTGTTTTTATGTTTGCAGTTAAGTTTGACTGACTTATAGTTTTCATCTTCTAAAAACCATAGAGTTTCATTCAGTATATCGATCGCAAAATCATTTAGAGGAATATCTTTCATTATCATGAGTAGAATCCCTGTTTCGCTTTGGCTGAAGAATAATGT
>JALQVM010000175.1 GCA_023263685.1 Flavobacteriaceae bacterium | reverse complement strand
CATATTCAGGAGAATCCGGAGTACCAGACACTTCGCCTTGTGCTACTAGTACAGTACCAACTGTGGCTGCTGGTGTTGGCGGTACACCTTGTATAACGGGTAGTTGTCCGCTATTGGCTTTTTTAATGGCTTCTTCCACAGCGCCACTCATGTCACCTATACCCATGTTGATGGCGCCGCCAAAGTTTTTAACTCCGGGACCAAAGTCCTCGAACTTCATGGTAGATGCTTTTTCAATAACCGCGGTAACATCACCAACTGCCGTCATTAATCCGCTGACTTTATCCACTAGTGATGCAAACTTGCCTACATCACCGTCACATAAAATATGATTAGCGTAACCCACCATGGCAGTCTTAATATCATCGGTGGACTCAAATCCAGGTACATCCAACCCTTCGCCCGCTGTAACTCTATCACCTGCACGTACAACACCACAGGCTTCAGGGAAATGCGATGCAGCGTCAACTAGCGGATACACAGTGATTATTGTAGATCCGTCTATGTCTACAGTCTCGTAAGATACGTTTTCTATTGCGTTCTTGATAGCCGCGGTCAAGGGATTGAGCAAATAATCGCTCATGATGATGTCCATGCGATGTGCGCTTAGGCTCGGATCGGCAGTGGTACTTACAAATTTGGTGGCCGCGATGGCCTGAAGAGGCGTCATACTCATATATTGTATTTAACCTGCCTCGACATCGGGACTTCCAGTAGCAATGCTGTGACCGCAACTTAGCGGGTCACCTGCTCTTGCCAAGGGTAGCCCTTCGACGAATACGGTATCACTACCAGCAACTATGCTGGCTGCTTCATGCGGTGGGTGTGCTGATCCGTAAGGGGAGTGCGAGCTGTCAACTGAACCAACAACCGCCGCTTCCAATCCGTTAATTATAACAGACTGTGCAGTACCACCGACGATGCTGCCATCACTA
>JALQVM010000174.1 GCA_023263685.1 Flavobacteriaceae bacterium | reverse complement strand
CAAGGAATATTTGGATTCAAAAGGAATACCTGTTAGAATTTAACATGCTCAGTACATTAGAAAAATTAATTAAACTAGCAAGAGATAGAAAATCTTCTCCTGTTGAAGGCTCTTACACTAACAAATTGCTTTCTGACAAGTCTTTAAGCAAAGCAAAAGTTTTAGAAGAGGTTGATGAATTAATTGAAGCTATTGAGAACGATACAAATAAAATACATGAAGCAGCAGATGTGTTTTATCATTTGTTAATGTATTTAGAGGCAAATGATGTAAAAATCGAAGATGTTATGGCAGAATTAGACAAAAGAAAAAAATGAGTTACGACGATAATAATATTTTTGCTAAAATTTTGCGTGAAGAAATTCCTTGCAATAAAATTTATGAAGATGAATTTGTTTTATCATTTCATGATATTAATCCTCAAAAAAAAATTCACGCTTTAGTGATTCCTAAAGGAAAATATACTGATTTAGATGATTTTAGTTTAAACGCTTCTTCTGAGGAAATGGTTGGATTATTGAAGGGAATCAATATTGTTGCAAAAAAACTAGGTATTTCAACTGAAGTTGGTAAGGGTTATAGGGCACTGGCCAATATAAGTGATGATGGTGGTCAAGAAGTTCCTCATTTGCATTTCCATTTATTTGGAGGTGAAAAAGTAGGAAAAATGGTCGAGTGACAATAACTATTGATAGAAATTTTTTAGAAATAAAATCTATTGATGATTTAAAAGAAGGTAAAAAACCTAACTATAATTACACCATCAAGAAAGTAGAACCTGCGGATTTTCAGCTTAATAAGTTTTTTTACAAAAATATTGGAAAAAAACACAGATGGACAGACCGTCTTATTTGGTCAGAAAATGATTGGATAAAATATGTATCAAGTCCAAAGGTAGAAACATATACATTGAAAATTGAAAATGATCTTGCTGGTTATTTTGAGCTAATCA
>JALQVM010000173.1 GCA_023263685.1 Flavobacteriaceae bacterium | reverse complement strand
ACCAAGATCATAAACAGCTATTTTTTTATCACCTTTCTTTTGATCCAAGCCATATGCAACAGCAGCAGCAGTAGGCTCGTTAATTATTCTTTGAACATTTAAACCTGCGATTTTTCCTGCATCTTTTGTTGCTTGTCTTTGTGAATCATTAAAATAAGCTGGCACAGTTATTACTGCTTTTGAAACAGTTTGACCCAAATATTTTTCAGCAGTCTCTTTCATTTTTTGAAGAATGAAAGCAGAGATTTGTGATGGAGAATATTTTTCTCCTTTTGCTTCTATCCAAGCATCACCTTTTTCAGAATTAACAATTTTAAATGGTGCAGCTTCTACATCTTTCTTTACAGTGGGATCATCAAAGTTTCTTCCAATTAATCTCTTAACTGCAAAAATAGTATTTTCAGGATTTGTTACAGCTTGTCTTTTAGCAGGTTGTCCAATTAATTTTTCGTTATCATCAGTAAAAGCAACTACTGAAGGAGTAGTTCTTGCCCCCTCTGCATTTTCTAAAACTTTTGGTTGGCTACCTTCCATGATAGCAACACATGAATTTGTTGTTCCAAGATCTATTCCAATTATTTTGCTCATAATATTATTTTCTCTCTTTCTTCATATAGGGGTTAAATTTTATTCTACAAGTTGATCTAAACATTAATTATTCTCTTTCTTTTCAGCATTTTCTGCAGATTCTTTATTTTCAGTTTGTGTTTTTTTAGAAACACCAACTAGCGATGGTCTTAGTAATCGGTCTTTAATCATGAAACCCTTTTGAATTTCTTGGATTATAGTTCCGGGTTCTTTTTGATCATCTTCGATTTCCATCATTGCTTGATGAAAATTTGGATCAAGTTTTTTATTTAAGCAATCAATTGGTTTAATATTATTTTTAGTAAAAATTGAGATTAAATCTTTATTAATTATTTCTAGATGCTCTAATGTTTTTTTTAAAGCATCAGTATTTTTTAATTTTTCATCATTT
>JALQVM010000172.1 GCA_023263685.1 Flavobacteriaceae bacterium | reverse complement strand
GATAACGCCCCCTCTGAACCTGGCACCGTGGGTACACCCGCCCGAATCATGGCTTGCTTCGCCGACACTTTGTCACCCATCAACCGGATAGACGCCGCAGTGGGGCCGATGAAAACAAAACCAGAGTTTTCAACGCGCTCAGCAAAATCCGCGTTCTCGCTGAGGAAACCGTAACCGGGGTGGATTGCTTCGGCATCGGTCACCTCAGCCGCGGAGATGATCGCCGGCATATGAAGATAACTTTGCCCAGACGGTGCGGGACCAATACAAACGGCCTCATCAGCCAACTTCACGTACTTAGCGTCACGATCAGCCTCGGAATAGACCATGACCGCCTTGATACCCATTTCGCGACACGCACGTTGAACGCGCACCGCGATTTCGCCCCGGTTGGCGATGAGAATCTTTTTAAACATAGGCAACGATCACTCGATTTCGAAGAGAGGCTGGCCGTACTCCACGGCCTCACCGTCTTGCACCAAGACCGTTTTGATGACGCCCGCACGGTCCGACTCGATCTCATTCAAAATCTTCATCGCTTCGACGATACACAGACGCTGACCGACCTTGACATTCGCTCCCACATCTACAAAGGGATCGGCGCCGGGGCTAGCCGCACGATAAAAAGTGCCCACCATCGGCGACTTAACCAAGTGTGCGGTGGCAACCGGCGCGGCCGGTGGCGCTTCGACAACCGGCACTGGCGCTGCGGCAACCGGCGCGGATGTAAGCGGTGCCGGGGCTGCTGGCGCATGATACGCAACAGTCGCGTGCGGCTCACTCTTGACAATGCGAACCTTGCCTTCGGCTTCGGTGATCTCTAATTCAGAGACGTTTGACTCAGACACCAAATCGATCAGCGTCTTTAATTTTCGTAAATCCATTTGCACACTCACCTTTGAAGAGGGGTATCTTGTTCGATCAGGCAGTGTACAAGAATTAGATTATGCATTTATTTATAAAAAAGATAATTTAAATGCCGATATACAAGAGAAAT
>JALQVM010000171.1 GCA_023263685.1 Flavobacteriaceae bacterium | reverse complement strand
TATCTAGTGTTTATTAGTAGGTAACTATAGGTTAGCCGTAAAATGGCTTAGAACTAAATTAAAGAGGTTATTATGAATTATTCAGCAGAGCGCTATTTAGCGTTAAAACAGTTTGAACGGGAGCAGAAACGCGATAAGATTCGCGCGGTATTGTGGAACGTGTCAATTACTAGCATTTATGCAATGGTGGTTATTCAAGTAATGAGAGGGTTTTTATAATGTTTTATACAGTATGGGTTGGTGGTGTAGAATCGGCTGATTATTATTTAACTAAGACAATGGCGGAGCATATAGCCAATAACTGGCGTAAAATGGGCTATACTGACGTTGTGGTAGAAAAGGTGGTTATATAATGGTTAAACTATGGCGTATATGGGCAAAAGCACTTGGCGATAAGTCAGGTGCTAATGACCGAGAGGCTGATTACATTGCGATTGTGCGTAGTGTAATTGTAGGCTTGAATTTTATTACCTGTTTATTTATCATAGCAGGTGTTATTCATAATTGGTAAACTATTAGAGGATTTTAAAATGAAAAAATTTGATGTATATCTAACTGAGGAACTACTGATAAAATATACAGTAGAAGCTGACAACGCTGATAGTGCCAGAGACAAGGTTCTCAGCGGTGAGTATGATTCTAACACATATCAACTGGTAGATGCATTGTCGTGTGATATTGATTCAATAGATGAGGTGTAACATGGAAAATTTAAAAGTAGATTTAGGATTCATTTGGAATGAAGCAGAGGAATTGTCGTGTTCTCTTAGAGAGTTAACAGATGATGAATTAATAGATTGTCGTAGTGCTTTATTAGATAGAGTTAAAGCTATTATGATGCTAACAGAGGGGGCGGTAGAATGAGTAAAAAAGAGCATTGGGTTAAAACGGGATACATTGACAAAGGCATTGTCCTATCGCATGATGGGACATTTAAAGTAGCGTTAAACAAATTTGAGCATTGTTTTCCTAATCCCTATGACGGGATATATACAGAC
>JALQVM010000170.1 GCA_023263685.1 Flavobacteriaceae bacterium | reverse complement strand
CAGATATCCTGAATTGTCATTTGATGATTGGCACATAGGTCGCTATACTAGTCCGTATATTGAACAGATAATGCGAGACTTTGATGTTAAGGGTAGTCCAAGATTTTATTGGATGAAACCATTTGCTGTAGTACCTAAACACACAGATAATAACACAAAATGTAGCCTGAATTTCATCCTCACAGAAAACGCAGCTCCTATAAAAATAGGTCCAGTCGGTTTGCATTACAGATATACGGCAGCTCTCTTAAATACTACAGTGCCTCACTCGGTAGTGAATAATCATCACGAACGCATTATGTTGAAGATAAGCATATTTGACGAGACATATGAAGAAGTTGATGCCAGAATACCATTCAAACTCCCCTCACGCACAGGCGCTTAGCAAGCGTCTGAGGCTGTCTGTAAGTCGTTGATTTCATTAGTATTTTATTTCTTGACATCTCAGTCTCCTTTTGCTATAATATAGGCTTGTAAGTGATTGATTCTATTGGGGCAAAAAAGTCAAAAAAAGTCAAAATAATGCTTGACATTTGCCGTAATAGGTGCTATAATGTAAGCATAGAATGAAAAAACAAGCTGTGAGGGCTACATTATGAACAATACTTGGAACAGAGACGATCTTGTTGGCTATATCTCAGACAGATATAAGGAGCTGAATGGCATTCGCCCACGGTTCTTCGATTGGGATGCTATGAGCATCGAGGAGCTGGAAGCAGAAGCTGATTATATCAGCGCCCAGATCGAGTACGAGATCCATCGTGATCGCCTCGAAATGGAGGCGGCTCTTGGGGCAATGTTGGAGTATGCTCCAGACTTCGAAACTGCTCAGCGTTGGGCAAAGGAGTTTGTGTAATGAGCTATACTAAGTATCCTTGTCAGGTCGAGCTAGTCAAATATCATCTCGAAGGTATGAAAGAAGGCATGGCCACCAAAGAGAACATGGGCTTTATGTCTTGGAACGATGCTTGCACATGGGCAGGTTCTGTTACTCAAAGTCCTAAAGTCGGTTATGTTGTCTTG
>JALQVM010000016.1 GCA_023263685.1 Flavobacteriaceae bacterium | reverse complement strand
TTTAACCTCCCTAGTGATGGAAACCGATGCGCCTTATTTAGCACCCAGCCCACACCGAGGGAAAAGAAACGAAAGTGCTTATTTGCCCTTAATACGAGATAAAATTGCCCAGTGTTATCAGCTCTCAGTAGAAGAAATTAGCAGAATCACCACCGAAAACGCGAAGGCTGTTTTTGAGAATCAAAAATAGGCGATCAAAAAGTACTTTTATTTTTTCTAAAAAGATATTTTTTTACTTTATTTGACACTTAGATTTAGAGAGGTGGCCGAGCGGTCGAAGGCGCACGCCTGGAAAGTGTGTATTCCAATTGCATTGGAATCGAGGGTTCGAATCCCTTCCTCTCTGCAAAAATTAATATGGTACATATTTTTTTTTATCTTTATTCGCATTTAATTAAAAAGAACAAACATTAATCACAATGAAAAAATTATTTATTGCCCTTACTTTTTTAGGTTTTATGGCTACTGCCAATGCATCAACTGTAGTACCTAACTCGACTACCTCGGTAGCTGCAACACTAGTACAAGACATGGAAGACGACGCAACTGCGGAATCTGCCTCTTTTACACAAGAATTAAAAAAGCGTTTTATTGAAGGTGGTCCCGGATTCATGGGAATCGTATTGATCTGTTTGATATTAGGTCTTGCCATTGCTATAGAGCGTATCATTTTCTTGAACTTAGCTACCACCAACACTAAAAAATTAACTGAAGGAGTTGAAGAAGCACTCTCTTCTGGAGGGGTTGAAGCAGCTAAGGAATATTGTAGAAACACCAAAGGGCCTGTTGCCTCTATCTTCTATCAAGGTTTAGACCGAGTAGACGAAGGGGTTGAAAGCGCAGAAAAAGCGGTTGTTGCTTACGGAGGTGTTCAAATGGGACAATTAGAAAAGAATGTATCCTGGATTTCATTGTTTATCGCTCTTGCACCCATGCTTGGGTTCATGGGAACGGTAATCGGGATGATTCAAGCCTTTGATAAAATTGAAGCCGCTGGAGACATGCAGCCTTCACTCGTTGCAGGGGGGATTAAAGTAGCCCTTTTGACAACTGTATTCGGTTTGATCGTAGCAATCATCCTTCAAGTGTTTTACAACTATATCGTAGCTAAAATCGATAGTATTGTAAACGACATGGAAGATGCTTCCATCACCTTGATCGACATCCTTGTTGCACAAAAAAAATAATTAACCTCTAACAGCAATTAACATGAATATTCAAACAATTGTAAAAATTATCAGTGCTGTTTTTGGTTTGCTAGGTGTTGTATTCCTATTTAGAATAATAGGAGTGGGAGATGAAGAAATCAAGATGGCTGCCAGTATGGGAGACTTCGGTACGGTTTCTCCTTTGGTTTCACTATCCATTGCTATCTTACTAATAACAGTGGTAGTTACCCTTCTATTTTCTTTATTAAATCTTGCCTCTAGCGCACAGAAATTGAAAAAATCGCTAATCTTTATTGGCTGTTTTGCTGTGGTACTGGGAATAGCTTTTGCAGCTTCAGAAGGAGTAGAAACTCCCCTTAAAGATGGAGAAGTACTTTCAGCCAGTGGATCAAGATGGGTAGGTACAGGATTGCGTATGTTTTACATACTCGCTGTCCTAGCAATTCTCTCTATGGTTTTTTCTGGAGCAAAGAAAATTTTTAACCGATAAGTTATGGCTAAAAGATCAGCACCAGAAGTTAACGCAGGATCCATGGCGGATATCGCGTTCCTCCTTTTGATTTTCTTCTTGGTGACGACTACCATTGAAACGGATAGCGGATTGAACCGTAAGCTCCCTCCAATGGAAGACCAAGTTGATCCACCCATCATTAGAGAGAAAAACATCTTTACAGTAGTAGTAAACAAAAACGACCAGCTTTTGGTCGAAGAAGAGCTAACCGATATCGAAGACCTAAGATCTTTGGCGGTAGCCTTTCTCGACAACGGTGGAGGTGTAGGTGAAGAAGCTTGTGATTATTGTCAAGGAGAACGTGATGAGTCTTCTTCGGACAATCCTGACAAAGCCATCATCTCACTTAAAAACAATCGTGAGACGTCTTACAAAGTATATATTGCAATTCAAAATGAATTGGTGGCAGCTTATAACGAGTTAAGAAATCGCGAGTTTTTAAGACTCTATCCCAGTGTAGGTTTAAATTTTGTGGATGCTCAAAAGAAATACGATGACCCAAGAACTTCAGCAGATTTTGCAGCGGAGCTAGAGCCAAAACTCGACGTAGTAAAAGCAATGTATCCGCAAAAATTATCTGAAGCTGAACCGAGTAAAACAAATTAAAACAATAGATTATGTCAAAATTTAAAAAGAAAAAGGGAGGCGATTTACCTGCTATTTCTACAGCATCTTTGCCAGATATTGTTTTTATGTTATTGTTCTTCTTTATGGTGGCAACCGTTATGAGAGACAGCACCTTGATGGTAGCCAATCGATTACCTGCCGCTGACCAGGTTCAGAAGCTTGATAAAAAAGACCGTGTAATGTATATCTACGCGGGTAAGCCTTCTGACCGTTACCAAGATAAATACGGAACAAGTGCAAAGATTCAGTTGAATGACAAATTTGCTACAGTCAACGAGGTAGGCGCATTTATTTTAGCCGAAAGAGCTTCGAAACGTCAGGAACTCCAAAATGTATTAACTACTGCCTTAAAGGTAGATAGTGATACTAAAATGGGACTCGTTCAAGACATTAAGCAAGAGCTAAGAAAAGTGAGTGCTTTAAAGATAAACTACACTACACGTTTGGGAGATTACACCCAAAACATAAACTAGTGAGTTGTATTTAATGTTTTAAAAAAGTGCCTTTTTAAGGCACTTTTTTTTATTTTAACTCCGTATGAAAAGGGCTTTATTTTACTCGAAATTAAGCAAGAGTTTTTTTGCTCTTGTGTCGTTCCTTTTCCTCTTTAGCCCCCTGTGGGGCCAAGATGAGGAAGCTAGTCAGACTCCTTTTTTTCGTGAAGACCAATGGTATTTAGGGGCCTCTTTTATGATCCTTCAGACAAAGGAACCAGCATTTAAGCCCCAAGGGCTTTCTAGGCATTTTCAATGGGGTTTTATACGAGACATACCCTTGACGAGCAATGGAAAACTCGCAACAGGAATTGGACTTGGGATGAGCTTTGAACGCTACACGACCAACATCAGCAGAGTTGCTGAGGGAGTGGGAAAATTTTACTACACCATTGCTGATCAACCAGCCGCTCCTCTCTTTTTTTCAACCCATGCATTGGAACTCCCCCTCAGTTTTCGATGGCGCAACGCCACTCCAGATGATTTTGCCTTTTGGCGGGTATACGGTGGGGTGTCTTTACGGTGGAATTACACTACTAAAATTCGTCAAGACGCACTAGAAATTAAAAACAATACCGACATTCAAAACCTTGGAGCCGTGGCAAATCTCAGTTTTGGATACAACACCTGGAATTTTTATATAGCCTACCCCTTGACCCCATTCTTTAATGAGTCAGTTCGTAATGCAAACCAGCAACCACTGGATTTGAACCCGATTAAAATAGGATTGATTTTTTATATACTATAACTCTTTGCGTAACCGAGCAACTGGAATATCAAGTTGTTCTCTGTACTTTGCAATTGTTCTTCGCGCTACCCTATATCCCTTTTCTTTCATCAATTTAGAAAGGGTCTCATCCGTAAGAGGCTTTTTTTTGTTTTCTTCTTCGATAAGTTGACCGAGTATGTTTTTAATTTCAATCGAGGAAACGTCCTCTCCTTCCTCATTTTTAAGCCCTTCGGAGAAAAAGGTTTTCAGTAGTTTTACGCCGTAAGGGGTATCGATGTATTTGCTGTTGGCAACCCTAGAAATCGTAGAGATATCCATTTCTACTTTGTCAGCAATATCTTTTAAAATCATGGGTCTCAACTTGCGTTCATCTCCGGTCAAAAAGTATTCTTTTTGATGCGCTACTATGGCATTGATCGTCAAGGTGAGGGTTTGATGTCTTTGTTGAATCGCATCGATAAACCATTTTGCTGCATCCAGTTTTTGTTTGATAAATTGAACAGCGTCTTGCTGGGTTTTAGATTTTTTTTCGGCTTCTTGGTAGCCTTCCAGCATGTCTTTATAGGCGTTAGATACTTTGAGTTGGGGTGCATTTCTACGGTTTAATTTTACCTCTATCTGACCGTCTTCAAGGGTTAGTATAAAGTCGGGAACAACGTGCGTATTTTGAATAGTACTTGACAGGGCACCTCCGGGCTTAGGATTAAGCCTGCCTATCAATTCTAGCGCCTTTTTTAACTCATCTTGGGTAATTCCTACCCGCTCTTGAAGTCTTGTATAGTGTTTGTGACTAAAGTGGTCGAATTCATCACGGATTATTTTAAGCGCGTGAATCACCTCAGGGCGGTCTTTTTTCTTTTTTTCTAGTTGGAGTTGAAGGCATTCTTGTAACGAACGTGCGCCTACTCCTGGAGGATCCAAACTTTGTACCGAACGAATAACTTTTTCCAGTTGGGTTTTATCCGTAAAAATATTCTGAGTAAAAGCCAAATCGTCTATGAGTTCATCGTCACTCCTTCTGATATAGCCACTGTCATCAATGCTTCCGATTAAAAACTCAGCGATGAGCATTTCGTCTTCATTTAAAATCAGATTACCCATTTGTTGAAGTAAGCTTTGGTGAAAGCTGATCCCTCCGCTTAGTGGGATGGCTCGATCTTCTTCATCATTACTAAAATTGTTGCTGTACAGTCGGTAGGAGGGGATTTCGTCGTCACTCAAATACTGGTCGATGTCAATCTCATCGGTTTCGATGGTAGTAGATTCTTCGAAATCTGTTTCTTCAGTGTCCGATTTTACCTCTTCAACACCACTCTCTAAAGCTGGATTTTCTCCCATCTCAGCTTCTATCTTTTGCTCTAAATCAAGCGTAGAAAGCTGGATCAGCTTCATCAGTTTGATTTGCTGAGGAGAGAGCTTTTGTGCTAGCTTTATTTGGAGCTGTTGTTTTAGCATAGGGTTAGGATTGATATAAAGATATATATTTTACTCTTTCCTCTTTAAAACGATGCGTTTTGTGGTGTTCGAGGGAAAGGAATTACATCTCGAATGTTGCCCATACCCGTTGTAAATTGAACCAAACGCTCAAAGCCCAGTCCAAAACCACTGTGAGGTACACTTCCAAATCTTCTTAGGTCGAGGTACCACCAGAGTTCTTCAGCATCAATATTCATTTCCTTAATTCGTGCTTCTAATACATCCAAGCGTTCTTCCCGCTGAGACCCCCCGACGATTTCTCCGATACCGGGAAAGAGAATGTCCATGGCTCGGACGGTCTTACCATCGTCGTTTCTTCGCATGTAAAAGGCCTTAATGTTAGCAGGGTAATCGTATAAAATTACAGGACAGTTAAAGTGTTTTTCAACCAAATAGCGTTCGTGTTCACTTTGCAAGTCAATGCCCCACTCTTCAACGGGATATTGAAATTTTTTCTTTTTGTTGGGTTTTGAGTTTTTTAAGATTTCAATTGCTTCTGTATAGCTAAGCCTTTTAAAATCATTATTAACCACAAATTCAATTTTTTCGAGTAAACCCATGGAACTGCGTTGGGCTTGGGGTTTGCTGTTTTCTTCTTTGGCAAAACGCTCGTCTAAGAATTGCAAGTCTTTGGCGCAACTTTGTAATACGTGACGCAACACATGGGTGATGAATTTTTCGGCTAAATTCATGTTGTCGTTGAGGTCGTAAAACGCCATTTCGGGTTCTATCATCCAAAATTCAGCCAAGTGCCGGGTTGTGTTGGAGTTTTCAGCCCTAAACGTAGGTCCGAAAGTATACACGTCACCCAGAGCTAGCGCATAGGCTTCGGCTTCGAGTTGCCCGGATACGGTTAGGTTGGTTTCTTTACCAAAAAAGTCTTGTTTAAAATCGGGGTTGCCTTCTTCGTTTAGTGGAGGATTTTTGGGGTCAAGGGTAGAGACACGAAACATTTCTCCGGCACCCTCTGCATCACTACCGGTAACGATCGGAGTATTGACGTAAAAAAAGCCTTCTTTCTGAAAAAATTGGTGAACCGCAAATGCCAGTGCAGAACGCACGCGCATGACGGCTGAAAAAGTGGCGGTTCTCACCCTCAAATGCGCTTTTTCTCTAAGGAACTCTAAACTATGTTTTTTGGGTTGAATGGGATAGCTTTCAGGATCCGAAGCTCCTAATATTGTGATTTTATCTGCTTGAAGCTCTACTTTTTGACCACTTCCTTGACTTTCAACGAGGGTCCCTTCCAGATGGACGGCTGCACCGGTAGTAATTTGTTTTAACACACTTTCATCAAGTTGTTCAAAATCTACCACACATTGAAGATTTTCAATGGTCGAGCCGTCATTTAAGGCGATAAATCGGTTGGCGCGAAAGGTTCTGACCCAACCTTGGGTAGTGCATTTTTGACCTGTCGCCTCTGACTGTAAGATGGATTTAATTTTTTCTCCGTTCATTCCTTTGTTTTTTTGGTCATTCATTCAGCAAATAAGTTTAGGATAAACTGCTGTACAATGAATTTCAAATTTTAGTCTTGTGATCGTGTTTTTAAGCGATGCAAAGATAGGCTTATTTCAGTAAAATTACGGATTTGAGTTCCGACACTTAATGGTCTAAAATTTCAATTTTAGGTTCCTTGATCACCTTTTCATTGCTGATGGTATCTTCTAATGAGATCAGCAGGGAAGGGAGGAGGACTAAATTTGCCAACATTGCCATCAGAAGGGTAACGGCTACCAGCCCCCCTAAGGCTTGCGTACCCCCAAAATTGGACGATAAGAATACGGAAAACCCGAAGAACAAAACGATGGAGGTGTAAAACATGCTAATACCTGTTTCACGGAGTGCGGCAAAAACCGCTTTGTTGATTTTCCAACCGTTTGAGATCAATTCTTGGCGGTATTTTGCTAAAAAATGAATGGTGTCGTCCACCGAGATTCCAAACGCAATGCTGAAAACCAATATGGTGGAAGGTTTAAGCGGAATTCCTGCAAAACCCATAAAACCAGCAGTGATAATCAGTGGAAGTAAATTTGGGAGTAATGAAATGAGAATCATTTTAAAGGAGCGAAACAGAAAGGCCATGAATAACGCAATCAGCAGTATGGCAAGACTGAGGGAAAGGATCAGATTGTTGATGAGGTATTTGGTCCCCTTTAAAAAAAGAAGTGCTTTACCCGTCATTTCAGCGCCATAACGTTGCTCTGGAAAAATTTTATCCATAGCCTCCCTAAGATCCGTTTCTATTCGTTCCATTCGCTCGGTGTCAATGTCTTTCATATAGGTGGTAATTCTACCGAATTGTCCTGTAGAGTCAACATAGCCTGTGATGAGTTGGTTGTTCCCTTTTGCATTGTTGAGATAAGGGTAAATAAAACTATTTTCCTGGGAGGTAGGTAAGGCATAAAAATTTGGGTTGCCGTTGTAATAGGCTTGTTTGGCAAACTTAATTGCATTGACTACCGAAAGGGGTGGGGCCAGCTCTGGAATTTCATCTATGGTTTCCTGTAGGCGATTCATCCTTTGAAGGGTGGCGGGTTTAACGATACCGTTTTCTCGCTTGCTGTCGATCCAAATTTCAACGGGAACGATGCCGTTAAAACTTTGATCAAAAAATTGAATGTCTTGAAAAAAAGGAGCTGATTTGGGCATGTCTTCAATCAGGCTACCTGAAATTTTGATTTGATAGATCCCGGTTATCCCAACGATTAAACCTATGAGCGAAACGATATAGACGTTCACCCGTTTTTTTCTGACTTTGTTTTCCATCCAACGGACAAAAAAATCAATCGATTTATTTTTTAAATGTTTGAGGTGTTTTTTCTTAGGGATGGGCATCAAGCTATACGTGATGGGAATGATGAGTAAGGAAAGGGCAAAAATTGCAATAATGTTGATTGAGGCAACTACACCAAATTCCTTTAAAATTTTACTATTGGTAAGGATAAAGGTCGCAAATCCCGATGCTGTAGTAAGGTTCGTCATCAGGGTAGCATTACCCACTTTAATGATTACCCGTTGGAGGGATTTGGCTTGATTTTTATGTTTGGCAATTTCTTGCTGGTATTTGTTGATAAGGAAAATACAATTGGGCACTCCGATTACGATAATTAATGGAGGAATTAACGCCGTCAAAACCGTGATTTCATAGCCCAACCAACCCAATATACCAAATGCCCACATCACCCCGATTGCCACAACCAAGAGTGAAATAAAAGTGGCTCTAAACGACCTAAAAAATAAAAAGAAGATGAGGGAAGTAATGAAGGTAGCTCCCAAAACAAAGAGTCCGATTTCATCCACTATATTCTGCGCATTGAGCGTTCGGATATAGGGCATGCCCGATACGTGAACATCGGAGGAAGTGTTTTCTTCGAAGGCGGCGATCAAGGGAATGAACTGGTCAAAAATAAAATCCTTGCGCTTTGCAGTATTGACGATTTGGGGGTCCATATAGACCACGGATCGAATTGTATTGGTTTCGGCGTCAAAAATTAAATTGCTGTAAAAAGGAAGTTCTAGAAATAATTTTTGTCTAAATTTTGAAATGGTTGTGGAGTCCTCTGCTTGCGCTTCGGGGACTTGCTTGAGAATAAATTGTTCGTTTTTTTGATCCTTGATCAATTCTTGAAGATTGTCAGTAGACAAGACCAAATCAATTTCGGGGAAGGCCTGAAGTGCGGTGTTTAGTGTTCTCCAGGCGTTTCTTTTTTCAGGGGTAAAAAACAAACTGTCCTGTAGTGCAATTACAATTACATTTCCTTCTTCTCCAAAGGTGTCCGTAAAGTTTTTGTAAAGGATGTTTTCAGGGTGATCATCCGGCAGTAGATTGGCTTCAGTAAAAGTGAATTGCATGTACTTCCACTGGGTAGCCCAGAAAAAAGTCATTCCGAGTAGGGCTGCCAGAAGAATCAACCTATTTCTTAAAATAAGTCGTGCCACAAGGCCCCAAATATTCGAATCTTTTTTCTTTTTCATGAAGCCTAAGCAGCTGTAAACAAAACGGTTTTTATTATACCGTTAAAATCTCTTTTTCTTTTAAGCTAAAAATTCCATCTACTTTTTTGATGAATTCATCGGTCAGGGATTGAATGTCAATTTCGTAGTTTTTCTGAATGTCCTCGGAGGCCTCAGATTTTTTAATGTCGTCATTTGCTTCCTTTCGCGCCGCTCGAATCACAATTTTTGCATTTTCCGATTCCGACTTGGCAAGTTTTGCTAAATCGCGTCGTCGCTCTTCGGTTAAAGGGGGGATGTTGATGATGACTGACTCTCCATTATTCATAGGATTAAAACCTAAATTAGCAATTAGAATAGCCTTTTCAATATCTGCTAAAAGATTTTTTTCCCAAGGTTGAACGGTTAAGGTTCTGGCATCAGGAGTATTGATGTTGGCTACTTGAGACAGCGGAGTGGGTGTGCCGTAATAGTCAACTTTTACCGTAGAAAGCATTATGGGGTTTGCTTTTCCAGCTCTGATATTGAGCATTTCTTTTTCTAAATGCGCAATCGCCTGTTCCATGCTTTCTTTGGCCGCATCAAGAATAAAGTTCATTTCATCATCCATGAGTAATTTTTTTTAGAGATCGACTTTGGTTCCAACGTTTTTTCCTTGCAAGACATTGTCCAAGTTGTTGGGGGTATTCATATCAAAAACGATAATGGGTAATTTGTTTTCTTGGCTCAAGGTAAAGGCTGTAGTGTCCATTATTTTGAGTCCTTTTTTTAAGACTTCATCAAAGGACAAGGAATCGAATTTAGTTGCCTTGTCATTTTTTTCAGGGTCTTCATTATAGATACCGTCCACTCGGGTTCCCTTAAGGATGACGTCAGCGTTAATTTCTATGGCTCTCAATACTGCTGCCGAGTCTGTGGTAAAATAGGGATTGCCTGTACCCGATCCAAAGATGACAACGCGTCCTTTTTCGAGGTGACGTGTTGCTTTTCTTTTGATGAAGGGCTCTGCAATTGCTTCAATTTTAATGGCTGTTTGGAGGCGTGTCGGTACATTGTTGTTTTCTAAAGCACCTTGAAGTGCGAGGCCATTGATCACGGTTGCGAGCATTCCCATATAATCTGCTTGAACTCGGTCCATGCCTTTACTGGCACCAGAAATACCTCTAAAGATATTTCCTCCCCCAATGACAATGGCTATTTCGATGCCCTTGTCAAAAACTTTTTTTATTTCTTTGGCGTAGGTGTCAATTTTAACTGGGTCAATGCCATGGGTCTGATCTCCCATCAGGGCTTCCCCACTTAATTTTAATAGAATCCTTCGGTATTTCATAGAGAAAAAAGTGTTAACAAATATAAAAATTAAAGCAGAATTTGTTGGGCTCTGAGGTCAACATTCTTGTGCGCTGAAAGAACTCCATACAATCTTCTTGCTTTCAAACGGCCTTTAAACTTAAATCGATACTTCTTGCGTCATAGGTCAAAGCTCCCATAGAAATAAAATGTACTCCCGTTTCGGCTACGTCCACTAGGTTTTCTTCGGTAATATTGCCTGAGGCTTCCGTAGGTTTTTGGTTTCCGATTTGCGCTAAGGCTTCTTTTAATTCTGCAATACTATGGTTGTCAAGCAGTATCCTGCTAACAAACGAAAAAGGGAGAGTCTCCTCAATTTCTTTAGAGTTTCTGCACTCTACCACTACCTCAAGGGGTTTTCCCAAGCGGTTGAGATAAGCTTCAGTTTTGTGAAGTGCTGCTGTCATGCCTCCACAAAAATCAACATGATTGTCTTTAATCATAAGGGCATCAAAAAGCCCCATCCGATGATTTTTTCCTCCCCCGATCCACACAGCCCATTTTTCAGCATAGCGAAAATTTGGAGTTGTTTTTCGGGTGTCCAACAACTGACTGGGAGTGTGTTTTATTTTTTGGCAGAGCCGGTGGGTAAGGGTAGCAATACCACTCATTCTTTGAAGTGTATTCAATACCAATCGTTCTGTGGCTAAAATCGATAAAGTAGAACCGCTTACGCTAAAGGCTTTTTGTCCTGGTTCAATTTTGGATCCGTCCGTTAGCAAGGGTTCAAAGTTTAAGGAAGGGTCGTAGCGGTGAAAAATTTTAGCTGCCAAATCGAGTCCTGCAAGAATTCCTGATTGTTTGGTTAGCAACACGGCAGTCCGCTTACTTTGCGGATCGATACACGACAGACTTGTGTGATCTCCGTTCCCAAGGTCTTCTTTTAAAGCTGTGTCAATAAAGCTTTCAAACTCAGTTTGGTATTTTTTGTAGTACTCTTCAGGCATAGTCATGATTGTAAAAGACACCTTGGTTCTGGGTGATTTCTTGCGATTGTTTGGTGATCAAATGGGCAATACTCACCATATTTCTCAACTCACAAAGTCCATTAGTCAATTTGTTGTTGTTGTAAATGGCCGTAACGGCTTTGTAAATTTTATCAATTCTTTTTTCAGCTAGGAGCAGTCCTTCATTGGTTTTGAAAATCCCCACATACAAGGTCATGATTTCTTGAAGGGCTTTTCGGTATTTTTTTATGGCCTCAATTTCAATGCTGTTGGAGTAGGCATCTCCTTTCCATTCGGGGATGGCATCGTAAAAAGAGGAGGAAGGGAGTTCTTGTTTTAAGGCTTCCAAAGTGTCTTGGGCTGCTCTTTGCGCAAAGACTAAGGATTCCAAGAGCGAATTTGAAGCCAGTCTATTGGCCCCATGGAGTCCTGTTGCACTGCATTCACCAATGGCATACAAGCCTTTTAATTGAGATTCACTGTGTTGATTGACTTTTATTCCCCCACAAAAATAGTGCGCCGCCGGCACCACAGGTATGCGTTCTTTAGGGAGTTTGATGTCCAAATCTTTACAGGTTTCCAGTATGGTAGGAAAGTGTTCTTTCCATTGTTTCATTTCGATCTCAGATCCGTCCAGCCAAACAAAATCTTCACTTTGTTGCTCAATTTCACGTTGAATTCCTCGGGCGACGATATCCCTGGGTGCCAATTCAGCTCTGGGATCGGTTTTGAGCATAAAACGTTCTCCTTTACTATTGTAAAGCTTTGCACCCGCACCTCGAACGGCTTCGGTGATTAAAAAAGTATTTCCATTTACTTGAGGATACAAAGCCGTCGGATGAAATTGCACATAAGGCAGTCCAGCCATCCTTACGCGCGCTCGGTACGCGGCACCTAAACCATCCCCGGTGGCAATTTTGGGGTTGGTTGAATGGGCATACAAACTTCCAGCTCCACCTGTGGATAACACCGTAATTTTAGCCGTGATTTTAAGAATTTTTTCTTCCTTTTGGGAAATTACATAGGCCCCATAGCATCGATTGGCCTTTTCTTTGGAATGATGGTCTGTGATTAAATCGACTAGGGTATGCTGTTCTAAAAGTTCAATATTTGGATAGGTTTTAATTTTTTCAATTAAAGCTTCTTGAATGTGTTGACCGGTTTGGTCTTTGTAATGAACAATTCGATTTTCTGAGTGGCCCGCCTCTTTTGCTAGGTCCAGTTTTTTTTCTTTTTTGTCAAACTGAGCACCCCAGTTCATCAGTTCGGTGACTCGTTCGTGTCCTTCTTCAATGACAAATTTGACAACTTCTGGATCACAGGTACCTGCTCCTGCAATTAGCGTATCCGCTACATGTTTGTCAAATGAATCTTTTTTAAAATTAGAAACTACCGCAATTCCCCCTTGGGCATAGCGTGTATTCCCTTCCTTTAAATCGCTTTTAGATAGCAGTACGAGAGAAATGTTGGGGTTGTTTTCAGCCACATGTATGGCATAGGTAAGCCCAGAGATGCCCGTACCAATGACTAAAACGTCTTTTATCATGACTTTCCTAAATTAAGCATCCGCTCTATGGGTTGACGGGCTCGATCCATCAAGGCTTGGTCTAATTGAATTTCGGGAAGCTCATACACCATGCAATTGTAGAGTTTTTCTAAGGTATTGAGTTTCATAAAGGCACATTCACTACAGGCACAGGTATCGTCTTCTACCGGAGCAGGAATAAAGGTTTTCTGTGGGCAGCGCTTTTGCATTTCATGAAGTATGCCTGCTTCCGTAGCTACGATATAACTCATCGAAGCATCTTCTTGAACAAAACGAAGGAGTCCAGCAGTACTTCCGATATAGTGGGCAATTTCTAGAACAGGAGATTCGCTCTCCGGGTGAGCAATAAACTTAGCTTTTGGATGTGCTTTGGCAAGAGCAACAATTTTTTCAAATGAAAATGCCTCATGTACGATACAGGCTCCATCCCAGAGGAGCATGTCTCTGCCTGTTTTATTGATTAGATACCTTCCTAGGTTTTTATCCGGAGCAAAAATAATTGCTTTGTCTTTGGGGATGCTTTCAATTACCTTTACCGCATTGCTAGAAGTACATACGATATCGCTTAACGCCTTGATTTCAGCCGAACAGTTGATGTAGGTAACGACTACTGCTTCGGGATGTTGTGCTTTAAAAGCAGCAAAATCTAGAGGAGGACAAGAATCAGCTAAAGAACAACCCGCCTTCAGATCAGGGAGCAAAACTTTTTTACTCGGATTGATGATTTTGGCTGTTTCTGCCATAAAATGCACTCCTGCAAAAACAATGATATCGGCCTCTACTTGGGCCGCTTGTTGCGCCAGGTAAAGGCTGTCGCCTAGGTAGTCGGCAAGCTCTTGAATCTCAGGTTCTTGATAATAGTGTGTAAGTAATACGGCGTTTTTTTCTTTTTTGAGTTGTTGAATTGCGCTGGGTAAATCAACGCTTTTGTCTATGGGCGCAGAAATATACCCTAGTTTACTAAGCTGATGAGGTACAAGACTTAGATCGTTTTCCATTGCAATTTTAATTTAATTTCAAGCTAATATTTTTCGGTGAATTTTCATCATATACGCTCTCCATTGTAAACGAATTTTCAACTTCAAAGGTACCAATTTTTGTTCGACGCAAGGCGCTTAAATGAGCTCCGGAATCCAATGCCTTTCCAAAATCATGCGCTAAACTTCGTATGTAGGTTCCTTTACTGCATCGAACTAAGAAGTGTACTTCGGGAAGACTGATCTTTTGTATTTTAAATTCAGAAATTAAAACTTGACGTGATTTAACCTCAGGATTTAAACCTTCACGTGCGTATTCGTACAAGCGTTTTCCTTCTTTTTTTAAAGCAGAAAAGAGCGGTGGGTATTGTTCTATTTCCCCTGTAAATTGCCGTGCCGTTTCTTCGATTCGTTGTGCAGTAATATGATCGATAGGAAAGCTTTGATCTGGTGCGGTTTCTAAATCGTAAGAGGGCGTAGTAGCTCCTAAAAGGAAGGTTCCCGTGTATTCTTTTTCTTGGTTTTGATAGCGCTCTATGGATTTTGTTTTTTTTCCTGTGCAGATCAGAAGAAGTCCTGTGGCTAAGGGGTCTAGCGTACCTGCATGTCCCACCTTTAGTTTTTTTAACGCATGTTGCTTTTTTAAATGCCACCTGATTTTATTGACCACCTGAAAAGAGGTCCAACCCAGCGGTTTGTCGATGAGGATTAATTGACCCTCTTGCAATGACTCAGCGGTAAATGTTTGTTTAAAAAAGTCCATAGAGCAAACTAAAACCACCCACGAGGAAACAATAAAAACTAAAATAAATCAATTGACTTTTTTTGACCAACGCAAGCATCCATTTACAGGCAAACACCCCAGTGAGTAATGAAGCTAGAAACCCAATCAACAGCGGAAATACATCCAGGTGTTCAGGAGTTCCTTGAAAATCAAGTAGTGACTTTGCCATGCTTCCAAAAATCAGTGGGAGCACCATTAAAAAAGAAAATCGCGCGGCTTGTTCGCGCTCAATTCCTAAGATCATGGCTGCAGCAATGGTTGATCCACTTCTTGAAATGCCCGGAAGAATGGCTATGGCTTGTACCGTACCTACCAAAAATCCTTTTTTGACCGATACGGTTCCGTTGGATGGAGGTACTTTTTCAGCCCAAAAAAGGACAACTCCTGTTAAAAAAAGCAGACTCCCTACTAAAATTAAGTTTTGATCAAAAAGAACGGCAATTTGTTTTTCCAAAAATAAGCCTACCAGAACGGCAGGAAGCATGGAAATCAAAATTTTTAGTGCAAATTCATGGCTTTCATTTTTTGAAGTGGAAAAGAGTCCTCTGATCAGGCGGCTGATGTCTTTCCTAAAAACAAAGAGGGTGCTGAGTGCAGTTCCAACGTGGAGTGCAAGTGTTAAAAATAGACTTTCTTCAGCGGATGCCTCAAGGCCAAAGAGGGCTTTTCCAATTTCAAGGTGTCCACTGGAAGAAATAGGTAAAAACTCCGTAAGCCCTTGCACGATGCCTAAAATCAAAGCCTCAAGCGTGCTCATTTTTTAGTAGATTCTTTAGTGAGTATGGAATACATGGCGACCCCAAAACCAATAAGAACCAACGTTGGAGCCAAGCGAATTCTTCTGAAATTAAAAATTTCTTCATTGAAATAATTGGGATCTTCACTCCCTCCTCCTGCCATGAGGATAAAACCAAGCGCAATGATGCCAAGGGCCAGAAAAAGAAAACGGTAATTTCTTTTTTCAAATAAGAATTTTTTAGAACCGGTGTTTTTTTTCATGGGACGGATTTAATAAATGGCGTCTGACTTCAAGTTTAAATAGCGTTGGGTAGCAAAAAAGGTACTAACCGCCGTAATTCCTATACCGAGAAACAATACTCCTCCAAAGATAATGATCAGTTCTAACGGTTGTGCCCACAGCTTGAGTTCGGGAAAGCGTTTGTTGATTTCTAAAAACACTAGAACTAATCCGCTGAGTGCTATGAGGGAACTGACTATTCCCAAACGCATATGAGTCCAAATAAAAGGCCTGCGGATGAAGGACTTGGTCGCTCCTACCAACTGCATGGTTTTGATTACAAACCGTTTGGAGTAGATAGACAGTCGAATGGAACTGTTGATGAGCAAGAGTGCGATTACTATAAATAATAGGGTGGTAAGCAGCAGTACATAGGATATTCGAAGAATGTTTTTATCCAGCAATGAGACTAAGGGTTGGTCAAAGACCACCTCGTCTACAAAATCTGCTGTTTCTAATTCTTGTTGGGTTTGCGTGAGACTAACCGTATTGACATAAGCAGCATTGAAATAGACGTCTACAGCGTTTTGGAGTGGGTTATAGCCTAAAAATTCAAGAAAATCCTCACCGATGTCTCTTGCATATTGTGCAGCAGCTTCATCCTTGGATATAAAATGAACTTCTTTAGTGGCGGGATCAAGCTGTATTTTTTTTTGAAGTTGGGTGATTTCAATGTCTTTTGCACTGTCTTTAAAGTAGACTGTCATGACAATTTGTTCCTTAAAGTTGGCGGCAACATTTTTTGCGTTTAGTAAAAACAATCCTAAAATTCCAACAAAAAACAACACCAGGCTGATACTAATTACAACAGATAAGTAGCCGGTCAGCACTTTTCTTTTTTGATATTTTTCTTGAAAGCTATTCGCCACAGCGTTTGTTTGTGTAAAAATAGCAAAGAAATAGCAGACTGCAACGGGGATAAAATAATCTTTTCCTTTTTTTGACATTCCATCAATAAGCGTATTTTTGTGGCTTTCTAGACCCTTCAACATCAAAAAACGTGGGATACGACTTCAAGAATATTGAAAAAAAATGGCAGGCCCACTGGGCAAAAAACCAAACGTATAAAGCTGAAAATAATTCAGAAAAACCAAAGTATTACGTACTGGATATGTTTCCCTATCCTTCTGGCGCAGGGCTTCATGTAGGCCACCCCTTAGGCTATATTGCCAGTGATATCTATTCGCGTTACAAAAGACATAAAGGATTTAATGTCCTTCATCCTCAAGGGTATGACTCCTTCGGATTACCGGCCGAACAATATGCCATTCAAACGGGTCAGCATCCTGCTAAAACCACCCAAGAAAATATCAATCGGTACCGTCAGCAATTGGATCAAATGGGGTTTTCGTTTGATTGGAGTCGTGAAGTAAGGACTTCTGAACCCAATTTCTACAAATGGACCCAATGGATCTTTCTGCTTTTATTTGATCATTACTATTGCAATACAGCGGATCAGGCAAAGCCCATTGCTCAGCTCATAGAGCGTTTTGAACAAGAGGGAAATCAATCGGTTCGGGCGGTTTGTAGTACTGCAACACCAGAGTTTACCGCAGAAGAATGGAAGTCTTTTTCTTCAGAAAAACAGCAAGAAATTTTACTGCACTATCGCATGGCTTATTTGTCCGAAACAGAAGTCAATTGGTGTGCAGATTTGGGGACAGTATTGGCCAATGATGAAATTATCAATGGAGTTTCTGAACGGGGCGGGTTTCCCGTAACCAAGAAAAAAATGAAACAGTGGAGTATGCGAATCGGTGCTTATGCCGAAAGATTACTCCAAGGGCTAGATCAAATCGACTGGTCAGAATCTTTAAAAGAAATCCAGCGAAATTGGATAGGAAAATCTATTGGAGCAAAAGTTTTTTTTCAGATTGAAGGCCATCCTAAAAAAATCGAAGTATTTACCACTCGACCCGATACAATCTTTGGAGTTACGTTTATGACGCTTGCCCCAGAGTTGGATTTAGTGCAAGAGATTACTCCCCCAGCGAATCAGGAAGCCGTACAAGCCTATATTGAGGAAACCCAAAAGCGAACGCAACGCGAACGTATGGCCGATGTAAAAAACCCGACCGGAGTCTTTACGGGTGCCTATGCCTTGCACCCTTTTACACAAGAGCGAATTCCGATTTGGATAGGAGATTACGTCTTGGCAGATTATGGAACAGGGGCTGTAATGGCCGTACCCTGTGGTGATCAACGCGACTACGATTTTGCCAAACATTTTGACCTCCCCATTAAAAATATTTTTAAAAATGTTTCGATTGAAAAAGAGGCATTCACAGATAAGGGAACAGCTGTCATCGATCATTCCGATTTTTTAAGTGGACTTCCCTATAAAGAAGCGATGAAAAAAGTCATTGATGCGTTGGAAAAACAAGGCTGTGGCGAAGGAACCATAAATTACCGACTAAGAGATGCTATTTTCAGCAGACAGCGCTATTGGGGAGAGCCTATTCCCGTTTACTACAAGAATAAGTTGCCTCAACCTCTTGCACTCAAACATCTGCCTCTCAATCTGCCGGAAGTTGAAAAATACTTGCCTACTCCTGAAGGAGCTCCCCCTTTGGGATATGCAAAAAACTGGGCATGGGATACACAGAACGAGCAAGTAGTAGACAATAGTCGTATAGACCACCAAACGGTATTTCCACTGGAGTTGAACACTATGCCGGGCTGGGCGGGAAGCTCATGGTATTTCTACCGTTATATGGATGCTCAAAATACGGAAGCTTTTGTAGGGAAAAGTGCGGTGGACTATTGGCAAGAAGTAGATTTGTATCTGGGGGGAAGTGAACATGCTACAGGTCATTTACTTTACTCTCGTTTTTGGCAAAAATTCCTGTATGATCTGGGCTTACTACCCGTAGAAGAATATGCCAAAAAATTAATCAATCAAGGAATGATACTGGGAACTTCGGCATTCATTTACCGAAAGCCAGGTACGCAAACCTATGTGTCAAAAGATCAGGTGACCGATGTTTCACTTTGGGAACCGATTCGGGTGGATGTGAATTTGGTAAACAGTGCAGATGAATTGGATGTAGCAGCTGTTAGAAAATGGCAGCCTCAGTTTGAGAATGCAAATTTTGAACAGACTAAGGGTGTTTTTAAAGTAGGCAGAGAAGTTGAAAAAATGTCAAAATCCAAATACAATGTGGTAAATCCTGATGAAATATGCGAACAATATGGAGCAGATACTTTGCGGATGTATGAAATGTTTTTGGGTCCCATAGAACAAGCCAAACCTTGGAATACAGCAGGAATTTCGGGAGTACATAACTTCCTTAAAAAATATTGGAGGCTTTTTTACAATGAAGAGGAATGGGTGGTCAATAATCAAGAACCCTCTAAACAGGAATTGAAAATTTTACATGAGACCATCAAAAAGATAACCCAGGATATTGAAAATTTTTCATTCAACACCTGTGTGAGTGCCTTGATGATTTGTGTTAACGAGCTAACGAGTTTAAAAACTCACAGTACATCCATTTTGAGTCCGCTCACCCTTTTACTCTCTCCTTTTGCTCCCCATTTGGCTTCGGAAATTTGGAGTGCCTTGGGTAATGAAAGTACTCTTGACTATGTTGATTTTCCTATTGCCAATGAGGCCTATTTGGTAGAGGATACGAAAACCTATCCGGTATCTTTTAATGGTAAAATGCGATTTACTTTGGAATTGTCTTTAACTCTGGATAATGCTGCTATTCAGCAAGCCGTGTTAGAAGATTCCAGAACCGCAGAATATTTGGAAGGAAAAACGCCTAAAAAATGGATTATTGTTCCCAATAAAATCATCAACATCGTTATTTAAGCCTCTTGTTTTTTAAGGTGTTAATTTTTTGTTCAACCCGTCGAAATAGACAGTTTTAATTTAATTTTACAAATAAAAAATGGGCAGTTATTATTTACTTATTATCCTCATTTCACTAGCAAGCATGTGGGTGAGCAGTACGCTTAAGCGAAAATTTAAAACCTATTCGCAAAAGCAATTGCGAAATGGAATGTCTGGTAAAGAGATAGCGGAGCAAATGCTCAGGGATCATGGGATTCGCGATGTACAAGTGATTTCTGTTCGGGGCTCCTTGACCGATCACTACAATCCTCAGAAGAAGACAGTCAATCTAAGTGAGTCGGTCTACCATGAGCGCAATGCAGCAGCAGCAGCAGTAGCCGCCCATGAATGCGGCCATGCGGTTCAGCACGCCCAAGGGTATGAGTGGTTGCAAATTCGTTCTACGCTTGTTCCTATGGTGGGTGTGGCCTCCAATATGTCCATGCTTGTTATCATTGCGGGTTTGGTTTTGATGCAGGTGGTTCCTTATGGGTTTACCATTGCGGCCCTAGGCGTTGGTCTTTTTGGAATAGGTACTTTGTTTAGTTTTATCACGCTTCCAGTAGAATATGATGCCAGCAATAGAGCCTTGGCTTGGTTGGAACGAAAAAATATGGTTTCTCGAGAAGAACTTGCAGGTGCTCAAGACGCGTTAAAATGGGCAGCTAGAACCTATGTGGTAGCCGCTTTAGGTTCGTTGGCTACGCTGGCATACTTTGCGCTTCAAGTGTTTGGAGGAAGAAGAGACTAATTTACACACTGAGTTGTCGGTTTAATTGTTGTTGTAGGGAAATAAAGGTCTCGGTTCTTGATACCCCTTCTACGGACTGAATTTTTTTATTCAACAATTCCATCAAATGTTCGTTGTCCCTACAGAGTAGTTTGACAAAAATACTCCAGTTTCCAGTGGTGTAATGGCATTCAATGACTTCATCTATCTGTGCTAATTGTTTGACGGCTTCAGGATTTCGAATCGCTTTATCGAGGTAAATTCCAATAAATGCCATCGTCTTAAACCCTAAGATTTTAGGGTTTAATATTATTTGTGAGCCTGATATTACGTTGGCTTTTTCAAGTTTTTTTAAACGCTGATGAACAGCGGCACCAGAAATTCCAGTGGCCTTTGAAAGGGCTATGATGGGAGTTCGGGCATCTTGTGTTAAGAGTCTCAGTATGATTTTATCAATTCCATCAATAGCTAAAGTTTGTTCGGATATTTTCATTTTTAAGTTTAAAATATAATGTATATGTATTATTTTTGTTGTAAAATTAAATAAAATAGCCGAAATAGATGAAAGAAAAAATGCGCCAATTTGGAAGTCTTTTTATAGTGATTGGTATACTCTTAGGTGCCTTGGGGAGTCATTATTTTAAATCGATTCTTAGCCTTGAGGCGTTGACCAGTTTTGAAGTTGGGGTGCGTTATCTGATCTACCACGGTTTAGGGTTGTTGTTGCTTGCTGGGATAGAGATGAAAAATCCAAAAGAAAAAAAGCGCATTTATGCTCTGATGCTTTGGGGAACACTCCTCTTTTCTGGAAGTATATTGTTGCTTTCGTTTAAGCAACTCATTCCGTTTCCTATTGGATTTTTAGGTCCTGTTACTCCAGTAGGGGGCACCGCTTTACTACTCGCTTGGAGCTTAATGGCCCGCTCTTTTTTTAGAAAAGGAGACTAATTACTTGTTTACCTGTTCGACGTAATTCTCTATCGCCATGGTCATGGAGGGAGATTCTGCAGTCGGAGCCTTGATATTGATTTTTAGACCAGCATCTTCTGCCGCTTTGGTAGTGGTGTTTCCATAGACCGCAATACGGGTATTGTTTTGTTTAAAATCAGGAAAATTCTTAAATAAAGACTCTATCCCTGAAGGACTAAAAAATACTAGGATGTCATAGTACACATCGCGTAGATCGGACAAATCACTGACCACCGTACGGTATAAAATGGCTCGTTGCCAGTTCAGCTTAATTTTGTCTAAAAACTCGGGAACTTCTGGTTTTAAAATATCAGAGGTTGGAAACAGGTAACTTTCTTTGCTAAATTTTTTAAATGTACTTTCTAGGTCCTTAATGCTGCGTTCCCCTACATATATTTTTCGTTTGCGGTAAACCACATATTTTTGAAGGTAATAGGCAACGGCTTCGGACTGACAAAAGTATTTGGTACTATCCGGGACGGCATACCGCATTTCTTTACAAAGACGAAAAAAATGATCTACCGCATTTCGACTGGTCAAAATGATGTTTTGAAAATTATTGAAATCTATTTTTTGCTGACGCACTTCTTTGCCACTATGTCCTTCAACATGGATAAACGGTCTAAAATTGACCGTTAATTTATGTTTTTCTCTAAGTCTGCTGTAAGGTGATTTTTCTGAGGAAGGTTCAGGTTGAGAAACTAAAATAGTTTTCACTTTCATAATTAGGTCCAATTACAATTTTGTTTCAATAAAAATAAAATACATCCAAATCCAGGGTGCTATTTTGAATGTGCAAAGATACAGAATTATATAGATTAGCTCTCCGGTATGGGATCTAAAAAAAGAAAAAAATATTCCTATTTGATTCACCATCCAAATTAGGGCCAAAAGTACCACGAGGGATTCCGTCATCAGTTTGGGAATACTGCTGTAATTCCACAAAAAGAGAACTCCAAGCAGAAAAAATGAGGCTTGTGTGGCAATGGTAAACGATTTGTAGGTGGGTAGAAAAAGATAAGTTCCAAACTTCAATTGGCTTGCTACCAATTGAATGAGTAATTTTCGGACCCACAGAACAACACTCAACCCCAGTGCTAAATAATAAAATTCAAAACTGTAGAGAAGTGACCTTCCAAAAACGCCCGAAAATGAAAAATAAGTGAGCGACAGTGCACTGACGATGAGGGCAAAGCATGCCAAATTAAAATAGCTGTAATAATTGAGTTCTTTTTCGTGGCTGTATTTTCCAAAATATGCACGTGGATTTAGAATATTGAAAAGTTCAAGCAATCGACCTGGCTCAAGCTTATAAAGAAAAAGGATGACCAATAGGTTGATCAAAAAGACCAAACTCATCCAATCTTCTTGTAGGTTAGGTCGGTATATCCATTCTCCCATAGGTCAAAATTAACGGTTTTCTAAAAAATTATTGTAGTATTTCTATCGATATGTTGTTGAGACATTTGCTACTTTTACTACGAATTCTATGGAAAATACATTAATCATTATTCCTACCTACAATGAAATTGAAAACATCGAATCCATTGTTGAAGCGGTTTTTTCGATTGAATCCCCTTTGGATGTCCTGGTCGTAGACGACCAATCGCCCGACGGTACTGCCGATCAAGTCTTGAGCATGATGGAACAATTTCCTGAAAGACTCTTTTTGGAATCCCGGTCGGATAAAAAAGGCTTAGGAACTGCCTACGTGCACGGATTTAAATGGGCACTGAGAAGAAATTATCAATATGTATTTGAAATGGATGCTGATTTTTCACACAACCCTCAAGAGCTTGTCCCTATGCTTTTGCTGTTGAAAGACCAAGCGGATTTGGTAGTAGGATCCCGCTACGTCAAAGGGGTCAATGTGGTCAACTGGCCCTTGGGACGGGTATTACTTTCCTACTTTGCATCGTTTTATGTTAGGTTGATCACAGCCATGCCCATTAAAGATGCAACGGCTGGTTTTGTAGGTTATCGAAGACACGTTTTGGAAGCAATAGCGTTAGACCAAATCAAATTTGTGGGCTATGCATTTCAAATTGAGCTCAAATACAAGGCTTGGCTTAAAAAATTTAAATTAATCGAGCATCCAATCATTTTTACTAATCGAGTCAAGGGGAAATCAAAAATGAATGGAAGTATTATTTGGGAGGCACTTTTTGGTGTTTTATTTTTACGCATCTTTAAAAACAGATTTCGATGAATTCCTCTGATTTACTGATCAAAAACGCAACTGTTGTCAATGAGAATAAAATTTTTGTATGCGATCTATTGATTCGTGGAAATCGTATTGAAAAAATCGCTGATACCATTGAAGCAAGTGCTGCGATTGAAGTTTTTGATGCAACTGGAAAAATCATCCTCCCGGGACTCATAGACGATCAGGTTCATTTTAGAGAGCCTGGTTTGACACATAAGG
>JALQVM010000169.1 GCA_023263685.1 Flavobacteriaceae bacterium | reverse complement strand
TGCTGGAGTATTTGCTCTGGCAATGTCAGCCTTTGTATCTTCCATAACAGACATAACAGTAGATCGCTTGCCAGCGGGTGAGGCAAGAATATCGTCAATCTTCTTGTTCACAGTAAGTGCAACCGCGCTCTGGAATGTCTCTGGTGTAACTGTTGACTTTGCAAATGCTTGTTCGCGCAGTGGGTCTGATACTTCGTCCCGTTTTTTAATGGCTAACTCTAAGTCAGCCTTATCTTTAGCCATGCGGTCTAGGATGGACATACGCGCTTGGTTTGCTTGCGCTAGTTGCACGCCAAACTTGCCAGTTGTGTCAAGACCACGAATAGTGGTTTCAGCACCAATCAAGCCAATATCTCTTGTTGCTTGGGATGTCGTGGGAGCGTACCCCGGAATGGATGGCTTGTATGCCTGACCAGCCAAAATTGCTTCTTCTGGTTCGCGCGCCAATGATCGTAAGACGTTACCAGCAATGACCTCTCGACCAGCCTCAGTGAAAGGTTTAACCGCGCCTTGGACCGCCCTAGTGGTGGCTGGGGTCATGCCAGCCGCACCGCCGCCAGCAATTGAACCAACAATTCCTAATGCGGTTTGCATACCCGGACCAGCACCATATTCTTGAGCAGTTTGAGCCAAGAATGGCGCGGTCAATGCTGAACCAGCTTGCGTTATTGGAGCCTCTGTAAGCAAGCCTTGTACTGACGCTGGCAATCCGGGTACATATTTAGCAAGACCAGCAGGAGCCGCCAAAGACAATCCAGACTGCGTGACAGCGCCGATTACTCGCTCAGATGGCGTCTGTGGTTTGGGGACGTTCAAAGACTCTAGGACGCGCTCCCGAGACTTGGCAATAGGCGTCATTACCTCTCTGCCAGCCATCGCGTTGACGATGTTGGAGAATGGGTCTGACAGCATCTCAGGGACTGCCGTAGCCGCACCAGCAGTGTATCGACCAAACAACCCTAATTGACGCAAGAAATCATCACCAACAACCATTCCGTTGTTCTTACCAAATGCCTCATCAACAATGTCAGTGACCTTGGGAATTGCTCTTGGGGCTTTAGGTGCT
>JALQVM010000168.1 GCA_023263685.1 Flavobacteriaceae bacterium | reverse complement strand
GGAAACAACAGCATGAATTCGTTTAATCATTATTCCTTTGGCTCAGTGGCTGCGTGGATGTATAGGTACAGCTTGGGCATACAAAGAGACCCCGAAGTAGCTGCATTTAAAAAGTTTATACTCCAACCTACTCCTGATCCCGAACGTAAAATGAAATGGGCTAAAGGATACTACAATTCCAGTTATGGAAAAATTGAAAGTGCGTGGGAGTGGAACACTACGGGATGGGACTACCGGGCTGTTATTCCACCAAATACAACTGCGGTTTTTAAAATTGAACAGGCAACACCAAAACAGGTTCTTCTGGAGGGGAAACGAGTCAAAAAAAATAAAAACGGTGTGACTCAAATTACTCAAAATAAAGACGAACTCCTAATTGAATTGGTGTCGGGTACGTATAATTTTAAGATTTTAAATCCTTAACAAACTTAGAAGCTCTTAACGCTAAAAACCAAAGTAGATACTGAGAGATATGAAAAAAAAGGACATCTTCGAAAGGCTGCGTACCGGTGAATGCAGCCCCAATGAATGATTCTTTGGCACTTGATTTTCTGGTCGAAAAGCTTACTTTACCAAATCCCTAAGCAATCCTTAGGGGATAGAAAAATTTACTACTGTTTAAACAGCATAGGCGTAAATTCAGACAAGTAAATTCTCCAGTTTTTCCATGTATGTCCACCGGGACTTTCACGGTAAACGTAGTTGAAGTTTTCCGAATCTAATTCTTTTCTCATGGTAACTACACTTTCATAGAGAAAATCATCTTCCCCACAGGCAATCCAGTACAATGCGGGATTCTCCTTTTTTAACGCTTGAATTTGCTCTTTTCTTTTGGAGTGATCCACCTCTATTCCGAATCGGCTTAAATCTGCAAATCCCATACTCATTACCCCGATATAGTTAAAGAGTTCCGGATGGTCAAAAGAAGTATTCATTGTTTGAAGTCCTCCCATACTCAATCCGGTTAGGGCTCTGTTTTCTTTATTGGCTTTTACTCTAAAATTTGACTCCACGTAAGGAATGACATCATTGACTAAACTTTTTTCAAACATTTTGTTTGCCATGCCACCTACTGAGCTATTGGAAACATCGATTTTAGGACTTACGGTAAAGGCCGCTGCTTGAGTTGGATTTCCGTTGGTCATTACAACAATC
>JALQVM010000167.1 GCA_023263685.1 Flavobacteriaceae bacterium | reverse complement strand
CTTCTTTTAATTCGGCTACCGTCAACTTACTGTAGTCCACAGCTTCCGCTTTCATAGCAGCTGATTTTTTGGGCGCAGCTTTCTTTTCTGCTTTGGCTGGAGCGGCTTTTTCAGCTTTTGCTGGTGCAGCTTTTGCTCCGCTGGAATGAATTTTTTCAATCACCAATTCAGTTAAGGCTTGGCGGTGTCCGTTTTTAACTCGATAGCCTTTTCGTCTTTTTTTCTTAAACACGATGACTTTGTCACCTTTAAGATGACTGACCACTTTTGCTTCAACAGAAGCTCCAGTGATAGCTGGGGCGCCAAGGGTTACTTTTTTTCCATCGTCTAACAAATATACTTTGTCAAAAGAAACTTTTGATCCTTCTTTATCTGCCAAACGGTGTACAAAAAGCTTTTGGTCTTGCACAACTTTAAATTGCTGCCCTGCTATTTCTACAATTGCGTACATTTTTTGTTTGTTTAATGGTCGGCAAATATAGCGAATTTTAAAACAAAACAAACTTTTTAGCCCTTATTCCTTACCTAAAGAATACTTTCCTGGACCTGTAAAATAGAGGGTCAAAAAGGCAATTAGGTAAACAAAGGCTTTTTCCTTTTTAGAAAAAGGATCTCCATCGTGTGCAATCACAAAGGCAACTAACATGGTTAGGGTAGGGAAAATAGTGGCTAAACGCGTTTTCCATCCCAAAATAATAAGAATGGGGGCTACAAATTCACCTAGGGCTGCAAGCACTAAAGAAAAGCCGGGGCCAATCCCGATGGGATCACCGAATTCAAAATTTCCTTGTACTACTTTTAAAAATTTACCGTAGCCGTGGGTCATCAGTCCAATAGAGAACCCGATGCGCATAATTAAAAGACCGAAGTCTAACGAAGCTTTTTTCATGATTAGGGGGTTTAAAAATTAAATATACTCATTTTTGTAAATAAAAGTCTACTGTTTTTTCCATTCCTTCTTCGAAGGAGGTTATGGGTTTCCAGCCGAGCTCACGCTCAATTTTTGCCGTGTCTATCGCATAGCGGTAATCGTGCCCCAAGCGGTCTGTAACAAAGGTTAGGAGGGATAGAGACGCTCCCTCGGGTCGGTTAAGTTTTTTATCCAATAGGGAAATAAGCAAACGAACCAATTCAATATTTTGTTTTTCGTTATTTCCCCCTATGGCATAAGTCTCA
>JALQVM010000166.1 GCA_023263685.1 Flavobacteriaceae bacterium | reverse complement strand
GTAAACTGCGTAAGGCATCCAATTCTTCTGAAAATCCAGGGGCGATGACGTTTCCTTTAGAAACTAAAACGGGTGCTTCCGGATCTAGAGTCTGATGGATTAAGTCCTTCACTGCTGCGGTTGCAGGAAGCTGCTTCAGCTGAGTGAGCAGGGTTTTGTGTGCTTTATCATGGAGTTGTTGCTTGAGCAAATCCAATGCCTCCAATGAATTTTGCAATTGATTTAATGCCCGAGGACTGATTTTTTCCGTGGCAATTTTAGCAACGATACGCTCCAGGTCCACAATTTGGGACAAAGCCTCTTGGGTGATATCCAAAAGGGCCTCTTGGGCTACAAAATCTTGTACAATTTGGTGGCGGTACTCAATCTGTATTTGTTCTTTTAAAGGAAAGGCCAACCATTGCCTGATCAATCGGGCTCCCATAGCGGTTTGAGTTTGGTCGAGCACTTGAATCAATGGAATACCCTCGGGATAAGTGGATTGGAATAATTCCAAGTTACGCTGGGTAAATCGATCGAGCCAAACAAAACGCTCTTGTGCAATGGGACGGATTTGATTGATGTGTTGTAATTTTTGGTGGTGTGCTTCAGATAAATAATGTAAAATGGCACCCGCCGCTGAAATGCCTGAGGAATACTCCTGAATTCCAAACCCAGCCAATGAATTGGTTTTAAAATGAGTCGTTAGTTTTTCCCTGGCCGTACCCTCTTCAAAGGCCCAATCCTCCATATAAAAACAGTGAAAAGCACTTCCAAAGGCCTCATGAAATAATTTTTTTTTGGGTTTGGGTACCAAAACTTCACTCGGCGAAAAACTTTGCAGCAACTGTTCTACTTGTTCAGCACTCCCCTGGGCAACCCAATACGCACCCGTAGAAATATCGAGAAATGACACCCCCCACTTGGTATTAAAAAAAACCGCCGCTAGGTAGTTGTTTTTTTTCTGCTCCAACACATCATCGTGCAGTGAAACCCCCGGAGTGATTAATTCCGTTACCCCTCTTTTGACAATTTTTTTGGTCATTTTGGGGTCTTCCAATTGATCGCAAATGGCCACCCGACAGCCGGCTTTGACTAACTTGGGCAAATATGTATTGAGCGAATGATGTGGGAACCCGGCTAAGGCAGTTTCACTGGTGCTGCCTGCACCCCGTTTGGTCAGTATAATTCCTAAAATGCCCGAAGCCCTGACGGCATCTGATCCAAAAGTTTCATAAAAATCACCTACTCGAAAAAGCAATAGCGCATCCGGATATTTCGCCTTGATGCGGTTGTATTGTTTCATTAAAGGGGTCTCTTTTACTGCTTTTGTCAAAATAAATTCGGTTTTTACGAATGTATTTAAAATTTACTGCCTTGAAAAACAAAGATGCAAATAGCAGAGAAAAAAGTAGAGGTTGTACTTTTGTTTTTTCTAACAACTTATGCGCAAACTTAAAAACGAGGAACTGGAGCGAAAAACAGTAGCTGAATTTAAAGCGGCTACGAAAACCCCTCTTTGCTTGGTTTTGGATAATATTCGCAGCCTAAACAACATCGGCTCCGTCTTCCGATCAGCGGATGCTTTTTTA
>JALQVM010000165.1 GCA_023263685.1 Flavobacteriaceae bacterium | reverse complement strand
ACCAACACTTTTTAGAGCAGGGGATACTAAAAGTAGAACCCTTAGGTCTTGGATTTGCTTGGCTAGATACAGGAACACACGAATCACTTTTGGAAGCCGGTCAATTTATTGAAACCATTGAAAAGCGCCAAGGGGTTAAAGTTGGCTGTTTGGAAGAGGTCGCCTTTGAAAAAGGATTTATTACTAAGGCCCAACTGTTGGAAAGCGCCAACCAAATGCAGGGAACCAGTTATGGCTCTTATTTGTTAAATCGATACGGAAAGGAATAATTCTATTGTAAAATGACTTGTATTCCTACTCTTTTCTCTGAAGTTTTTATTTTGAAACCGAACCGCCATAAAGACGAACGGGGATTCTTTTCAGAAACCTATGTTGCCAGTGAGTTGACTAAAGCATTAGGGAAATCTATACCTTTTTGTCAGGATAACCTTACCCAGTCCAAAAAAGGGGTGTTAAGGGGATTGCATTACCAACTCCAGCCACACAGCCAATCAAAATTAGTGAGTGTAGTACAAGGCGCCGTATTGGATGTGGTGGTTGATATTCGAAAAGGATCACCCACTTTTGGTCAACATTTTAGTCAAGAACTAAGTTCAGAAAATCAATTGCAATTATTTATTCCTCGCGGGTTTGCTCATGGGTATATAACCTTAAGCGAAACCTCTCTTTTTTGCTATAAGGTAGATGCCTATTATCATCCTGAAAGTGAAGGGAGTATTGCTCCAGAAGACCCTGAATTGGGAATTGACTGGAAATTACCCTTAAAGGAATGGATACGTTCAGAAAAAGATAAAATCCACCCATCGCTCTCTAAAGCCCAAGTATTCGATTATAACGAAACGCTCTATGGCTAGGCTTTTAATCACAGGAGCCAATGGGCAATTGGGGCATTGTTTCCAAGCGGTAGCACCGCAATTCGCGAAACATCATTTTTATTTTGCTACACAACAAGAGGTAGACATTACCCAACCAGATACGTTACACGTTTTTTACGAGAAAAACCCTTTTGATATACTCCTCAATTGTGCAGCTTATTCAGGTGTTGATTTAGCCGAAAAAGAATCCGATAAAGCACATACAATTAATGGATATGGTGTGAAATCCATAGCTTCATTTGCGGCACAAAATTCAATTGGAGTGGTTCATTTTTCCACAGATTATGTGTTTGATGGAAAGCATCCTCAAGGGTATTCTGAAAGGGACCTTCCCAAACCCATAAGTGTTTATGGAAAGAGTAAAGCTTTAGGGGAGCAGGCGCTTCGTGAATCCAAGGGTAAGGCAACCACCATACGAACCTCATGGTTGTTTAGTCCTTATGGTAAGAATTTTGTTAAGACAATACTACAACTAGCAAAGGAAAAGAAAGCCCTAAGTGTAGTTGATGACCAAATTGGAAAACCTACTTCAGGCATTGCCCTCGCAGATTGGGTTTTACAGGCCGTTGAGCACCCTGATTTTTTTTCACACTCAACCTATCACTTTGCACAAGGACCCTCTTGCAGTTGGTATGCATTTGCACAAAAAATAATAGACATCGCAAATCTACCTTGTAAACTTCACCCTTGTAAAAGCGAAGAATATCCAACCCTA
>JALQVM010000164.1 GCA_023263685.1 Flavobacteriaceae bacterium | reverse complement strand
AACCCTATGTAGATACTTTTATCACAGACACCTATGGCACGGCTGTGGGAGTCATTAATCCTAAGGCTGAATATAAAGTGGTCATTGAAGGGCATTCCGACGAAATTTCGTGGTATGTAAATTACATCACAGAAGAGGGACTAATTTACGTGATTCGCAATGGGGGAAGTGATCATCAAATTGCACCTTCTAAATGCGTGGATATACATACCAAAAAAGGTATCGTTAAAGGAGTGTTTGGTTGGCCTGCAATCCACACGCGTAAAAAGAAGAGACCCCCAAACTGGACAATATATTTATCGATATAGGTGCCAAAGACAAAAAAGAGGTTGAAAAATTAGGCGTGCATGTAGGTTGTGTGATTACCTATCCCGACCAATTTCATGTGCTGAACAAAAACAAATTTGTGTGTAGAGCTATAGATAATCGCGCAGGAGGTTTTATGATTGCACAAGTGGCCCGTTTGTTGAAAGAAAACAAAAAAACCCTCCCCTTTGGACTCTACATTACCAATTCTGTACAAGAGGAAGTTGGCTTGCGAGGAGCCGAAATGATCACACAGACCCTACGGCCTAATATTGCTATCGTAACCGATGTTTGTCACGACACCACCACCCCCATGATCAATAAAAAAGAAGAGGGACATACTAAAATCGGTGAAGGACCGGTAATTTCCTATGCACCGGCTGTCCACAATCTCTTACGTGAACGCATTATAGAAACAGCCGAAAACAAGAAAATTCCCTTTCAACGCATGGCTTCTTCTCGCTATACGGGGACGGACACCGATGCCTTTGCTTACAGCAACGGCGGAGTAGCTTCAGCCTTGATTTCACTGCCGTTACGCTATATGCATACCACGGTCGAAATGGTTCATCGTGAGGATGTTGAAAATGTGATCAAACTAATCTATGAGACGCTTCTCAACATAAAATCGGGAGAGTCCTTCAGTTATTTTGACTGACTAGTTGAAATTCGAGATTGATTTTTTTTATAAGCGAACGACTATAAGGACTTGAGTATGCGCTTTACTAACCCAGGTCCTTCATATACAAATCCTGTATAGAGTTGAACTAAAGAAGCCCCTGCATTCAATTTTTCGAGGGCATCTTCTGGAGAATGAATCCCTCCTACACCGATAATGGGGAAGGCATTGTTGCTTTTTTTAACCAAATACCGAATCACTTCTGTACTTCTTTGTTGTAAAGGTTTGCCACTCAATCCCCCTAGCTCTTCACGGTTTGCGGATTGAAGCCCAGCTCGACTTAGGGTGGTATTGGTTGCAATGACTCCCTCTATTTTAGTGGAAATTACAATATCGATGATGTCATCCAGTTGCTCGTCGGTTAAGTCCGGGGCTATTTTTAATACAATCGGTTTGGGGGTATTTTTCTTCTTGTTGAGTGCATTTAAGTTAGCGAGCAAATCCGTAAGCGGCTCTTTATCTTGCAATGCTCTTAAATTGGGCGTGTTGGGTGAGCTAACGTTCACAACAAAATAATCCACATAGTCAAACAGCGCATGAAAACAGGCCGTGTAATCTTCCACTGCTTTTTCATTGGGAGTTACTTTGTTTTTACCAATATTGCCTCCAATGAGCACTTGAGAAT
>JALQVM010000163.1 GCA_023263685.1 Flavobacteriaceae bacterium | reverse complement strand
CTTGAAGAAGTACTGATCAAAACACGGGCAAAACAGCCTACTGCTGTTGACTCTTCTTCATTTGATCAGATTTTAGACTCTTTGCACATCAAAATTCAAAACAATTTTGATTTTGATCAATTAGAAACCCATCGAATTTATCACGAAGACGAAATTCGTGACGTTTGCATTCAGTACCGATTGCGTTTCCTGGATCTAAAATATTATAAAAGTGACTTGCCCGAGAGTGCGCACCAAGCCATTGCACAAATCGAAAAGGACCACGATACGGTTCTTGCAGATTTTAAACTGATGGCTCCTTCAGTATTGTTCCGACTAAAGCGTCAAGACGACCCCCTTCTTTTTGTTCCTCTGGGAAATAAATATTATTATTTAGTCCACAAGTGGGGCAATGATTTGCATCCTTTGAGAAAACTCATGATGTGGCCCTTCAGAAACATTTGGAACCTTTTGCTAACGGTAGCAGCGGTGAGTTGGGTTGCCACAGAAATCACCCCGATGGATTTATTCACCAAAACCCCTGACCCTACGTCCTATTGGATGCTTTTCTTTTTTATGTTTAAAGCCATTGCATCGGTAGTATTGTTTTACGGTTTTGCCTTAGGTAAAAATTTTAATCCAGCCATCTGGAATAATAAATACAATAAATCATAAGTCCCAAAATATGTCCCAGACCTACAAGAGATTGTTTTACGGCACCGCCATGGACGTTGCTAAACTCTGTGGTGTTTTGGACACCATAGGGATCGTACCAGTCGTAAAAGACCAGGCTGAATCAGCGCGTCTAGCTGGGTTTGGGACTCTTTCCACCGATCAAGAGGTTTGGGTACACCCCGAAGAATATGATCAAGCAAGTGAAGTGCTTCTCTCCCTCGGACTTTAAAATTGTTTTTATACATTTAGGGTCAAACATTGATTTAAACTTTCCCTATGCAATTTGTCATTTTTATCGCCTTTACCCTACTTGTTGGTATCGTAGCCTATCTTGCTACGCGATCCACAGATGAACACTCTGAAGACGGTTACTTTTTAGGTGGGCGTAGCCTCACCGGTCCCGTAATTGCCGCATCCTTGCTGCTAACCAACCTATCCACAGAACAGCTCGTTGGGCTAAACGGATCTGCGTACAATGAGGGCGTATTAGTAATGGCTTGGGAAACCCTTGCCGCTATAGCCATGGTGGTTACTGCCTTGGTATTATTACCTCGTTACCTGAAAGGAGGACTTACTACCATACCACAGTTCTTAGAACGACGCTATGATACCATGACCAAATCCATTACTTCCGGGCTCTTTTTAAGTGGCTATGTGGTGGTTTTGCTTCCTATCGTTCTTTATTCAGGTGCCGTAGCGCTGATCGGCATGTTTGATTTAACTACTTTATTCCAAATGGAACAAAGTCAAACTTTGGTACTCACGGTCTGTTCAATCGGAGTTATAGGTTCTATTTATGCCATATTTGGAGGATTAAAAGCTGTTGCTGTATCTGATACCGTAAATGCAATCGGCTTACTCATTGGGGGGTTGATGATTCCTGTTTTCGGACTGCTCTACATTGGAGACGGCAGTATGGGTGCCGGTATTGAGGCTTTGTATGCCAATGATCCGTCTAAATTCACAGCCATGGGAGCCTCTGATTCTGCCATACCGTTTAGCACCTTGTTTACTGGAAC
>JALQVM010000162.1 GCA_023263685.1 Flavobacteriaceae bacterium | reverse complement strand
TACCGCTCAACTTTCCAAAAGCCTATGATACCAGCGATCCTTTGCTACTAAAAAAAATTACCCTTGCGCAACTTCGCCAGTGGAATCAGGCCCCAATGAATCCTGCAGCAATGGAAAAAGCAGGTATTCCCTTTGCCTTGACCACCCATGCTTTAAAGTCGCAAAAAGACTTTATGGCTAACCTAAAAAAAGCGATTGCCTATGGACTTTCTGAAGAAAAAGCATTGGCCGCACTTACTACTGTTCCAGCAGCAATACTGAAACAGCAAGACCATTTAGGCTCTTTAGAAAAGGGTAAACTTGCTAATTTTATTGTTGCCTCCGGCCCTCTTTTTGAGGAGGATACCAAACTTTATGAAAATTGGGTCAAAGGAACCCCTCATGTGATTCAAGATCACAACATCACAAATATTGATGGAAAGTACAGTGTGCTTATCGAGGGAGCACCCCTAACTATAGAGGTGAAAAACAGCCAAGAAAAAATAAGCGTTACAGCTACAAAGGACAGTCTGAAATACAAGACCAAAGCATCTTACAATGACCATTGGTTGGCCATTACTTTGATGGATTCTAAAGAAAAGGTATATGCCCAATTGAGCGCCAAAATAAACGAATCCGGTTTGGTAAAAGGCCAGGGAACAGATTTTTCAGGCAATGCCCTTCAATGGACCGCATCCCAACTTGAGAACGAAGAAAAATCCGAAGCAAAGAAAACAACTCAGTATTACGATCCCGTAGCAATTACCTATCCCAACAAAGCCTATGGATTTGCTAAACGTCCCCAAGCCGAGACGTTGCTTTTTAAAAATGCTACGGTTTGGACCAACGAAAAAGAAGGGATCCTATCCAATACCGATGTATTAGTGGTAGGAGGTAAAATTGCCGCTGTTGGGAATTCGTTGGAAGCCCAAGGTGCAAAAATCATTGAGGCAACCGGAAAACACCTTACCACCGGTATAATCGATGAACATTCCCACCTCGGTGCCTCTAGCATAAATGAAGGGGGACACAATTCTTCTGCAGAAGTAAGCATAGAAGACGTACTCGAACCAGACGACATAGGACTCTATAGAGACCTCGCCGGAGGGGTTACTACCATCCAAATTTTACACGGTTCAGCCAACCCCATTGGGGGTCGTTCCGCCCTTATTAAACTCAAATGGGGAGAAACAGCAGAAAACCTTCTGATCAAGGATGCCGATCCGTTCATCAAATTTGCTTTAGGAGAAAATGTAAAGCAATCGAACTGGAGCAGCTTTTCACGTTTTCCCCAAACCCGTATGGGGGTAGAACAAGTCTTTACCGACTATTTTCAACGGGCGAAAGAATATGGTATCGAATGGGAGCGTTACCATTCCCTTTCCAAAAAAGTAAAAGCCAGAACAAAGCGCCCTCGATACGATATTGAGATGGAAGTATTGCTACAAATCTTAAAGGGAGAACGTTTTATTTCAAGTCACTCTTATGTTCAATCGGAGATCAATATGCTCATGAAGGTGGCCGAAAAATTTGACTTTAGAATCAATACGTTTACCCATATTTTAGAAGGTTATAAAGTAGCAGATAAAATGGCTGAGCATGGCGTTGGAGGCTCCACTTTTTCTGACTGGTGGGCCTATAAAAACGAAGTGAAAGATGCGATTCCTTACAACGGAGCCATAATGCACAATGCAGGTGTTACGGTTGCTTTTAACTCGGACGACGCAGAAATGTCTCGCCGTTTGAACCAAGAAGCGGCTAAAGCGGTCAAATACGGAGGGGT
>JALQVM010000161.1 GCA_023263685.1 Flavobacteriaceae bacterium | reverse complement strand
TCTATGCGTTCAATCAACTGAAGGACCTCCTCTTGTGCTGCTGAGTCGAGTTGTTTGGTGGTTTGTGGGATGCGTTCAAAGCCCGAAGAAAGGATTTCAAAACCTCTTTTCTCCAGTTCTTTCTGCACCTCTCCAAAGCTTTCAAAAGGAGCATAGAGGAGCATGCCGTCATCATCTACAAAAACTTCTTCAACTCCGTAATCTATAAATTCAAGTTCAATTTCTTCTGGATCGAGCTCTTTGGCCTCAATTCTAAAATTGCAACTGTGGTCAAACATGAATTCTACAGAGCCCGCCGTGCCTAGATTTCCATTCGCTTTGTTAAAATAAGATCGAATGTTTGCAACCGTTCTGTTGTTGTTGTCTGTTGCTGTTTCTACCAATACTGCAATTCCATGAGGGGCGTAGCCTTCAAAGAGAACTTCTTTAAAATCGCCCGTTTCTTTATCGGATGCCTTTTTAATCGCGCGCTCCACATTTTCTTTGGGCATGTTAGCCGCTTTGGCATTTTGAATTACGGCACGCAGTCTGGAATTATTTTCTGGGTCGGGACCTCCTTCTTTAACGGCCATAACAATGTCCTTTCCAATACGGGTAAACGTCTTAGCCATAGCCGACCAACGTTTCATTTTCCGTGCTTTTCTAAATTCAAATGCTCTTCCCATAACTTTTATATTGCGTTGCTAAAATAAAAAAATTGAATTAGTTGTTCACTTGTCTAAGAGTAAGATCATCCAGTACATCCATATATGAAGGGAGTATATGATTGGGCAGCTTATTTTCTTTCGGTAAGGTTGCGATATAGCGGATGGTATTGGAGCTAAAAACCTGTTTGTAAATTCCGGGCTTTTGGTGTCTTCTTTCAACTGCATTTTTGATAAAGTCAAAATGCGAAATCAAATCGGTGCTGCCTAAATGAAACACTCCTGTTTTTTTTTGATTTAGGATAAAATGAATTTGCTGACTCAATCGGGTATCACTATTCACATTTATGATTGAGTTGGGGAAAACCTCTATCGCTTTGTTTTGGCTTAGGGCGTGGTCTAACTCTAGTGTCCGAGGGGCATTGATTCCAAAAATCATGGGAAGTCTAGCAATGACATATTTTCCCGGTGACAACCGCATCAATTGATTTTCAATTTTTATTTTAAAACGACCGTAGACACTTTCAGAGAGGGTTTTGTCATACTCATAAGAGGGGTAGTGTTCAAACGAATCAAATACATTGGCTGACGATAGAAAAAGAAGACGGCAATCACTTTTTTTAATCAGATGTATCAGAAAATCATGCGCCTCCAGTTGGGCATTAAAATCTCCTCTCAAAGCGGAAATAATCAATTTGGGTTTGACTTCTTTTAAGATTCTTTCCAATCCCCCGCGCTCCAAGGTGTATTGAAAAAAATGTCGGTTATTTTGATACCCCTTAGCCGTGTGATAGGTGGCAAATGTATTGTAATAGGGGGCTAATTCTTTGTACAGGCAATTTCCAATAAAACCACTTCCTCCTAAAATTAGAATTGATTTCAACTAGTACGACTTTAAAAAAGGAAGTTTCACGATTTGAGCTGCATTATATTTTTCTCTGATACGAACCCCGATCACTGTTCCGGGTTTAGCAAATTCATGATCTACATACCCTAGGCCGATTCCCTGCGACAAGGAGGGAGATTGTGTTCCAGAGGTTACCCTACCGATGATCCGATCGTTTGCATCGATCAAATCGTATCCCGAACGTGGGATAGCCCGACCTTCCATTACAAAACCAACCAGTTTTTGGGGAGTTCCGCTTTGGATTTCTTCTTTTAGGG
>JALQVM010000160.1 GCA_023263685.1 Flavobacteriaceae bacterium | reverse complement strand
GTGACTTCTGGAGGTTTGGGAACGATGGGCTTTGCCTTGCCAGCGGCCATTGGAGCTAAAATGGGAGCTATGGATCGTGAAGTAGTCGCTATTATAGGCGATGGCGGTTACCAAATGACTATACAAGAGCTGGGAACGATTTTTCAACAGCAACTGGCGGTAAAAATTGTTGTTTTAAATAATGATTTTCTGGGGATGGTACGTCAATGGCAACAATTGTTTTTCGACAAACGCTATGCATCTACAGAAATGGTGAACCCTGACTTTGTCACTATAGCTAAAGGATTCCACATCAACGCGAATCGGGTGTCTGAAAGAAAAGATTTAGACCAAGCGGTGAAAGAAATGATGGCGTCAGACCAACCTTATTTCCTTGAGGTCTGCGTTGAAAAAGAAGACAATGTTTTCCCAATGATACCCTCTGGAGCAAGTGTTTCTGATATAAGATTAGAATAAAATGGAACAAAAAACATTTACCATCTCTGTTTATACAGAAAACAATGTGGGTTTACTAAACCGAATCTCTGCAATATTTCTAAAAAGACACATCAATATAGAGAGTTTTTCTACTTCCCAATCCGAAATAGAAAATGTATTTCGTTTTGTAATTGTAGTAGAATTAACTGCGGAAAAAGTGGCTAAAGTGGTTAAACAAATCGAAAAACAGATAGACGTTATAAAAGCCTTTTACCATACAGACGAAGAAACTATTTTCCAAGAAAACGCCTTGTATAAAGTAAAGTCAAGCGCTTTGTTTGAAGAACGTCAAATTCAAAATATTATCAAACAAAACCACTGTACGATCGTTACGGTTTCTCCTGAGTTTTTTGTTATAGAGAAAACAGGATTTCGCAGTGAAACTGAACAATTACGCAAAGACCTTGAGCCCTATGGCTTATTGCAATTTGTTCGTTCGGGAAGGATATCTGTAACCAAAGCGAAAATGGGAATCTCAGAAATATTAAATACTTTTAAACACAACAATAAATAGAACTATGTCAAATTATTTTAATCAACTAGCACTCAGACAACAATTGGATCAACTCGGGCAATGCCGTTTTATGGACCTTTCAGAATTCGATGAAGGCATTCAAGCACTAGAGGGCAAAAAAATTGTCATAGTGGGCTGTGGTGCACAAGGACTGAATCAAGGGCTAAATATGCGGGACTCAGGCTTACAAATAGCTTATGCACTGCGTGCTGGCGCCATCGAACAAAAACGTGCTTCCTATCAAAATGCGACGTCTAATAATTTTGAGGTAGGAACCTATGAGGCACTTATTCCTCAGGCCGATGTGGTGATAAATTTAACTCCAGATAAAAACCACAGTAGTGTTGTTGAAGCTGTTATGCCTTTAATGAAGCAGGGTGCTACCTTGTCTTATTCACATGGTTTTAATATTGTAGAAGAAGGAATGCAAATCCGCAAGGATTTGACCGTTATCATGGTTGCGCCCAAATGCCCCGGTTCTGAAGTTCGCGAAGAATACAAAAGAGGTTTTGGCGTTCCTACACTTATTGCAGTTCATCCCGAAAACGACCCACAAGGGCACGGTTTAGTGCAAGCCAAAGCCTATGCATTTGCTACGGGAGGTCACCGCGCGGGTGTTTTAGAATCTTCATTTGTGGCAGAAGTAAAATCTGACCTAATGGGCGAGCAAACCATCCTTTGTGGAGTCCTTCAAACGGGGTCTATTTTGAGTTTTGATAAAATGGTAGAAGAAGGTATTGATCCCGGCTATGCAGCCAAACTAATCCAATACGGATGGGAAACAATTACAGAAGCATTAAAACACGGTGGTATAACAAATATGATGGACCGTTTATCTAATCCCGCCAAAATTAAAGCCTTTGAACTTTCAGAACAGCTTAAAGAAATTTTACAACCACTCTTTGAAAAGCATATGGACGACATCATGTCAGGACATTTCTCTAAAACCATGATGGAAGATTGGGCCAATGATGACAAAAATCTTTTATCCTGGAGAGCCGCTACGGGAGAAACAGCATTTGAAAAAACCACCAATACAGACCAAGAAATAAGTGAGCAAGAATATTTTGATCATGGTATT
>JALQVM010000015.1 GCA_023263685.1 Flavobacteriaceae bacterium | reverse complement strand
TTGAACAATTTTTTTAGAAACCTCAATATCAGCGTCATAAAACAAAGGAATCATGCTGCTGTTATGCATTTCCGAAATTACTTGATGTCTAGTGTATTGTGCCATAATTTTTATTTATCGAGCCACACGCCCAGAGGCATCTCCGCTCATTAGTTTTTGTACTTCTTCTACGGTTACTAAATTTGCATCGCCTTTAATGGTGTGCTTTAAGCAAGAGGCTGCTACCGCAAAGTCGAGTGCTTGCTGGTCGTCTTCAGGAAACGCAATAAGCCCGTAAATTAAGCCTCCCATAAAGGAATCGCCTCCTCCAACACGGTCCACTATATGAGTGATTTGATATTGGGGGCTTTCAAACATTTTCTTTCCGTCGTATAAAACCCCAGCCCAAGTATTGTGTGAGGCAGAAATGGATCCTCTGAGGGTAGTAATGACCTTTTTCGCTTTTGGAAATTTTTTCATCATTTGCTTGCAAACTGAGAGGAAGGCTTCGGCTTTTACTTCGTGTCCTTGTTTCGTAATGTCTAGGTTTTCGGGTTTGATACCAAAATGTTTTTCAGCATCTTCCTCATTTCCTAAAATTATGTCACAATAGGAGGTAAGCTCCGTCATGATTGCTTCACGATTGCCCCCATAGTTCCATAGTTTTGCTCTGTAGTTTAAATCGGTAGAAATGGTAACACCCATTTCACTTGCCAGTTTTACTGCTTCAACACAAGCGTCAGCTGCGCCTTGAGAGATGGCAGGAGTAATTCCTGTCCAATGAAACCAAGAAGTGTTTTTAAAAAGGGTCTTCCAATCAATCATGCCCGGTTTTATTTCCGCCATAGCTGAATGCGCCCGATCGTAGATTACTTTACTCCCTCTCGACACAGCGCCGGTTTCTAAAAAATAGATCCCTAGACGATCTCCGCCTCTTAAAATATGATCGGTATTTACTCCTCTTTTTCGCATTTCCATCAGGGCACAATCTCCAATATCGTTGTTGGGAAGTCGGCTTACGAAACTGGAGGGAACTCCATAATTTGCTAAGGATACGGCGACATTGGATTCGCCACCACCGTATACTACATCGAAAGCATTGGCTTGAGAAAATCTCAAAAAATCTGGAGGAGAAAGACGCAACATAATTTCTCCAAAAGTGACTACTTGACTCATAAAGTTTCTAAATTAATAATTAAAATATGACTTAGCGTTTCGATAGCAAATGTCTTGAACAATTCCTCCAATCAAATTCATATCCTTGGGGAGTAAGCCTTTTTGCATATCGTTTCCTAAAAGATTACACAAAATACGTCTAAAATATTCGTGTCTTGGAAAGGATAAAAAGCTCCTAGAATCGGTTAGCATACCGATGAAGCAACTGATCATTCCCATATTGGACAGTATGTTGATCTGATCCGTCATACCGTCGAGTTGGTCTAAAAACCACCAGCCTGAACCCCACTGAATTTTTCCTCGACTGCTTCCATCATTAAAATTACCTGTCATGGTCGCCATTACCTCGTTATCTGCAGGATTGAGGTTATATAGGATGGTTTTGGAGAGTTGATCCGAATGGTCTAGGGCATCTAAAAAGCGTGAGAGTCCCTGTGCTATGGGGTAGCTTCCAATTGAATCCCAGCCCGTGTCGGGACCTAGGGTGTTAAACATACGGGTGTTGTTGTTTCGCATCGCTCCAAGATGAAACTGTTGTACCCAGCCTAAACGGTGATAGGATTTTCCTAAAAACATGAGGACAGCAGTTTGAAATTGGTGTTCTTCTTTAAGGCTAATAATGCCCCCTGTCCGTTTTCTAGTAAAAATACGATCAACCTCAGCATCGGTTGCGGCTTCAAAAGGAATGTATTCCAAACCGTGGTCAGACAATCGGCAGCCATTGCTATGGAAAAAGTCCATTCTTTTTTGAAGCGCTGTACATAAATCTGCATAGTTTCTGATCTCTATATCAGCTGACTCACCGAGTTGGTCGATATAGCTATTATATGTATCTCCCCCTATAAAGAGTGATTTATCAGGTCTAAAGGCAGTACTCATTTGAATCTTAAAATCGGTCTTTTTTAAAGCGATATGATGTGCTAAAGTGTCAATGGGATCTTCGGTAGTACAGACCACCTCTACATTCATTTTTTTGAGTAAAGATTGTGTGGAATAATCCGCTGAGTTTACCAAAGAAGACGTTTTTTCGTAAATGTTAACGGCATTTTCCTTAGAAAGTAACTCATTTATACCAAAATAGCGACTCAATTCCAAATGTGTCCAATGGTATAAGGGGTTTCGAATCATATAAGGTGTAGCCTCAGCAAACTTTATAAACTTTTCCTGGTCGGATGCCGTACCTGTAATATAGATTTCATTAATTCCTAAAGTTCGCATTGCACGCCATTTGTAATGATCCCCTGCAATCCAGACTTGACTTATGTTTTCAAAAACATGATTATCTGCTATAAGTTTTGGTGGGAGGTGATTGTGATAATCAATAATAGGAAGGGATTGTGCGTAATTATGATAAAGTTCTTGGGCCTCTTTGCTTTCTAAAAGAAAATTATGATTTATAAAATGATTCATTATGTACTATTGGATTTTAAAAAGAAAAAAGGATTGTATTTTAACATATTCTGTAATTTATCAAGCTTTAAAGCCTTGATTTTACTGTATAATTAACATATTTTTAATTTTTCTTTAGATTTTTATTGGAGTATGAACTTTTTATCCTTAATATTGGGATATCGTTAATCGTTAACGTTAACGAAAATAAATAAAATAACTTAAACAAACACAAACATGAGAAATTTATTAAAAATTACCCTTGCGTTCTGTTTTGTGCTCAGCAGTACCTTAGTACTGGCGCAAAATACCGTGAGCGGTAATGTTGTAGACTCTGAGACGGGGACTCCTTTACCGGGAGTGAATGTCGTTATTCAAGGGACTTCTACAGGTGTTTCAACAGATTTTGATGGAAATTACCAGATTTCAGCTTCACAAGGAGCAGTTTTGGAATTTTCATTTCTCGGATTTGAAAACCAGTCCATTACGGTAAATGGAGACCAACTCGATGTTTCTATGGTTCCTTCAGCGGACGCGCTTGATGAAATCGTAGTAACAGGATACGGTACTCAGACCCGTAGAGAAGTTACCGGTTCTATTGTAAGTATTGGTAGTGAAAGCATTGAAAAGATTGCCACTGGTAGTGGAGTAGATGCTATTAAAGGACAAGTAGCTGGGGTAGACATTACATCAGGAGGAGGACGTCCAGGACAAAATCCTATCGTTCGAGTACGTGGTCGTCGCTCAATTTCAGCTTCCAACGATCCCCTTTACGTAATTGATGGAATTCCACAAACCAGTAGTACGGGCGATGGAGCTATTTTTGACATCAATCCACAGGACATTGAGTCTATGGAAATCCTTAAAGATGCAGCAGCTACAGCGATCTATGGTTCTCGAGGGGCCAACGGTGTAATTTTAATTACAACCAAAAGAGGTAACACAGGAGAAACTAAGATTAATTATTCTGGATACTATGGTATCACGTCAGTAACTAACGTACCTGACATGATGAATGGTGAAGAATACGCAGCTGGACGAAGAGAAGCATTCCGTCAAGATGCAAACAGTAGATTTTCTTATGCAGGAACTATTCCTAATGACGAAGCTGTCTTTTTAGGAGATGCTGCTCAATTGGAATCTATTCGTTTAGGTAGATCTTTTGATTATTTAGATGCAGTTTTAAATCAAGGATATCAGAACAGCCATCAGCTTTCAGCTAATGGAGGAACTGAGAATACGCAGTACAATGTATCCTTAGGATATTTTAAAGAAGACGGTATCATTGACTTGATGGATTTTGAAAGAATCACGGGTCGTTTAAACTTGGATCATAGAATTAATGACACATTTAAATTTGGTATTTCAATGTTGTTGAGTAATTCAGTTAATAACTGGGGCTCTTCTGCTGTAATGAGTGAAGCTCTTTCTAACATTCCAATTGGAAAGCCTTATGCAGATGATGGAACCATTAACTTTTTTGCTTTTAACGACGGTATCCGTACCAACCCTTTAAGTGAATTAGTTCCAGGCGCCTATGTAGATGAGCGAACTTCTACTCGTTTTTTCGCACCGGTTTACTTACAAGTTAACTTAACTGATGAACTTCAATTTACTTCGACTTTTGGACCTGATATGCGTTTTAGAAGACGAGGAGAATTCCGTGATAGATTTACCAATGATAACCGTGGTGGACCAGCAGATGCTGAAGTAGAAAACAAAAAAGAATTTGGATTTACTTTAGAAAATTTACTAACCTATAATAAAGAAGTAGGGCCAGGTAATTTAAAAGTAACTTTATTACAGTCAGTTCAGGAGTTTAGATCTGAATTTGCTAAAGCAGAAGTTCAAAACTTACCTTACTCTTCTCAGTTATGGTATAACATCGGAACTGCTGAAGTAAAAGGAAACTTATCTTCAGGACTTACAGAATGGCAGTTGCAATCCTACATGGGACGTGTTAACTACAACATTGATGGAAAGTATTTATTCCAAGCATCGATGCGTGCGGATGGATCTTCTCGTCTTGCCGAAGGAAACAAATGGGCGTATTTCCCAGGGGTTTCTTTAGGATGGAGAATGCTTGAAGATATTGCACCTGACAGTGCTACTTTTGATGAGTTTAAGCTAAGAGCATCTTATGGTGAGGTAGGTAATACTGCCATTGATCCATACCAAACGCAAGGAGCATTAGCTCGTACGGTATATGCGTGGAATGAAACTCCTGCCTTTGGATATCGATTGAATGAAATTCCAAATCCAGATCTTGGATGGGAAATTTCTAAAACGATTGATGTTGGATTTGATTATAGTTTATTAGATGGAAGAATTTCAGGTGCTTTTGATGTCTATGTTACTAACACGACTGACTTGTTGTTAGCTAGAAACTTACCTTATACTTCAGGTTATACAAGTGTATTCCAGAATGTGGGTGCCACTAAGACCAATGGAGTTGAATTTAATGTGAATGCTGGAATCATTGAAACAGATAACTTTTCTTGGAATGTAAATCTTAACCTTTCTGGGTATAATGAGCAAATTGTAGAATTAGCTTTAAAAGATGCAAACGGAAACCCGCTCGATGATGCCGGTAACAACTGGTTTATTGGACAGCCAATTCGCGTTTTCTTTGATTACACAAAAGCAGGAATCTGGCAATTGAATGAGGCAGCCCAAGCAGCTGCGATTCAGGGTACAGATCCCGGTCAAATTAAACTAGCGGATATCAACGGAGACGGTCAAATCACTCCTGCAGATAGAAGTGTACTTGGTTCTGATGTTCCTGATTACTTTGGAGGTATAACCAATACTTTTACCTATGGTAATTTTGATTTAAGTGCTTTCTTCTATTTTCGTCAAGGACATATGATTAGAAGTAGCTTCCACCAAGGAAATGCTAACGGTCAATTCCGTTACAACCACTTGGATGTAGATTACTGGACTCCAACGAATCCTACAAATGAATACCCAAGACCAAACTTTACTCAAGAGCGTCCTGAAAACGGATCTACCTTAGAGTATTTTGATGGTAGTTATGTTAAATTAAGAAACGTAACGCTTGGATATAATTTTGAAAGCAGCACTGCTACAAAATTAGGAATGAGTAGTCTTAGAGCCTACATACAAGGTCAAAACTTGTGGTTTAGCTCAGAATACGATACATTTGATCCTGAAATAGGAGAGGCAACGTTAGGCTCTGGAACAACACCAAGCTCCTCTTTATGGGCTGTTGGAATCAAAGCTGGATTTTAATTTTTAAACATAGAAAAAATGAAAAAACACACATTTAAAAGTTTTCTTGTACTACTAGGAATAACCGTGTTGCTTTCTTGCGAAACATATTTAGACGAGAACAATATCGCAGATGTTTCCGCTGGATCTTATTATACAACCGCTCAAGGTTTGGAAGATGCAGTTAAAGCGACTTATGGAATCATGAAAGAGTTTTATGGAACTGAACTCGGTTTTTCCATGAATGTATTTGGTACAGACACCTATACTAATGGTGCAGACGGTAGTCATAAGTATTTGAACTGGTATAACAATCAGCATAACTCCTCTGCAAGATATTTTAGAGATACCTGGAGGATCATGTATACTGGAATTAATCAAGCAAATGCTGTAATTAATAGAGCTGCTAGTCTTGAAGGTGCTGATGCTGCCACGATAAATACTCGTTTAGCTGAGGTACGTTTTTTACGTGCATTGTATTATTTCAATCTCGTTCGTTACTATGGTGATGTACACCTTTCTTTGGAAGAAACAGAGGGAGTTGAAACAGAAGCCAATAGAACTGGAGTTCAAGAAGTTTATGGACAAGCCATAATACCAGATTTAGAATTTGCGGTTAGTAATTTACCTGCAACTCAATCGGAATATGGTAGAGCGACTAAGGCAGCTGCAGAATTTTTGTTAGCAAAGGTTCATTTAACTGCACCTCAAGGAAGCGCAGCTCAGTCAGTCTCTCTTATGACTAACGTAATAAATAATTACGGATTCTCCCTTTTGGATGATTGGTCAGATTTATGGGATATCAACAACGAAGAAAATTCAGAAGTGGTATGGTCTATCATAAATTCTAAACAACAAGTAGATGAAGGATTAGATGGTTACGGACACAGAGGACATTTGTATTTCTTATTCGAATATGACAAACGTCCTGGAATGACTCGTGACACAGAGAACGGTCGTCCATGGAAACGTTTTAGACCTACAGACCACCTTTTAGGCCTTTGGGATAGAACTAAGGATGCACGTTATGACAAAGGGTATAAGCACGTTTGGTATGCCAACAAACCAGTTCCTGGTCAGCAAGTTGGTGATACTGCGTTATATATTCCAGGACCTGGGGTAGATCGAAGTGGAGTAAACCAAGATGCTAAGTGGACTCAATCGGCTAAAGATGGCGTGATTTATCAGGTGTATACTACAGATCAATACAATCAGATTATTTTCCCATCTCTAAACAAGTGGATTGATAATACGAGACCTAACCGTCAGCATACGCAAGGACAACGTGATTTTATCTTAATGCGATTGGCTGATGCTTATTTGATTAGAGCAGAAGCTAATCTCAAACAAGGAAACACAGCTCAAGCTGCAGAAGATTTAAATATAATCCGCAGAAGAGCTGCTTGGGATGGACAAGAAAGTGCAATGGAAATCACTGCTGCAGATGTTAACATTGACTTTATTCTAGACGAACGTGCTCGGGAGCTAGTAGGTGAGGGGCATCGTTGGTTTGACTTGGTACGAAACAACAAATTGGTTGAACGAGTCAAATTACATAACGTCGATGCTCAGAATAATATTCAATCGCATCATGTGTTGAGACCTATTCCTCTAGATCAAATTGATAGAACTGAAGGAGGGTATCCACAAAACCCAGGCTATACACAATAGTAACTACCTTCATTAGGTAACAAAAAAGGCTGTCATTTGACAGCCTTTTTTATTTTAAGTTTTCTTTGACTACGATTTCAATAGGAATTTTGTGATTCAAATCTGTATCTACTTCTTCTGTAATCAATTTGAAGATTCCTTTGATGGCGCTGTAGCCTTGATATTCGGGTTGTTGGTTGATAATGAATTGAATTTTATTTTCCTCTAACAACTTGATATTCCCTGGATTCAAATCATACCCGATAATCGTACGTGTATTTTTAAGCTCTATTTTATCTAAAATTTCAGGAAGCAGATACGCCCTAGAATTGGTTACAAAAATACCTAAGGGTACCTTTTTAGTAGAGAAAGGTTTCAATTGTTGAGTCAGTGATTTGATGTTGGATTGATCTACGGTTACAGAATGAATGGCCCCTTGGAGAGTAGGCATTTCTGTTTCAAAAAAAGATCTAAACCCAGACTCCCGCTCCCTGTTGTTTTTTTGAGAATTGATGTCGTTGATGAGGTTAAGGACGATGTATTCTCCTTGATCTCGAATAATCTGGGAAAGAATACGGGCTGCAACTTTTCCACTTTGAAATGAATTTTGATGGATGCTGTAATGACTTTCTATTTCCTCTCCCTTTTTTGTATCGATAAAAACAATGGGAATTTTTAATTCCTGAGCTTTTTTACTCAATTCCAAATTCGGGGAAGAGAAAAAAGGAACCGTGATGATAGCATCCGGCTTTTTGGAGAGTATTTTTTGACTTTCTTTTGTAAAAGACCGGCTGTTTCCGATTTCAAATACGTGTAAATCATGGCTAATCCCCATCTCGCTTAATTCGGTAACCGCTTTATTTATACCCTTTAAGGGTAGGTGCCAGTAATGTTCTTCTAGGTAGGCTTCTTTAGGGAAAAGTACAGCAATAGAAATCGCTTTATTTGTTGCAAGTTTGAGTCTACTGGCCACGTTGTTTTTTTTATACCCAGTATGTTTGATAACTGCCCTTATGTGTTTTGCCGTTTCTTCAGAGACTCCTTTTCGGTTATTCAACACACGATCTACCGTCCCTATGGAAACTCCAGACAGTTCTGCGATTCTTTTAATACCAATCTTCTTTTTCATAAGTGTTAACCTATAAAAAAAGAGGCAGAAAACCCTCTACCTCTTTTAAAATTTTTCGAAACCCATTACAACTCTTTGATTAGGATGTCTTTAAATTCAATATCCATGGTTCGGTTAGGATGTAATTGAAGTCCTACGGGACCCTTTAAACTCGCGTTTTCCAATTGGTAATCCAATACTTTTTTACCATTGAGCCAAACTTTATAATTGTTTTTTACTGCTAAAATCGTCAGGGTGTTCCACTGTTTGTTTTTCAAAATTTGTTCTACTGCTGCTTTTTGGGGATATCCCTGTTTAGGAACATACGGAGAACCGGTCATGTCTACTTTTAAGGAACCAGAAATTCCAATTTGAATCTGTGGGCTTTCGGGATTTTCTCCTCTGATAAATACCCCAGAATCAACGATTCCACCCCCCATTTTAAATTGTAGTTGAACAGCAAAATCTTCGTATTCCGTTGTGGTCCATAAATTGGATCCTGTTTCTGCAGCATCGCTTTTAGCATAAAGGATTCCATTTTTTGCATTCCACGAGTTTACTTGTGTTTCGGGAATCACCGTCCAATTGTTGAGATCCTTTCCGTTAAAAACCTGATCTTCTTTTTGAAAATCTATCTGTGCCAGAGCGGAACTCGTAGTAAAAAGAAACAGGAATAAATTGCTGAATAAGCGTGTTTGTTTTTTCATCGTTTCAGTATTTGTAAGCATTTGCTGTTTCAAGATCGATGGTTTTTCCATTACTCACCATGACGCGATACTTTACGGTCATGCTTTGTCCTTTTGTAATGGAAGCGTTGAGTTCAAGTTCACCCTCAGAAAATACTTTTTGTCCAAGGGGATTTGCAGCAAATAAGCCATACCCTCGAGCATGCCAAAATGTTGGATACCCTATATTTTCAGGATGATCGTAAACGGTAATGGCTACGGCCTCATTGTCTTGAGTACCATTGAGCGCAACCCATTCTGCTCGAGTACCCCAAACGGCTTCTCCTGTAATTCCTTCCGAACTGAGGTATTCACCGGTAACACCATCATTGTTTAGCACTTTTACTTCACTGGGAATTCCATTGGCATCTGTAAAGAGCTCGGGCTTGGTACTCGGATGTTCCAAGGCTCTACTCACGCGGATTCCTAAAAACCCCTCTTTATTGTCCGTAAGACTTACGTCTTCTTTAGCATGTAAAGTGGAGGTACGGTCTATCATTCGATGGCTGCCTTGTTCTGAAAACACAAAATCAGTATGTTCTTCAATCAAAACAGTTCCGTCTGGTGTTTTCCATTCGGTCACGATAGACAGTTTGCTATTCGCTTCATCTAGTTCAAAAGAAACGGGAAAAATAGTCCCATAACCTTCTTTTTTTTCTGCAGGAATGGCGTCTGAGTGATTCCAAAAATCCAAGCCATTGACGTCCCCATAGTTTAACCAATACCCAACATGATGAGGGTGGTCCACCCGCTCGTTGGGTTGTGGATTTATAGGGTAGCCTCGAGTAAGGGATTTTCCACTTTGAGTCAAAAGGGGGTGGAGTACAGGCTTGTAGTAGTCTTCAACATAGAGGTAATTGGTAAACAAACTTTCTCCAAAATAGACACTCACACTCTTCTTTTCACTGTTGTGTACAAAGCGTACTGCTGAATTCATTTCACTGGAATTTTGAGCCGATGCATTTTTTGAAGTGTTGTTTTTGCAACTGCTTAGTGAAAACAACACCACAAGGATTGTTAAAATAGTTCTCATAGTTACTGCTCTAGATTAATATTGAAATACTTTACCTCCAGCAAGTACATTTTGAGTTTCTTTATCGAAGGTAGCTTTAAGCCCGGTTCTCAGAGCAGCTGTAGTCATAATGTTGGCTATAGAGTGATTGTAACCCGCTTCTATAGGTCCATTAGTCTTGGCTCTACTTCGAACACATTCCATCCAATTCAGCATGTGGTTAGAAGTCATATTGTCTACTCCAGTATTTGCGGAAGTTACCACCTCAACTGCGGTATCGCTCAAATTATATTCTTTGAGTTTATTTGCTTCAAGCCCCATTCTTTGGGCTTGTCTTTCAGATAATCCCCCGTTATCGGAAACTTTATTGGTTTGCAAGTTGAGTTCTCCTCCGTTAGAATAATAGATTTCTTTTGTTCCACCTGCTGAGTTCGTAAAACGAGAGGAATAGACCACTTGAAAACCGTTATCCCCCTCATCGTCTCCATAGTCAAAGACTGAAGTCATGGTGTCGTAGTTTTTGCGTCCGTCTTTCCATAAATAAATTCCACCATTGGCAGCTACACTTCTTGGGTGGTCATAGCCAGAGAACCAATGTACAGTATCGATTTGATGAGACATCCATTGTCCGGGTATCCCTGAGGAATACGGCCAGAACAGTCGGTATTCTAAATATTTTCGAGGATCCCATGCTTCGTAAGGACGGTTCATTAAGTAGCGTTTCCAATCGGTATCAGACTCTCTGATTTCTTTGGTGAGTTGCGGAAGTCTCCAGCGTCCAGGTTGGTTGACATTCCAGGTCATTTCAACCATTACGATATCGCCGAATTGACCGGATTTAATAAACTGGTTCGCAGCATGATAGTTTTTACCGCTTCTTCTTTGTGAACCAATTTGAAAAACAATTCCAGATTCTTCCACGGCTTTTCTACCCACTCTTGCGTCTTCCATGGTTTCGGCAAAAGGTTTTTCAACATAGGCATCTTTTTTAGCGTTGGCCGCCTGAACGGTGTGCAGAGCATGTTGAAAATCTGCTGTAGAAATAATTACCGCATCAATTTTATCGTCTTCATACATCTCTTCATTGTTACGCCAGACCTTCATTTTATCGCCTGTTTTTTCTTTGAGGTAGGCTGCACCCTCTTCTCTTCTTCTGTTCCATATATCGGAAACCCCCACAAATTCAAAGTTTAAATTTTTATTGTGGTTTAGGAAGGCAGGAATCAAAGATCCTTTGCATCGATTGGAAAATCCAACTATTCCTACACGCACACGATCATTGGCACCCAACACCTTGCGGTAGCTCTTTGCACTCAATCCAGAAGCAACACCAAAGGTCAAAGCTCCTGTGGCTAAAGAGGTTTTCTTAATAAAGTTTCGTCTTGTTGTCATTGTTTTTAATTTACTGTTTTTTAAAATTCTCTAATTTTTATATTCTTAAAGGAGACTTTATCTCCATGGTCTTGAAGGAGGATATTTCCTTGAGGTAACCTTCCGAAATTCTCCCATTTTTCGTATTTACTCTTTTCTACTAATGCTTTAAAGGTTTGACTAAAGCGATCAAATTCAACCACCTTTACGTGATTCAACCAATGTTCTACATGACCGTTTCGGACCACTATACGCGCGTTATTCCATTGGTTTACACCTTTAAAATTTTTACCTCTAGGCCCAGTGGTTGGATTCTCCGCTCGAATTAAATCGTATAAAGAACCTACGGTACGGTTTCCGTTTTTTCCTTGTTTTGCATCGGGATGATTTCGGTCGTCCAACACTTGAAATTCCAATCCGATTGCCGATCCTTGTAATTTGTTTAAATCAGGATCTACAAAGTATTTGATTCCACTATTGGCTCCTTCAGTGAGTTTAAAATCTACACTCAACTCAAAATTATCGAACAACTCTTGGGTTACGATATCGCCTCCATTTCTAGATTCTGCTCCGTCTGAAGACTCTACAGATAGAACACCATTTTCAATAACCCATCCTTTGGTAGGAAATTCTGTTCCTTTTGCCGATCTCCAGCCGGCGGTGGATGTACCATCCCAGAGTAACCGCCATCCTTTTCTTTTTTCCGAAACACTCAATTGATTTTCTAGATTGCTGATTTCAGGAGCATAATCTGCAACAGGAAGTCGGTAATCAGCAGGATTTTCCGTGATGATATTGATGTTTTTCCATCGCACAATTTTTCCTTCGTCTTCTGTCTTGTTGATAGCGTGTACTTGAAAAGCGATAAAGCCTTCTGCGGTTTGTGGGTCCACAAGATTGCTGCACATGATCCCATTCACAAAAGTTCTAATTTCATTTCCTATGGCTTCTATGCGGTAGTGGTTCCACGTACCATTGATGAATGCTTCTTGCCCTGTAGGGTTGATTGTTAGGGGATACAGCCATCCACTTCTAGCTTCGTCGTAGATTCCGCCGGCCCATTTTCTTTGACTGGTTTCTATTTCACATTGATAACCATGAACCCTTCCGTTTTTGAAATCAGGGAAACTATTGCTTCGAAACTGTACGCCTGAATTTAGACCAAAGTCTACCTTGACTTCAAATTCTAGTATAAAGTCACCGTATTTTTTCTTGGTTGCCATAAAGCTATTCGGAGTTTTTGATTTAGAAACTCCAACCATTTCACCATTTTCGATTCGGTATTCCGCTTTTCCGTTTAATTGATTGAAATTAGAAAAGTCTTTGCCATTAAACAGAGGTTCCCAAGGAATTTCTTGGGCTGTAGCAAAGGCGCTAAATAGGATAAGATAAAAAAGCGAGGCGATTTGGGAATAATTAAATTTAAAATCAATCATTTTGTTTTTTTTCATTTCGTTAACGTTAACGAATATAATATAATTTATTTATTATTGCATTCAAATATCTTTTTTACATTAGAGAAAAATATAGAAAATGGTCCATAAAAGACGCAAATTTTTAAAACAGAGTGCAACTGCCCTGAGTTCAACATTAATCCTTCCCCAACTCAGTAATTTTTCCATACTGCAAGGCTTACCCAACGAAACCGTTCGAGTGGGTGTCATCGGTACAGGTGATCGAGGTCAAGGATTGATGAAAATTTTAAACCGTATTGATAATATAGATTTAATTGCCATTTGCGACACCCTGCCTTTTCGGTTAGAGGCTGCTGCTGCAATTGCTCCCAAAGCAAAACAATTCAATTCCCACAAAGCGCTGCTAGATCACAAGGGCTTGGACGCTGTGATCATAAGTACTCCATTGAATACTCATGCGGCCATCGCTGCGGACGCGATTGATGCCGATGTTCACGTGTACTGTGAAAAAACAATGGTCAAAGGAGATGACGCAACTTTAAAATTGTACGAAAAAATCAAAGACCACAAAAAAATATTTCAAACGGGGCATCAATACCACAGTTCACGACTATACGCTCATGTAGTAGAAATGATACAGGGCGGTGAGATTGGTGTTGTAAGTGCCGTACACGCTCAATGGAATAGAAATGGCAATTGGAGGAGACCCGTTCCAGATCCTAAATTTGAACGTCAAATCAATTGGAGGATGTATCGGGAATATTCCTACGGCCTTACGGCTGAGCTCAGTTCTCATCAAATAGATTTTTGCAATTGGTTTATGGAAGCCCATCCAGAAAAAGTGACAGGCTTTGGAGACATCAGTTATTGGAAAGACGGTCGTGAAACTTACGACAATACCCATTTGATATATTCCTATCCCAAGGGAGTAAAGGCTAGTTTTACTTGCCTTACTTCCAATGCCAAAGACGACTATCAAATCAAAGTTTTGGGAGACAAGGGAAGTATCATCATCGATTACCAAAATGCCTGGAAATATCCCGAAGGGAAATACGAAAAGAAAATGGGGGATGTAGACGGAGTTTCAGGGGCAACAGCTAGCTGGACCGAGGGCAAGGGAACCCCTATTGACTACAGCCATACGGAGCCTACGCGTCAAGCCTTAGAAGATTTCCGTACCGCCATCATCGAAAACCGCATGCCTTTATCCAATTTTAAGAGCGGAGCAAAAGTTGCTTTTGCAGTCGACATGGGAATACGGGCAATGGACACCAATCAAGTTGTAAATTGGGATTCTAGATACACTATTTAATACTTCTATATTTTGTTTGAACTTAAAGATAAAGTTATCGTCATGACGGGTGCCACGGGTGCTTTAGGTGGCGCTTTAGCACTCAGTCTCGCCAAGGCAGGGGCGCATTTGATCCTTTTAGCTAGAAATCAAGAACTTCTAGACGGACTCGTTAATACATTGTCTGCTTTTACATCAGCTCAAGGTTTTGTAGTGGATGTCATGAATCGAGCAGAACTGAATAAAGTAAAAGAGACCGTACTCTCCCAGTACGACACGATCGATGTTTTGATCAATGCCGTTGGTGGTAATTTGCCGGGTGCCGTTATTCCAGATGACAAATCGGTATTTGATCTATCGGAACGTGATTTTGATCAAGTAGTAGATTTAAATTTAAAAGGAACATTATTACCCAGTTTGGTTTTTGGAGAACCGATGAGTAAAAGCGGTAAGGGATCCATTATCAATTATTCTTCTATGGCTGTTGATCGTGTCATTACAAGGGTATTGGGATATTCAGCCGCCAAAGCTGCTATGGAAAATTTCACCAAATGGATGGCAGTTGAAATGGCTCTTAAATTCGGTGACGGTATCCGTGTCAATGCAATTGCTCCAGGATTTTTTATTGGTAAACAAAACAGAGCACTCTTGTTGAACGAGGATGGAAGCCTAACGGAACGAGGTGAAAAAATTATAAGAAATACTCCCATGAAGCGTTTCGGTGAAGCCGAAGAATTGAACGGTCCCATACACTTTCTGTGTAGTGATAGTGCCAGTTTTGTTACGGGGATTGTTTTACCTGTAGATGGTGGATTTAGTGCTTTTAGTGGAGTTTAATAAAAAATAATCATGATAGAATCATTCCGTTGGTACGGACCCAATGATGCAGTATCTCTCAGAGATATACGACAAGCGGGTGCTGTAAATATTGTAAGTGCATTACACCACGTTCCCAATGGGGATGTTTGGGAAATTGAAGAAATTAAGGCGCATCAACAATTAATAGAAGCTGCCGGTTTAAAATGGGGAGTTGTTGAATCCGTCCCGGTCCATGAAGACATCAAGCAGCGCGTAGGGGAGTATCAACTGTACATCAATAACTACAAGCAAACATTAAAAAATTTAGCAGCTTGCGGAATTCATACCGTATGCTATAATTTTATGCCGGTACTGGATTGGACCCGCACGCATTTGTACAAACCGCTTGCGGATGGGTCGACTGCCTTGGCATTTCAAATTGATGCCATGCGGGCTTTTGATTTGTGCGTACTCAAAAGAGCTCAAGCACAAGAAGAATATACCCTAGAAGAAATTTCAGCAGCAGAAAATTATTTTGAGACCCTAGATGCTGAGGCTGTTGAAGATTTGACTAAAAGTATTATAGCAGGCTTGCCAGGGGCAGAAGAAGGCTATACGTTGGATCAATTCAATCAGCGCATTCAAGCCTACAAGCATTTAAGCAAAGACGATTTGCACCAACATCTGATTTTATTCTTAAAGGAACTTGTTCCCACTTTAGAGTCGGTTGACCTTAGAATGTGCATTCATCCTGATGATCCTCCACATTCCTTATTTGGAATTCCTCGAGTGGTCAGTACTGCAGAAGACTTGTCTATTTTGTTTGATGCCGTTCCCTCACTGCACAATGGATTGACTTTTTGCACCGGTTCTTTTGGAGTGCGTGCGGATAATGATTTGCTCGCTATGTTTACCAAGCACGCTGCAAGAATTCACTTTTTACACTTTAGAAGTACCCAAAGGGACGGCAAAGGAAACTTTTACGAAGCCAACCACTTGGAAGGAGATGTGGACATGTATGCTATGGTAAAAGCCGCTTTGTCAGAAGAAGCAAAAAGAAAACATTCGGGCAGGGCTGACTGGGCCATACCTATGCGGCCGGACCATGGACATCAAATGTTAGACGATCTCAATAAAATTACCAATCCAGGGTATTCTGCCATCGGTCGATTGAGAGGTTTGGCAGAATTGAGAGGCTTGGCTTTAGCGATTACTAGAATCCTTTAATAGGCTTCATTGATTTCAATCCAATGGCCCTCGGGGTCTTGGATTTTTACTTGTCTTATACCGTCTTTTCGTATCCGGACCACATTTTTTTTGCCTTCATCTGTCCAATAATCAACTTTATTTTTCTGAAGGTGAGCCACTACTTGGTCTAAATTTCTAGTAGAAAATGCCATGTGATTGACTATGGTATTAGGAGCGCCATCGTCACTAGTTATCAGGTGCAGTTGTTTGCCCTCATGATTGATAAGCCAGCGTTTTGGTGGGGTCTGACTCGCAGTTACTTCAATTTCCTCAAAGCCAAGTATGTCGATATAAAAATCAGCTGTTTTTTGGAGTTGCTTAACGGGAAGCGCTTGGTGGTTAAAGGTAAGTTGAAAAGAAGCGGTTTGTGCATAGGTGCTAAAAGCGCAAAAAATCGCTAGAAAAATGGATCTTCTAAGAAGCATAATATTGAAAGTTAATTCACTAAATTTAAGCTTAATTTTTAAACTTTACTTCTAATGAAAAAATATATTTGGTTCTTCACCTTACTGCTCTCTATTTCCTTGTTTGGTCAAAAGGAATATTATGAATTGAGACATTATTCTATTCCGTTCAATGGTTCTGAAAAGGCCTTGCACGATTATTTTAAGGAGGCTCTTTTACCAGCATTAAATCGAAGTGGGGTTCAGAATGTCGGTGTTTTTGAAGCCCTTGGGGAACCTACTCCAAAGGAACTTTTTTTGCTGATACCTTATAAAGATATTTCCGCCTATACAAAGACTCTTGCTGCCTTAGCGAACGACAGTGATTATTCAAACAAACGCAAAGCCTATGATGCCGTGCCTCATGATAAAAGGGTTTATTCGCGATTTTCAAGTTCTTTTTATATCGCCTTTGATGGACTTCCTCAACTCGTTAAGCCCGATAGTGGGACTCAATTATTTGAATTGAGAACTTACGAAGGCTATAGCGAAGATGCTGTTCGTAGAAAAATTAAAATGTTCAATAAAGAAGAGTTTAGCATATTTGAAGACACAGGTTTACATGCTGTATTTTTTGGAGAACAGGTGTCGGGTCCCTTAATGCCCGCTTTGACGTATATGCTTTCCTTTAGTTCTATGGAAGAGCGCAATGCAAATTGGGATAAATTTAGAGTCCATCCCGAATGGAAGCGAGTCTCTGCTTTAGAAGAATACGCCCATTCTGTTTCTGACATCAAGCGAACCTTTTTAAAACCCCTACCGTACTCTCAGCTGTAGGTATTATTCTTCTAAAAGGTATTCTATACCCCCTTGTAAGTGCTTTTGAAACCAAGGCAGGGCATACAAATCTTTGCTGTGACCTAGGGCGGTATACCATTGTTTTCCACCGTCAAACGTATTGTACCAACTCAAGGGGGCCCGCTCTGGACGGTAAACTTTTTTACCCTTGTCGTTTTCAGATACAGTGGATAAATCCGCTTCGAGTAAAATTTTAAAACTGGGGTTACTGTTTTTAATAAAATAACACTCATCATCCAGGTCAAAAGTGGAGCCTAGATGTTGGGTAGAGGGATGATTTGAACGGTTTACTTTTACGGTAAACGTTTGAAAAGGAGGGTGTCGTAAAAAAGAACCTCCGATCAGTTTCCAAAACCAAGGCCAATGGCGTTCGGAGCCAGTAGCAGAGTGAATTCCGCCAAAACCTTTTCCGCTTTGACAATACTTTTTAAAGGCCTCTCTTTGCTGTTCAGTATCAAAGGCTTCATTGTTTGTATTGGCAAAAACGACCGCATCAAAACGGTTGATTTCTGGGCGGGTAAAAAGAGCGGGATCTTCACTGACCACGGTTTCAACACCCATGGATTCACAAATTTTTTCTAGGGTTTCAACACTTGTTGCAATGTTTTCATGCACATAGCCCTTGCCGTTTTTGGTATAGATCAAAAGCCTTTTCCCTTCGAATTTGCTTTGCTGGCTAAAGCCATTGAAGGTGGATAAAATGAGGAATAAGCCCAGGCTAAAAAAGAATGTTTTTTTCATATAAAATATAGTTTAAATGGTAAGTTGATACGGAATACCGGCCTTTAAGTACACTGTGATTTGTTTTTCTTTGTAATTGATTTGCTTTTCAGTGTCGTACTTAGCTTTCAATTGTAGTGATTTTAGTTGAGTGGCTTCCCATTCCATGTCCACTTCGATATTTCCTCTTGCTTTAAGTCCTTTGACAAAACCCTTTTCCCAGTTTGGGGGTAAGGCAGGTAGAATCCGAATAATTCCCTCTTCGTGTGATTGAACCAAAAGTTCTGCAACGCCAGCAGTGTATCCAAAATTACCATCAATTTGGAAAGGAGGATGAGCATCAAATAAATTCGAAAAAATGGACTTTTCAAAAAGGAGTTGAATGTGTTCTTGTGCCATTCCACCATCCATCAGCCGAGCGGCACAGTTGATAAGCCAAGCACGACTCCAACCGGTTCCAGCCCCTCCATGTTCCAGGCGATAGTCCAGTGTTTTGCGAACCGCATCAAATAATTTGGGTGTTTTTGAAAGGCTTACTTGGTCTCCCGGGTGAAATCCATAGAGATGTGACATGTGACGATGTCCGGGTTCGTATTCGAGATATTCGCGATCCCACTCCAGTATGCGTCCATCAGAGCCTAATTGAAACCCCGGTCGTAATTGGTGCAATTGTTTTTTAATGGTTCCTACCCATTCGTCCTCATGATTTAAAATTTTGGCAGCCTTGAGGTAGTTGGTAAAGACCTCAGTAACTACTTGCTGGTCCATGGCGCTTCCCAAGCAACTGGAAACAGGGGTTCCATTTGAGTCTAAATACCTGTTCTCTGGAGAGGTAGAAGGAGCTGCGATTAAAGTTCCATCTCGTTTGTCCTCAATGATCCAGTCGCTGTAAAAATGGGCTACCGCCTCAATGGCTGGAAACGCTCTATTTTTTAAAAAGTGGCTGTCGCGGGTAAAAAGATAATGCTGCCAATAATGTTGAGCCATCCAGCCGCCAGCACCAAAAGAAGCTCCCCAATAGGCGGTGGGGGCTCTCAACCAGGTAGGTGCCCAAAGATCGGTGGCATGAGGTAAAAAAGATCCTCTGGTACCAAAGTTTTTTAGAGCCGTAGTTTTTCCGCTTTTTATCAAACGGTCCAGGTAATCGAATAGAGGCATGTTGAGTTCATCCAGTTGGGTGAGGTTAGCAAGCCAATAGTTCATTTGAAGGTTAATGTTGAGATGGTAATCCGCATTCCAAGGAGCATTGATGTGTGGATTCCATAAGCCTTGAAGGTTAGCAGGCAAGGTGCCCTCTCTGGAAGAGGCAATTAGTAAATAGCGCCCAAAATGAAAGAGTGTTTCTTGAAGTTCCAAATCTACTGCACCTGCTTTTACGGCTTCCAAGCGCTGATCCGTAGGCAACGCCTGGAGGGTATTGTCGGTTGTGATGTCAAAACGCACTCTGTTAAAAAGCGCTTGATGGTCCTCGATGTGTCGGTGTTTTAGTTCCTCAAGAGTATAGTTTGCAGCCGTGTTGAGCTGCTTTTTATTTACCGATTTATAATCTTGATGATAATATGAGGAGTTGGTAACGATGCGCAGTTCGATTTCTTTTACTCCCTTTAACTCTAATGCATTTGCGCTTAGCGTTAGCTCACCGCCTTGGATCAAAGGTTCTACGATAGTTTGGAATTGAACTCCTTCAAGGATAGGGTTGGGCTTGGAGTCAAAAGCTCCTTTGCGTTGGGTAACTTCTCCCTCCATGATAAGATTGCCTTCCGCGGTATGGGTTGTTGAAGTTGGAATTCCTTCATCTTTTGGGCGCTCCAGTTGAATGGTTCCGTTTAGGCCTTCGGGGTGATCACTTTTTAAGGTAATCACGATTACTTGGTCTGGAGCGGAAGCAAAGGTAGTTTGGGTAACTTGATGCCCTTCGTATTGGTAGGCGACTTGGGCAATTGCCTCATTTAAATTCAAACTGCGTTTGTAGTCTGTGATAGTGTCATGGTTTAGTTTTATGAATAAATCACCCAACGTTTGATGCGATCGGACTACCGTTTTGCGTGAGAATTTTTCTACCAAAAGGGAATCTACCGTTTGTATGGCACCTTTTTCCAGTAAGCTTCTAATGTATGCCAAATCCTCTGGAGTGCCACTTGGATGATCCCATCCCAAATCTTTTGGCCAAAGCGAATCATCATTGAGTTGAATTCTTTCGTTCTTGGGGTCGCCAAAAACCATTGCGCCTATACGACCGTTTCCGACGGGTAGGGCTTCTTCCCAAACTGTGGCTGCCCCTTTATACCATAGCAGTTGAGGAGGTGCGGTTGACTTAGAGTCCGTATCGCAACCCATGGTGATGAGCAGTACAATCAAGCACAAATAAGAGATGCAATACTTCATGAATAAAATGTTTTAGGTAATTTGTTCTTTGTAATTAAATTTAAAAGAAAAATTTTACAATGGCCTATGGAAACCAAAACATTTACTATCAATCGCAGGCATTTCTTAAAAGGGACTTTTGCATCCTTGGTGCTCTCCAGTTTTGGGGTCTACGGATTTGATTTAATGCATCCCTTAAAACCCTATAAAGTAGGGCTGATTGGGACTGGGTGGTACGGTAAGAGCGATCTGTTTCGATTAATGCAGGTCACGGAAGTGGAGGTGGTATGTCTTTGCGATGTAGATCAGCGGCAGTTGAAGGAAGCGGCCGATTTGATTCAGCAACGAAAACCCAATCATAAGCGACCCCAGTTGTACGGAAATTATGAAACCATGTTGTCCAAACACGAGTTGGATATCGTACTGATTGGCACTCCAGATCATTGGCATGCCTTACAAGCCATAGCCGCTTTAGAGGCGGGTGCACATGTGTATCTTCAAAAGCCCATAAGTGTAGATGTTATTGAGGGAGAAGCGGTAGTGGCAGCAGCTTCCAAATACAACAAAGTGATCCAAGTGGGGTTGCAGCGAAGAAATACACCCCATTTGTTGGAAGCTAAAAAAAATATAGTCGACGCAGGACTTCTTGGAGAAATTGCGCATGTAGAGATGAATTGTTATTACCCCATGAGGTCTACCGCAAATCCCCCGTTGCAAGAGGTGCCTGATTATTTTGATTATGAGCAATGGACGGGCCCAGCTCCCTTACGTCCTTTCGACGGTTTGCCGCATCGGGGGTGGTGGCGTGCCTTTATGGAATACGGAAATGGTATCATGGGCGACATGTGTGTTCATATGTTTGATGCTGCGCGTTGGATGTTGGATTTGGGTTGGCCACAGCGTATTTCCTCTCAAGGGGGAATCTATGTTCAAAACAGTGGAAAATCAAATATTGCAGATACTCAAACCGCAGTATTTGAATACGAAAATTTAAATTGTATCTGGCAACATCGAACTTGGGGAACCACAGTAGATAAGGAATATCCCTGGGCTTTTAAAATTTTTGGATCGAACGGGACGCTGGCAGGAAGTCCGATGCAATACGATTTTATTCCCAACGGAGAAGGAAAGAAAATTCACAAAAACTGTCTTTATGAACGCGAACAATATCCAGAGGATTTAACGGAAAAAAATATTGAGTTGCATGCAGCTCCGGCAACCCGACTTCATATGTTGGATTTTTTAAAAGCAATTGAAGAAAAAAACCTTCCAGCAGCTTCCGTACTCGAGGGGCACCGATCAACTGCCAGTTGTATTTTAGCAAATATTGCCATGGACTTAGGCCGCCCTTTAGCCTACGATCCTGAAAATCGAATAGTAATCGACGATGCCGAAGCGACCCAACGACTACAACGTCCTTACCGGGCGGCTTGGAAACATCCGAAACCGGAAGACTTTAGTTGAGCTTAATCGATTTTAAGAACTCTAAACTTTGAGGAACCTGAGCTTCTACTCTGGAAGATTCATCCTCAATAAACATATAGCGAACCCCCTGTTCGTGGGCTTTTCTTACAATGCCTTCTATGTCAATTTGACCTTGTCCTAAAACTACATTTGTTTCCACATCTTCACCGCCAGTATTATTTCCTTTGACTCCTTTTTCCATATCCTTGAGATGAAGCATAACGACAAAATCAGGGTATTTTTCTAGAAGTGCAATGGGGTTTTCACCTCCATGGGTAATCCAAAAAACATCCATTTCAAGTGAGAAGTTTTTGGCATTTTTAGCCATATAATCAAAGAGGGTTCCGTATTCATAAGGTCTAAATTCATAGCCGTGTGCATGATACGCCAAGGTAATTCCTTCTCTTTTTAAGATCGCGCCAGCCTCATTGAATACTTTAACCGCGGCTTTGGTATTTTCAATGTCAAACCGATTGCCGTCATGAGGACTCCAGGCACACATCACAAAACGAGCTCCATAGCGCAATGCCTTTTCAGCAACTGCCTTTGGATCTTTTCTCAGTTCGTCGTAATCCGCGCCTATACTGATGGGGTTCAACTTGTATTTACTCAATAAACTTCTGAATTTTGCTTCTTCCATGCCGTAGGTATCTCCACCTTCAATGGTATGTATGCCCCAATCTGCAATTGTTTTTAGGGAATTTTCAATGTCGTTTTTAAATTGGTTTCTCAGGCTGTAAAGTTGGAGACCAAATTCTTGGGCGAGGATTGGAGTCTGAATAAAGGATAAGGCTAGCAAGAGAAAAAGATGAATTCTAAGTTTCATTTGGTTTAATTTTTTATGAAAGGGTATTATCTATATTGTTTTTGTAAATTTGAGATGCTAAAAAAATTGTTTGAAAAATTATTTAACCGCTACAAAAGCTAAACTAAAGTACATAAAATTTAGTTTATTCTTTTTCCTTTTTGCTTGTATAGATCCGGTAACCCCCGAGTTTGATTTTCAAGAGGGTCTTATAGTCATTAATGGTTTAGCATCAACTATTCCCGGGACAACCAAGGTTACTGTAAAAAAGACTTTGTTTGAATTCGGAAAATACGTTTCGAAACCCATTACGGATTGTAGGGTTGAGTTAATCAATTCGGATACACAAGAGCGCTTTCCATTTCAAGAAATTGAATCGGTGTATTTTATTGCCGATGATTTTATACTCTCGCCAGGTTCTCGGTGGGAGGTAGAAGTTACCCTTCCCAATGGAGAAATTTACCGGTCTACAACAGAACAAATACCCGAATTGGTTCCAATACAAGAAATTTACTCAGAATTTACTCCAGAAATGACCTATGACGAGGGCTATGGAGGTTATATTCCTGGAGATGTTATCACAATTGACTTTCAAGACCCTTCCGACCAAAAAAACTTTTTCTTATACCAATACAGAGCCTATGAAGAGGAAATGTATTGCAAAAT
>JALQVM010000159.1:1857-2087 GCA_023263685.1 Flavobacteriaceae bacterium | reverse complement strand
CTTCGCCTAGATCGTCATCAAACCATGGACGTCAATGTTCAAAAATACGAGGACTATACCCGTTTTGTAAAAGAAGATATGCTCAAGGAAACCTATGCATTTATTAATTATGTCCTAGAAGAGGATTTAAGCATACTCAATTTTATTGATTCAGATTTTGCGATTTTAAATCAAAATCTTGCAGAGTTCTACGGCATAGACGGTGTAAAGGGAAATGAATTTCGAGCGGT
>JALQVM010000159.1:0-1847 GCA_023263685.1 Flavobacteriaceae bacterium | reverse complement strand
ACATTCCGATGGGGTTCAGGCCCATACCATCAAACGCGCAGTTTGGTTAAAAGAAAAGATATTGGGTGAACACCCACCTCCCCCTCCTCCCAATGTTCCCCAATTGGATCCCGATACACCCGGCTTTGAACAACTCACTTTAAAAGAGCAACTATTTCTGCATAGAAATAAGGCCTCCTGTATGGATTGCCATCAGAAAATAGACCCTTATGGAGTGGTCTTTGAAAATTATGATGCCGTAGGAAGGTATCAGTTGATGGCAAAGGATAAGCCAATTGACTCAAAATCTGAATTGCCCGATGGAACAAAAATTGAAGGAATCGCTGGAATAAAAGATTATATTCTAAAATTGAAAAAAGATAATTTTACGAAAACGCTGGTAGAAAATCTTTTTGCCTATGCGCTTGGAAGAGACATTGGTTTTGAGGATGAAAAAGAAATTAAGTATATTGTAGAAGAAGTAATTGCGGACGATTATCGTTTTAGGACGGTACTTGAGCAAATCATACTCAGTCCCTCCTTTAGTAAAAAAGAGCCCAGTTGGTTTGAAAAAATATTCTAGTAATGAGTAAAAAATCTTGGCATTTAGACAGACGTAGCTTTCTTAGAGGATTAGGGGTAAGCTGTATGCTCCCTTACCTTGAGGGTATGGCCATGACCAGTTTCTCAAAATTGACCGAGCCACTTCCTCCCAAACGTCTCTGTTTTCTGTACTTTCCCAATGGAGTTGCCATGCCTCCAAAAGACAGTCCCTATTATAAAAAATGGAATTGGTTTCCCTTAGGAGAAGGAAAAGAATACCAACTAACCCACAGCTTAGATCCCCTCAAAGGACACCGAAAAGACCTGTCTATTTTAGGAGGATTGAGTCACCCTTTCAGTCGAACTGTTTTGGGGCATATGGCAGGAGATTCTTTTCTGACTGGGGGTGACCTTAGAGGAGAATACAAAAACAGTATTTCGGTAGACCAAGTAGCCGCGGAAAAATTAAGCAAATACACCCGTTTTAAATCCTTGACCTTATCTACAGATGGTGGTGTGGGATACAAATCAAGAACCTCAACCTTATCCTTTAATTCTTCTGGAAAACCCATCCCTTCAGAACACCGACAACGGGAACTCTTTGAGCGGTATTTTTCACCCAACGGAGGAGATACTACCCAAGAGCGAAGAAAAAGTCTAAACCAGGGAAAAAAGATTGTAGATCTGGTACTTGAGGACAGTAAAGGGTTTAAAAGACGCTTAGGAGCAAACGATAAAGTAAAACTCGATGAATATTTAAGTTCGTTAAACGAAGTTGAAAAGCAATTGAGCAGAAATGAAAAATGGCTCGATGTTCCACTACAAAAGTTTGATGCTAGCTTAATCGATTTGGATATCGACCCTACGACTGCTCCAGAAGATTATGTACGATCCATGATGGACATAATGGTTCTTGGTTTTCAAACCGATATCACCCGAGTAATGAGTTATATGATGGCTCGTGAAGACGGTATGGGTTTTGGTGATAATTTCCCTAAAATAGCCTTAGGCCTTCAGGGGCATCACACAATATCACACGACAACGCTACGGGCCATTGGGAAAATTGGGGGCGACTAGACCGTTGGTATGCCAAACAGTTTAATTACTTCCTTGACAAGATGAAAAACACAACCGATGTATATGGGCCGCTCTTGGACAATTCTTTAATTCTTTATGGAAGCGCATGTAGTACCACACATAATGCGAGAAATTGTCCGCTGATATTGGCTGGAGGTTCCAATCTTGGAGTTGAGCACGGAGCCTACACCCATTTCGACGAAAAGAAAGAACGCTTGTCCAACCTATTCGTGAGTATGTTGAATAA
>JALQVM010000158.1 GCA_023263685.1 Flavobacteriaceae bacterium | reverse complement strand
GGTTCCTCAATATGATGGTTTTCAATTTCAGTTTCATTTACTTTAGCAGTTTAAAGAGGCTTATTTTATGAAAAGTACTTATTTATCCAAACCTAATCGGATCTCCTTCCGACAAGTAGACCCCGTTCCTCTTGAGAAAAAGGAAGTACGAGTGGCTGTAAAACAAGTTGGTATATGCGGAAGTGATGTACATCTTTTTTTAGGACACCGTCCCATGCCTGATTTTACAGCTTTGGGTCATGAAGCCATAGGAATCATTACTGAGGTGGGGTTGGAAGTACCTAAAGAAAGAAAAGGTGAAAGGGTGGTTCTAGAACCCAATATTTCGTGTGGTGACTGTAGATTTTGTCAAGAAGGAAGATCAAATATTTGTATAAATAAAAAAATACTTGGGCTAAACAGAGCGGGGTGTTTTGCAGATTCGGTCACCTTACCCAGTGATTTTGCCCACACCTTACCCCCTGCAATTTCAGATGCTGATGGGGTTGTCATAGAGCCTTTGGCGGTTGCCTATCACGCCTTCCATACAGTTGAAAATTTAAAAGGACATCGTATAGCCATCCTTGGCCTTGGAGCGGTTGGTCTGCTGTTGGTTCATCTCGCTACGAACATGGGAGTCCAGGTACTCGCTTCTGACCTCAATCAAAATAAATGCAAACTCGCCCAAAAATTTGGAGCCCAGATCGTTGCCGTTGAAGACATAGCAACCCAATGGAAAAATGAGGAGGTAAGAGCCGTTTTTGAATGTGCTGGGGCAAAAACTACGGCTGGCACTGCGATTTCTTCTGCACCCCACGGAGCCACAGTAGTGCTCTTAGGTCTGTCTGATGCGAAAGCAGAATTTCAACCTTTAAAAATGGTCAGGAGTGGCATTACTATTCTGCCTTCACTAGTATACAATCATCCTCAGGACTTTCAACAAGTAATTCGATTGATAGAAAACAAGGGGGTACAACCTGGTAAAATCATTTCGCTTTATAAAAATTTTGAAGAGCTACAAGAGGCTTTTGAATTGGCCGTTACAGGGGAATACCCTAAAATTATTGTAAACATCAACTCATGAGTCAAACAATCTTAAAAATGACTGCCTACCAAAAACTGATCATCGCACTCTGTTTTATACTGAATTTCAACGACGGGATCGATATCATGCTTATATCCTTCTCCAGCACCAAAATAATTGAAGAATGGGGATTGAGTAAAATAGAGATGGGCTATCTCTTTAGTGCCGCTTTAGCAGGCATGACCCTAGGCGGTTTTTTTATTGCCCCTTTAGCCGACCGTCTGGGACGAAAAACAACATTTCTATGGGCGCTGGCCGTAGAAAGTATCGGCATGCTGTGGATTGTTTTTACCGAAAGTTATTATATGGTCCTGGTTTTGAGATTTTTAACGGGTTTAGGAATTGGAGGTTTGCTGCCCACCATGGCGGCAACCGCTGCTGAATTTTCATCTAAAAAATATCGAGATTTCTGCGTGGGATTAGTTCAAGGCGGTTGGCCTGTAGGAGCTATTCTTACGGGTTTGTTTAGTGCTTGGTTTATTCCAATGTACGGATGGAGGGCTGCATTTTTTTTCGCAGGGATTATTTCTTTACTCATGTTTGCTTTGGTTTATTTTTTTATGACCGACTCTATTGAGTTTTTAGCCAAAGTAAAACCCAAAAACGCACTCGAAAAAATAAATCGCATTCGCAAGAAAATGAATCTTGATGCATTTAAAACACTACCCACCTTCCCCAGTGTAGAACCAAGGGGATACAAAACCTTGTTTAACCGGCGCTATTTACCCTTTACGTTATGGGCGTGGTTGGCAATTTTTTCAGGTTTTATGACCCTTTATTCCATTTTAAGTTGGGTGCCAACCCTCGCACAAGAATCTGGATTTAGCTTCAATGATTCTGCATTGGTAGGAGTTGCACTTAATGTTGGCGCTGCTATTGGATCAGCATTAATTGGATACATTGGCGGAAAAAAAGGCTTGCATAAGACCATATTCGTTTTTATGATATTGGCTTTTATCGCGATGATAAGTTATGGAAATTTACCCGTGTATTCGGCTTTTGTCTTCGTGCAAATATTCTTGATCGGCCTGCTTGTTCAAGGGGGATTTAATGGAATCTATCCCTTTTTATCTA
>JALQVM010000157.1 GCA_023263685.1 Flavobacteriaceae bacterium | reverse complement strand
AAACAACTTTTGTTTTACCCTACCGTGATTTTAAATTTTTTTTAAACGGATTGTTTTCTTTGCTAAAGATACAACGACTAATAAAATCTAAATCCGAGGTCTTGGAATAAAATGCAATGAGTACCTTTGAGTAAAGAATCGCATGGAAACACTATTACAAAACTACGGCTTAGAAATTGTAGTTGGCATGATAGGTACCGTTTTGACCTTTCTTGCGATCAGGGTTCTAAGGTTTAAGTATTTCAAAAAAAAGAAACACCATGGATAAAGTACTTCTTATTGGATTGATTGCTACAGCAGCGTCAGCAATCTTTTTTTGGATTAAAGGGACTAAAAGAGGGAATGCTTTCTATCAATGCGAAATCAAAACCTTTAAAAAGCTACTTGGGAAAGATTAATTTTTGATAAAACTGCAGCCAGTTATGGATGCTTCCAAAACCTCGGTTTATAGAGATTACCTTCAGTTTTTAGCTAGGGAATATAAAATTAAGTTCAGCTCCTATCCCGAATATCACCACTGGAGCATCAACCACAGTAGTGAATTTTGGGAATCGATTGCCGCCTACTTTCAGATTGATTTTGACCAACCCTATACTCAGGTTCAACAAAAGGGGGCACCCCTTTGGGATACCGACTGGTTTTCAGGTTCTAAATTGAGTTATGCCCAGCACGTCTTTAAAAATTTCACTACGGAACGAGCTGCCTTACTATACCAAAGCGAGACTACGGCACTTAAAGAAATCAGTTGGCAGCAGCTGCTACATCAAACCGTTAACATACAAAAGCAACTCCAAAGTGCAGGGATACAACAAGGCGACGTTGTTGCCGCTTATGGGCCCAATACTCCGGCAACGGTGGCGGCATTTTTAGCTTGCAATTCCTTGGGCGCTATTTGGAGCTCGTGTTCCCCAGATTTTGGGATAGAAGCGGTTTGTGATCGTTTTGTACAGCTCGATCCCAAAGTGCTTTTTTGCTATTCTTCCTATACCTATAACGGTAAAACATACACTATTACTAATAAGGTGACCCAGCTAGAAAAAACATTAGGGGGTGGGTGTAAGTCAATCCGTCTAGAGGCCTATGATGCGTTTGACCAACAAAGCAAAAGCCTGGAAGAGCTTTCCTTTGTTTCAGTTGACTTTTCAGCCCCCATTTGGATTCTTTTTTCCTCCGGGACTACCGCCAAGCCCAAAGCAATTGTTCACAAAACAGGCGCCATGCTCTTGGAACATTTTAAAGCTCTGGGGCTTCATCAAAATGTAGTGTCGGGAGAGCGGTATTTTTGGTATTCCACCACCGGATGGATGATGTGGAATTATGCCTTAAGCAGTTTGCTTTGTGGGGCAACCCTATGTCTGTATAATGGGGCGTCAAATTATCCAGATCAAAATGTACTTTGGGATTTTGCAGCCAAGGCTAAAATCACCCATTTCGGACATGGTGCCTCGTACTATCAAGCCCTTTTTAAAAATTCTTCATTCGAAGCAACCGACGCCAAAGACGTTCTTAAAACACTGGGTTCTACAGGCTCACCATTGGATGCGCGAACCGCAGTCCAACTTCAAAACGCATTCCCCCACACCCATATTATTTCTTTAAGCGGAGGAACGGATGTGTGTACCGCATTTGTCGGGGGGCATCCAGAACTAGAACAAATACCGGGAGAAATCCAATGTAAAATGCTTGGCGCTCCCGTTTCGATTTACAATGATGAGGGTAAAAAAATTATAGGCTCCCCGGGTGAGTTGGTTCTGGATGGACCTTTTCTTGCATTTCCCAAAGCTCTGTGGGGAGACCAGGACTTTTCAACTTACAAAAAGAGTTACTTCTCTCTCTATAAAACCCTATGGAACCATGGCGATTGGGCAACTGAAACAACCTCAGGAGGCTTTATCATTCATGGCCGCTCAGACGCTACTTTAAACCGCGCCGGAGTTCGTATAGGAACAGCTGAGTTTTACACATTTTTTGACAAACGAAAGGAGGTAGCGGACAGTTTAATACTGCATATAGTAAAAGAAAACGAGGATGCGTTGTATCTGTTTCTAAAAGCAAATAGCCCACTTGATTTTAACAAATTAAAAAAAGACATTCGCCATGAGTGTTCTCCAAGACACGTGCCCGATTATATGTATCTAGTACCCGATATACCTTACACTATCAGCGGTAAAAAGGTGGAAATTCCCATAAAAAAATTACTCAGCGGAATGGCTTTAGGGACTTCATTAAGCAAAGATGCTTTAAAAAACCCCGAAGCTCTTGAGTGGTTTGTCGAATTTG
>JALQVM010000156.1 GCA_023263685.1 Flavobacteriaceae bacterium | reverse complement strand
ATTTGATTTTTTTCTGAATTTGTGGTGTCAAAGCTGCTTAGAAGGATTACTGCAAGCAGTGCAAAAATTAATTTTTTCATTTGTTTTATACATTAAAGGTTTAAAATCTTTTTGAGGAAGGCTTCATCTATAGCTCCTCCGGCAAAGTCATCGAAAGTTTTTTGAGTTGCTTCTATGATGTGGTTTTTGATGAAGGGAGCGCCTTCTCGAGCTCCCTGTTCTGGGCTTTTTATACAGCATTCCCACTCCATAACTGCCCATACATCACAACCGTATTCGGTCAGTTTAGTAAAAATGGTTTTAAAATCAATTTGACCGTCTCCGGGGGAACGATATCGACCCGCCCGATCAATCCAATCGCCATATCCTCCAAAAGCACCCTTTTTTCCATTGGGTTTAAACTCAGAGTCTTTAACATGAAAGGCTTTGATAAACTCATGATAGTGATCTATATACTCGATATAATCCAGTTGTTGTAATACAAAATGACTGGGATCGTAAAGGATGTTTACTCTTTTATGATTTCCTGTAGCTTCTAAAAAGCGCTCAAAAGTTACCCCGTCGTGTAAATCTTCTCCAGGGTGTATTTCATAGCAGACGTCCACTCCATTTTCATCAAAAACATCCAAAATAGGTTTCCATCTTTTAGCCAGCTCTGCAAAACCCAGCTCTACTAGACCCTCTGGACGTTGAGGCCAGGGGTGCCAGGTATGCCAAAGTAGTGCACCAGAGAAGGTAGCGTGAACATTTAGCCCTAGTCGTTTGCTAGCAATTGCTGCTTTTTTCAAAGTTTCTACGGCCCAGGCGGTTCTCTCTTTGGGATTGTTTTTTAGTGCGGCTGGCGCAAAATTGTCAAACATTAAATCATAGGCGGGGTGTACTGCGACGAGCTGACCCTGTAAATGGGTAGAGAGTTCAGTAATTTCCAAACCATAAGAGTTGATTTTCCCTTTGAGTTCATCGCAATAAGTTTGACTTTCTGCGGCCTTGTCTAAATCGATGAGAAAGGACTCCCATGTGGGAATTTGAATTCCTTTATAGCCCAGGTCTGCCGCCCATTGGCACATTCCATCAAGACTATTAAACGGAGCTTTACTATCAACAAATTGCGCAAGAAAAATTCCGGGTCCTTTTACCGTTTTCATTGCTTTTCCAGGCTGAGCCATACATTTCCTTTTTTATGAGATTCAACAACTTTTTCAATAAAGAGCATCCCACGAACACCATCGTTCATGGTAGGATATTCACCTGCGTAAGCAGTTTCTCCTCGTAGTGCCTTGGCCACTCCTTTGTAAATATTTCCCATTGCATCAAAAATTCCTTCAGGGTGACCTCCAGGCAGTTTGGTTCCGTCCGCAGCAACGTCAGAGACATAAGCATGACCCGGCTTGATGATTCTTTTGGGTTCGTCATCGGTAATGTGGTATAGTACGTTTGGGTTTTCTTGTTCCCATTTAAACGCCCCTTTTCTTCCATATACTGCTACGGTAAGACCATTTTCTTCACCTGTAGCAATCTGACTGGCGCGAATAACCCCTTTTGCGGTATCTGAAAAACGAATCAATACAGTCCCATCCAGATCTAAGCTGTTGTCATCGTACAACATGTTGAGGTCTGACAAAACAGATTTCACTTCAAGCCCCGTGAGGTATTCTGTCATTTGAAAAGCGTGGGTTCCTATATCTCCTATGCAAGAGCTTATTCCAGCTTTTTTAGGGTCCAAACGCCATACTGTCTTTCGAACTTCAGGATCGTGAATTACTGGGTTTATCCACCCTTGATAGTATTGTACATCCACTTTTTGAATTGCACCTAAAGCACCCGAAGCAATCATGTGTTTCATGTGTCGCACCATTGGATATCCTGTGTAGGTGTAGGTTACCGCAAAAATTGCTTTGTTTTTCTTTTGAAGAGCCTCAAGTTCAAGGGCTTCAGCATAAGAAGTAGTCAGTGGTTTTTCACAGATCACATGAAAGCCATTTTCCAACAGTTTTTTCGCCATGGGGAAGTGTAAAAAATTAGGAGTAAGTACGGAGACTACCTCGATACGTTCATCCACAGGTTTTTTGGTTTCTTCAGCAATAAAAGTGTCAAAATCCACATATACTCTGTCTGTATTGACGCCGATGTGTTTTGCAAATTTGATATTTTCCTCAAAGTTTGGATTAAAGACACCCCCAGTGATTTCGTAACGGTCGTACATGCTGGAAGCTACACGGTGTAATACCCCGATGAGAGAATCCCCCCCTCCTCCAAGTACTCCAAGCCTAATTTTACTCATAGTGATTTCAATTTAATGGTTTCGTTTTTAAAAAAGAC
>JALQVM010000155.1 GCA_023263685.1 Flavobacteriaceae bacterium | reverse complement strand
ATAAATAAGCTCTTAAATTTTGCCTTTGAAGTTCAATAATTTGATTGAGCTCTGTAACTGATGTGGCGAGTTTTATACTAACAGATGCCATAGAACGGTCAATTCAAGTTGTTTTTAGTGCACTTTGTCTCCTAAAGTTCAAAGCTAAGTAAGCGGTTTCTACAGAACATAGAATCTTTAAATAATAAAAAAGTATTTATTGATTCATTCAACAACCTACTCTCCTGAGAACCTAATCGCCGGAAGCATTCGAAGACGCTTTAAAATCTGTAATTCGGTATACTTTCCCATTGCTTTTGGTAAAAATATATAGTTTCCCCTTGCTGTCTTGACCGAAGCGCAAATCCACCCGTTCGTTGGGACGAATATTGAGTAAAGAAGTAGACTCTGCATTCAATTCCAGTCCAACTTTTTGAATGGAAGCTGTTTGATCTTTTTCAATTTCAGCTAAAGGAGTGAGAAAGAGTGTGCCTCTGGGTATATCGCCAAATAGATAATGATTTTGCAATAAGGGAATCTCCGGTAATTTATACACAAACCCACCCGATACAGCATTGCCTTCATCATGATCGTATTGAATGACAGGATTCACATAGACTTCGTTGCTGTCCTTAGAGGATGGCGTATATACGAGCTCAGGATTTGCATTGACATCAAAAACAAACGATCCCTCTCGAAACGGCCACCCATAATGGGCACCTTTACTTCCTAAATTCACCTCTTCCACACTGTGTTGACCAATGTTAGAGATTAACATTTTTTCTGAACCTCCGATTTCCCATGCGATGCGGTGAGGATTGCGAAACCCGTAACAATAAATTTCACCCAGACCCTCTTCTCCCTGAAAGGGATTGTCTTTTGGGAGGCCATAGTTACCGTTAGGACTGTTGGTACCCAGCGGATCAATACGAACCACACTGCCCCATATGCTTTGTGTTGTACCGCAAATTTCTGGATGCCCGGCTAAGGCAGCACCTCCGTCTCCGATCCCCAAATAAAGCATTCCGTAATCTTCAGAATTGGGTTGGGCATTGGGATTAAAGGTAAGGTCCTGAAAACCGTGAATTTGAGTCACCATATCCACACGTAACAACTCCCTCCTACTCCCTTCAAAAACGGCTAGATTTGGATTGTCAATTTTCCACTCCAACAAGATCCATTGCAAACGCGACTTGGCTCCTTCCGGAAGGGCATAATCAGCCTTTTTTGTGTTTGACGGTTCTGTATGGGTAGTATACAAAAGGCCGTTGGATTCAAAGTTGGGATGAAAAGCAAAACTTCCCAAACCGGAACCAAACCCTGGAGCATCAATAAAATCCGTCAATTGTTCTTTTAGGTTTAAATACAATTGGGGTTTTTGATCCACGATTTCATACAGACCCCCTCTTAGATCAGCAATAAACAACCGCTCTTTCCCTCCCATTTGAATAGCACGTAGGGTATTAATTCTAGTATCAGGTGCCGTTGCTGAACTGGCAGGTAGAGTAGTAAACTCCTCGATCACCAAATTAAAATTTGATGTGGGAATGGCCGCTGCAATTGGATTGAGCAAGCCTCCTTTTCGATTGGAGGTATTCTTTTTTTCGCCCTCAGAAAACTTGTGGATAAAAGCCAATAAATTTTCCAGTTCCTCCGCTGTAAGTTGTTCAAAAGAGGGCATATAGATTCCAAATTTTTCAAATTGAGCCAAAGCCCGTTCGTCCCCCTCTTGAATCATTTTTTGGGAATTTTGTATAAAGCGTTTAATCCAGTCTTTGTCTTTGACACTGGTAATTCCGGCTAAGCTGGGACCAATTTCTGTAGCATTGAAATTATGACAACTCGCACAATTTTGGTTAAAAACAACCATCCCTTCTTGAACGGGAAGTTCTCCCCTTAAATAGTTTTGGTCTTGTTGCGTAGTGGTTTCATTAGAAACACAGGAAGAAAGCATTACCGCAACCAACACGGCTGTAGGGTAACGGTATGGGTTTAATTTTATTTTCATGAAATAAGATTCTTATTAGGAAAAGCCCCAACAGGGTAGATGAATTGAATTCAACTACCCGTTAGGAACAAAGTGTACTATTTATTAAACTTGATTGGGCACCTCAAATCCTTCACGATAATTGCGAGTCAGCATTTTATCGGCTTCCGGATCGTTGACAAATTTCTCCGATTGCGGATTAAAGGTGAGTACTTTTTCCATACGATAGGCAATGTTTCCAAGATGTGCCAGTCCAGAAGAAAGGTGACCGGTTTCTATCGGTGCATTTAAAATGCTGGCGTCGTGCTTACGAACTGCTTCGATAAAGTTAGCGAAGTGTCCGTCTGTTCCACCAGCACCACGATCCATTCCTGAAGCTTGAATTCCTCCATCATCTCCCGATTTTCCTGGAGTTC
>JALQVM010000154.1 GCA_023263685.1 Flavobacteriaceae bacterium | reverse complement strand
CATTTCAGTTTCTTCTTAGGATTTTACAATCCAGTTTTTCAAAATAAATTAATCAATTGTAATTCTTAGTATTACTGTATTTTGTATTTTGAAACTTCAATTGAATTAAAACTAATTATTATGAAACGTAAGCAATTCCTGCTGCTGTCCCTTGTATTATCCATCACCTTTTTTTCTACTCAAGCACAATCAAATTCTTCGGGCGACTATACTGCCGTAATCACTGGATTTGACTGGGGTCCTGGGGTGAATAAAGTCATTTTGGATTCTTCGATTCCTTCAGAAGAATTAAAGGCGGAAGATTTTCAAGTACTTGTGAGTCGGAGTTCAGCAATTGCACCCATTCCCCCTCGCTTTCAATCCGGGGAGAGAACGGTACTCAGGGCATTTCCTTCAAATGAAGAAGGGACTTTTACAGCCGAGGGCGATCATACCACCCTTTTGCTTACAGTAGCTCCAACCAATCCGTTGGGATCCCCTATACAATATTACAGAGGAGAGACCAGTGGTGGAAACATTTGGATTGATTATAGAATGACTATAGTACACACCCCAACACAATCCATTTGGAACTCAGAAAACAACAGGATAATTCCGATAGTTGACGAGTTTGATACCAGTGGAACCTACCAACATTCAGACGGCATTTCTTTGACCTATGCTTCCTATTTGCCTCAGACCAATCAAACCAAAACTCCCTTGATTATTTGGCTTCACGGAGGGGGTGAAGGAGGAACAGATCCCACGATTCCGCTGATTGCAAACAAAGCCTATAATTATGCTTCACCTGACATCCAAAGACATTTTAAGGGTGCGGCTGTATTGGCCCCTCAAACTCCTACCCGTTGGATGCATGGGGTAACTTCAAGCTATACGAGAGGTCAAGAGGAGGATATTTATCACAAAGCTTTAATGGGATTGATTCAACGTTTTGTAAATGAAAATCCTAGTATCGACAAAAACAGAATTTATCTAGGAGGCTGTTCGAATGGCGGCTATATGTCGTTGAAGCTATTGATCGAGAACCCAAAATACTTTGCTGCGGCCTATATTAGTTCTTTGGCCTATTTCAATGAATTTGTTTCCGAAGCACAGCTGTCAAGCTTAAAAAATATTCCAATCTGGTTTGTACACTCTCAAGACGATCCCACTACGGTAGCTGATAAAACAGCAACTCCTCTTTATAAGCGATTAAAACAAATTGGAAGTAAAAATGTACACTACAGTTTATTTGACAAAGTAATTGACATTACCGACCAATACGGCGGAGCTAGTTTTCAATACAATGGACATTGGTCTTGGGTCTATTTACACGACAATCAAGTGTTTTATGACTACGACAACAAGCCTGTTGTTTGGAAAGGAAAGCCAGTGAGCATCATGGAATGGATGGCTGCCCAGCGAAAATAAAAAAGGCTAACGCCCAATCCCTTGACGATGAAGACACTATTTTCAATCAATTTAATAATCCTTTTATTTTCGGTAACCATGACTGCACAACAAGGACCTGAGTTAGAATATATCTGTGAGTTAAAAGTGGAACTAGACCCTGCCATGGTTGTTGGAGAAACAGCACTTGGTATTCGGAGAATTATACCCATAATTGGGGGGTCAATAAGTGGACCAAAGATTAAAGGAACCATAGTAAGAGGAGGAGCAGATTGGCAAACCTTACGCCCCGATGGAGTCACAGATTTGGAAGCGCATTATCAGTTTAAGACAGACGATGGATTCTTGGTGTATATTAAAAATACGGGACTTAGAGCAGCCGCTCCCGAAGTAGCTCAAATGCTTGCGGAAGGAAAAAAGGTAACCTCTGATCAATACTACTTTCGAGCCGTGCCAAAATTTGAAACGGATAAGAATGGACCCTATCATTGGTTGAATGATGGCATTTTTATTTGCACGGGGGAACGCCTTCCTGACGCAGTTTCGATTAAGGTCTGGAAAGTTCTATAAGCAGTATGGGTACCCTCAAACTCAACCGTCTCCAGTGGAGTATTATTGCCGTCTGTTTTTTTTGCAATATGTTGGATGGAATGGATGTATTAATCATCTCTTTCACTGCACCCGTGATTGCCACCCAATGGAAAATATCTCCAGAGGCCCTAGGGCTCGTTTTTAGCAGCGGGCTCATAGGCATGACACTCGGAGCTGTTGCTTTAGCCCCTTTTGCTGATCGGTACGGCAGAAAACTGCTGATGCTCCTTGCAGCTTTGTTGATGAGCGGCTCGATTTATTTAACCTCTTGGGCAACATCTCTAGAAAGTTTAATAAATTTTTCCCCAAAATCTTTGTCTTGTTCACATTGTCTTTTATCATCTTCAATTATCCATAACTTTGCATTAATTTCTTTTAGAGAATTAAATGATTCTTGAAGTTT
>JALQVM010000153.1 GCA_023263685.1 Flavobacteriaceae bacterium | reverse complement strand
GTCTGTACAGCCATTCATACTCGCTGAGCCTGCTTTTTCTGGACAAGCATCATCAATATCAGCTACTCCATCTCCGTCGCCATCAGGGCAACCTTGAAGGGTTTCAGTACCGGCTTCCTCAGGACAACGATCCTTGTTGTCTGGAATACCGTCGCCGTCTGTGTCAGGACATCCGTCAAATTCTTTTAAACCAGGAACATCTGGACAAGTATCTTTTTCATCGGGAACTCCATCTTTGTCCGCATCACCAGCTCCAAAATTGTAACTTAAACCGATAATGTGTTGAAGGTGGTTGTAAGTGTCCTCCTCGGATACCCCTCGGTAGGAGGTACTCAAATTGACAGCAAAATTATCATCTAGATAAAAGTTTACTCCGATACCACCAGAAATGGTTCTCCCTGACTCAGTTGAAGGAAAAAATCCTTCTTTGTCATCCCCTTCAGCAAATCTACTCAAGCCATATCCTGCAAAGAGGTAGGGGAGTACATTGCCTTCCGACAGGTTGTATTTGACTACACCGTCAATAGAGCTGTAATTTAAATCTACATTGTTGTTTTCGGCATTTCCGACGGCATATTGTGCGCCAACAGAAAATCCAGCACCCAAATAGCGGGAGAGGCTGAGTGCAGGAGCACCAAATTTTAATTTTGAGTCGACATTTTTGCCCTGAAGGTTAATGAGGTCAGCGCCAACAGCAATAGCCCATGGATTTTCGCTTGTCTGGGCATGTGAAGCGAAAACTGAGATGATTACAGCAACTGACGTAAGGAAAGATTTGATTGTTTTCATTTTACGTTTTATTATACTCAAATATATAGATTTAGAAGTAAAAAAATTAAATTTTTAAAATAAAATTTGTTTTCGTGAAAAAAAACGAATTTGTTGCCTCCTTGCGAACTCAACTTTAGCTATGGAATTTATTATAGAGCTTGTAAAAACCTACTTTTTTTTAGTATCTTAACTGAGTTGTATTAATTTTATTTTTCAGAAAATTAAGCTCGATACATTCACAACTTTTGAAACTGTAACCAAATGAAAAAAAGAGATTTTATAAAAACATCGGCAGCATTAGCCGGAACCGCTTTACTACCTTCTTCAATTTTCGCAATGACCAAGGGAACCAAACGTTTGCGAACTGCTCATATTGGGGTAGGGGGCATGGGAGCGGCAGATCTTAAGTCAATTGCCTCTCACGAAGCAGTTGATGTGGTCGCTTTATGTGATGTAGATCAAAACAATTTGAATGCGGCACAACAACTTTATCCCAATGCAAAAACTTTTACCGATTACCGAGACTTGCTTAGCAACATGGCAGATGAAATTGATGCGGTCGTGGTTTCCACTCCCGATCATACGCATGCTCCAGCCTCGCTTTTGGCCATGGAGATGGATAAACCTGTGTATTGTCAAAAGCCCTTAACGCATTATGTCTCTGAGGCTCGTGCCATGCGGCAGTTAGCAGAAAAGAAAAATTTAGTCACGCAAATGGGAATTCAAGTCCATTCCTTCTACGATTATAAACTTGCTACTTTGTTGATTCAGTCCGGAATTATCGGAAAAGTACATAAAGTACATGCGTGGTCCCCCAAAAACTGGGGGTATGACGGACCGGTCCCAAAGGGAGAAGATCCCGTACCAAATCATTTAGACTGGAACTTGTGGCTAGGCACCTCTCCAGAGCGCCCTTATAAAGAAACTGTTTACCATCCCGGAAATTGGAGAAAATTGGTGGATTATGGTTGTGGAACCTTGGGAGATATGGGGGTTCATATTTTTGATACGCCCTATAATGCACTTGCACTTGATGTGCCGATGACAATCCAAAACAAGTGCAGAAAACCAAACGGATTTGGTTTTCCAGAAAACAATAACGTGACCTACACCTTTCCCGGCACAAACTATACGGCAGAAACCCTAACTTGGGTTTGGTCGGATGGCCCAGGGGCGCCTTCATCTAACAAAGAACTAAAACTCCCTAACAAGGACAAGCTGCCTTTGCAAGGCGCCATGTTTATAGGGGAAAAAGGGCGCTTGCTATTACCGCATTTCATGGAGCTTCCCAAACTAATCGTTGACGGGGCATATCAAGAAATAGAGGTGTCAAAATACGATCCAAACGGCTCGTTAGGAACGACTCAAAACGATTACGAAAGAGATGCACCCAAACACTACCATCAGTTTGTGGACGCTTGTCTCGGTAAGGATCAAGTATCTGCACCTTTTTCCTATGCTGCACGGTTGACTGAAACCATTTTACTCGGCGTTATCGCGGGACGTTTCCCTAATAAAACCCTCCATTGGGACAGCGAAAAGGCCTTGTTTAAGGAAGAAGAAGCCAATGTCTTTTTGAGCGGATCCTACCGTGATTTTTAATCAACTTTAAACAAGATGGATTGGTGAGCTGGATAAATTAAAAAAGGAGCTCTTACGAGCCCCTTTATTAACTATAAACCAATTCATCTTAAAAAAATGAAAGTACAAAATTACTTTA
>JALQVM010000152.1 GCA_023263685.1 Flavobacteriaceae bacterium | reverse complement strand
AAGGCGTTAATGGAAAATGCACCTGAATTGTTGGCTACTTCACCATCTATTGAGAAATTGGACGTTTTAGCGGCTAAATAAACATACCACAATTATTCTAAAATGGCAGCCTGTCAAAGTTCTGTAAATGAATTTGTACAAGCTTCCTATGTTTAAAACAGCGTGGAAATAAATTAAGCTTAGACTGACGAAGAAGCCCAGCACACAACATGGGTTTTGCAAAAGAGCGGGTAAAGTGCTAATCTCAACGTTTGTGCTTGCCGCAAAAACCATATCGTTTTTATGCATGGATTCAACCAATCGTTTTTGGTTGTAGGTTTTGGCTTTAATGATTTTGCCTCCTACACCATGCAGAATTTGAGTTTCCGTTCCACCGTTGAGTTCAGCAGAATTTTCAGTACCTGCCAATACGATGCGCTCTATTATTTCATCATTCAGAATATTGAATTTGCCAAAGTGTGCTAAAAGCATCTCTACACGTTTGCTAAACTCTGTAAGGATTGCTTCTTCACCATAAGCCTTGAGTGTGTTGCCTCGAGCTACAATTTTAATCTTTGGAAAGTACGTCCGCAGTTTGGCTATATTCCTGTTTTGATCCCCAAAAAAATCTTGAGGGTTCACTTCAGAGAGGTCAATTTTTATATCATTCAAAGGCTACTCGGTTAAAATGAATTATTTTTGTAAATGACCACTGAGGTCGCGTATAAAAATAGAATAATTTTACGTAAATCATTAGAGAAAAATAACTTTATGGTCCTGGTAACATTAACGACAGATTTTGGACATAAAGACTATTCAATATCCGTGATTAAGGCAGCCTTACTCGACCAGGTAGAGGATGTAGAGATCATCGACATCACGCACGAAATAAGCCCCTACAATCCTTCTGAAACGGCTTATGTATTAAAAAATGCATACAAAGCTTTCCCCAAAGGAAGCATCCACATCATTGGTGTAGAGTCTGAATTTACACCAGAAAACATTCATTTGGCCATGCAACTGGAGGGACACTTCTTTATCGGGGCGGACAATGGAATTTTTTCTTTAATCAAAGAAGACATTAAGCCTGAAAAAATAGTAGCCATCAATATTCACAATACGGTAAGCAGTTCGTTTCCTGTACTGGATGTTTTCGTAAAGGTTGCTGCTCATATTGCTAGGAAAGGCACCCTGGAGGTGATCGGTTCTCCAATTTCCAAAATAAAAGAGTTGACCAACGTAAAACCCGTTATAAGTCAAGACAACAATCAGATCATAGGCAGTGTCATTTATGTTGATAATTATGGAAATGTAATTACCAATATCACCCAAAAGGTATTTAAGGAAATAGGAAAATCTAGACCTTTTACGATTCATGCACGTACCGTCAAATTTAGACAGATCTTTACGAGCTACAGTCAAGCCATTGACTTCAGTCAGCCGAAAGAACAGCGAGAGGAAGACGGAAAAAAACTGGCGCTATTTAATGCTGCGGGGCATTTGGAATTGGCTGTTTACAAAAGCAATCCAAATACGGTAGGGAGTGCGAGTTCACTGTTTGGATTAAATTACAGAGATTTAATCAGCGTACACTTTGAATAATATGTGGACCCTTGCCAAAAGAGAATTGCGTTTGTTTTTTAGTCAGCTTACTGCCTATCTTGTGGTTGGAGGATACCTTCTAATCACCGCCCTACTCCTTTGGTTTTTTGACACCTCCTTCAATTTACTCAATAAAGGGTTTGCCGATTTTAATCCTTTTTTTGAGTTGAGTCCTCTCTTATTCCTTTTTTTAATTCCCAGTCTAAGCATGAGAACTTTTTCCGAGGAATTTACTCAGGGAACCTTTGAACTATTGCTAACAAAACCTCTAGGTCCGTACCAAATTTTTGGAGGGAAATTAATAGGCGTTTGCTTGATTTTGGGAATTGCACTTGTTCCAACCCTATTCCACGCAGTGGCCCTAGAGGGAATTTTACAAGAAGGAAGTCAGTTGGACTGGGCCGTTTTAGCCAGTTCCTATGGCGCCCTTATACTACTCGCTTTGGTGTTCGCCACCACAAGCATTTGTGCATCTTTGCTTTTTCAGAGTCAGGTAGCCTCATTTTTAGTGGGGCTCTTGGGCTGTTTTATGCATCTTTATTTCTGGTCTTCTTTAGCTGACTTTAGTATGAATATTCAAGGATACAAACTTCTTGGGGAACTAAAGTAGATGCGAACAGAGCAGTAGGTCAAGTCAATCTTGCAGATAGCACATCAAACGAATGGTATGTTACAGGAGTACAATTTGAAGCTGGAACAGCAGCATCTGATTTTGAGTTCTTGCCTTTTGATGTTCAAATTGACAGATGCTATAGATATTATCAAAAATCATTTGAGTATGGAACAAGTGTTGGAACTTCTACACAAACAGGTTTTAGAAGTACAAGTGGTCATCAAGGTGGAAATACAACAGCTTATATTGAAGGAGATTTAGAATTTCTTAAAATTATGAGAGCCTCTCCAACTTTAACTTTGTATGACCATGCTGGTAATT
>JALQVM010000151.1 GCA_023263685.1 Flavobacteriaceae bacterium | reverse complement strand
AGGAGATGCTGTGGTGAATTATGCTCCCTTCCCTACTGAGCTTATTTCTCCTCGTTCAGGGGCCAACATTACCCCCGATGTCAATAATCTTGTGACGCTAAACTGGAAAGGTTCGGATGTCGATGGAGACTTAACCCGTTATGAAGTTTATCTTGACCAATCCAATGCCTCTACACTCATAAGCACATTGGATTTCGAAGCTAACGACACTTCTCTTGAGGTAGAGGTAGAAAACAACACCACTTATTATTGGAAAATCATTGCCCTTGATGCCAATGGAAATCAATCCAATTCTGGGGTTTATGCCTTTCGAACGAATTAAGGTTGTAACTTTTTAAAATAAAATTCAAAAGAAATTTGAGAAAGCCCTTTTGACCCAGGGAAAGGGAAAGGCTACTATACGATTTTGTGTATACCATTTACTCCTAAATAATGCGTACCTTAAGACAAGTCTTTTGTTTTTTAGGTAAAAGAAAACCCTTGATTGCTTACCTAAAGGGGAGAAGGCCTCTTTATAAACTAGAATAAAAATGAAACCCAACGTGTTATTTTTTCTGTTAACCCTTAGTGCCCTCCTCAGTTTTTCAGCCTCCGACACTAGTGAAAAAGTCGAAAGTAAGCCAAACATCCTTTTTATTTTTACCGACGACCAAAGGGCGGATGCACTGGGAGTAGCCTCCAACCCCAATATTAAAACTCCCAATATCGATGCTCTTGCCCAAAAGGGAACTCGCTTTGAAAACTGCTATGTGATGGGTGGACACCACGGTGCCATTTGCGCACCAAGCCGTGCCATGCTCTTGAGCGGCAAAAGCCTCTTTCATGTATACGATCGATTGGATGGAGTTCAAACGCTTCCAAACTATTTAAGCACCTACGGGTACCGAACCTTTGGCACCGGAAAATGGCATAATGGAGCTGCCAGTTTTGAAGCTACCTTTCAGGAAGGTAGAGAGGTCATGCTGGGAGGAATGAGCAATCATTTTGAAGTACCCGTAAGGAAAATGAATGCCAATGGCACCTTAGACAGTTTAGCAAGTAAGGGGTTTTCTACGGATGTTTTTACCCGTGCAGCACTTGATTTTTTAGACCGTTACAGTAAAAGCTCCAGAGATCAACCCTTCTTTTGTTATATTGCTTATACAGCCCCTCACGATCCTCGATCGCCGGCACCTGCCTATGCCGAAGCCTATGCTGAAGACGCAATTCCCCTACCTGAAAATTTCAAATCACATCATCCGTTTCGATTTGATGATTTTAATGTCCGCGATGAAACACTGGCTCCATGGCCAAGAACACCCGAGGTGATTCAATCCTCTCTTGCAGAGTATTACGCATTAATCCAGCATATTGACGACCGAGTAGGTGACCTTATAGATCGCCTAAAAATGCACAAACTGTATGAGAATACACTCATCGTATATGCAGCAGACAATGGGCTTGCCCTGGGAAGTCACGGTTTACTCGGCAAACAAAACCTTTATGAACACAGTACGAAGGTTCCCTTGATTTTGAGTGGCCCCGGTATTCCCGAGGAGCAGACCTCCAAAGCATTAGTTTATTTATACGACCTCTTCCCTACTCTAGTGGATTATTTACACCTCCCACAAGTGGAACAAATCGACGGTAAATCACTCGTTAAAATCCTTACGAAAGAAGAAGAAACGGTTCGAACAAGCTTATATACAGCCTACCGAAATACGGTGAGGGCGGTTAGAGATAAGGAATGGAAATTGATTCGCTATCCTCAAATTGATGAGACTCAATTATTCAACCTTACGCAAGATCCTCAGGAACTGATCAATTTGGCAAAAGACACCCTTTATACTGATAAAGTCGCTGAAATGATGGATGAACTTGTTTGGCATCATAAAGCTACGGAAGATACGCTCAACCTCTATCCTAAAACAATTCGTTCAAAAGAATACGATTACCGTACCCTAGTTCAAAAAAGAGATCGCTGGCAGCCCCCCTATATTATCAACAAGTATTTTCCAAAAGAGGCCGTTGACCCACAAAACCCCTAAGGGTCATTCCCTCCCCCTTTGGTAGTCCAGCTCTAGCCCAACTGAGGTACGTGGCAGAAAACCTTCCCAAGGTGCATCTTCAGTAAATGCATCAGGATCTAAATAATCTGCAAAGGAGGCTTTGGATTGTAATTTCAACCCTAAAAATGCGGAAATAAAGTGTTGATTGATGTTATTAATACGTCTTTGATCCCAAACCGAATCCGCATAACGTAAATATTCATTGAGAGGCAATCCCTCTTGAAAGGCATCAACTGGAGGAGGGTTGGGTGCAACATTGTGTCTTGCATTCCGGTAGGTAAGCAGATAGCGTTCAGCGTTTAAAGCCCCTTGGTAAATGGCTTTGATACCCTTTTCATAACCGGAAATATCGTCTTTACTCCCAGCAATAAAAAACGTTGGGATTTTAAGTCCAAGCAAGCCTTCTGTATTCCAAACCTTATTTTCCATTCCCCAAGGGGCCAGAGCCACTATGGCTTTGATTCTCCGATCAAACGAAGCTTCGTAGGT
>JALQVM010000150.1 GCA_023263685.1 Flavobacteriaceae bacterium | reverse complement strand
CTTTTTTTGGGTCGCATTAAAAAAGGCTGCTCGGGAAAGCGGCTCGTAATTTTCTTTTTCTCCCAAAAGGACCAGCTCATCTTTGGGTGACGTTCTAAAACTGTAGTTTGCTAAATTTCCGGTTCGGGTGCAAATAGCATGAACCTTGGTAACGTATTCTGCAGTTGCCATCAGTGCGGGCATAGGTCCAAAGGGATTTCCTTTATAATCCATATCAAGCCCCGCCACGATGACTCGAATTCCTCTGTTGGCAAGATCGTTACAGACTTGTACAATTTCGTCATCAAAAAATTGGGCTTCATCTATACCTACCACATCACAGCCGTCTGCAAGTATGAGGATATTGGCAGCTGCAGGAACTGGAGTTGAAGGAATTTGGTTTTGATCATGAGACGTGACCAATTCGTCATCGTATCTCAGGTCGATGGCCGGCTTAAAAATTTCGATTTTCTGCTGCGCAAATTGGGCTCTTTTTAAACGCCGGATTAATTCCTCTGTTTTGCCCGAAAACATGGAGCCACAAATCACTTCGATCCATCCAAATTGTTCGTTTGCGTTAACCGTATTTTCTAAAAACATTTTGTAATTTTCAGCTATATTAATGGGAGTCACCGAACTCTATCCTAGCAAATGTATTAAATTCAGTTGGGTTGAAGTAGATTATTGTATGACAGACAAAATAAAAAGCGCTTTGAATACTTGGGCCAAAATGGTCTTGAACGATCAAGCCCAATGGGATACGGACCAGGTTCACCAAGCCATCCAAAAACTTTACGAGTTGTCTGTTTGTCAAAAGATATTAATGCAGGAAAATGCTACAGCAAGCGATTTATGGAAAAGACAACAATTTGAACTTTCAGCTGTTTTGGAGACCTTAACCGCTTCGTCTTCCCCCAATACGATCGATAAAGAAGAAGAATTTGAAGTGCCCCCCATGATGGAAACCATCAAAAACATGGTGACCGAAATGCCTGAACCCGAAAATTACGAACGTTTGTTTGAGGAGGTTAATGAGCCCCCCGTTTTTGTACCCAAAAGTACGGAACAACCCCAATCCGATGAGTCAGCATCCGTCCGTTCGCTAACCGATACAGGAGAGCGAAAAAACATCAACGATCAGTTCGCACAGTCCTTATCCATTGATTTAAATGACCGCCTAGCTTTTATTAAGCATTTGTTTGAGGAAAATGTAAGTGATTATGAAGCTGTGCTATCCCAAATAATTACTTACAGTACTTGGGATGAAGTGGAAGACTTTATTCGAACCAAAGTTAAAGTAGAATACCCCCATTGGAAAGAGAAAGAAACGATAGAGGTTCGTTTTATGAATACTTTACAAACTCATTTTACCTCTTAACCCCAAATGTGCAACTTTATAATTTTTAGCATTTGATCTATTTAATTCCAACACCTATAGGTAACCTTGAAGACATTACGTTAAGGGCCATTCGACTGTTGAAAGAGGTAGATTTAATTTTAGCGGAAGACACCCGAACGAGTCAGAAGCTCCTTAAGCATTATGAAATAAAGACCCCGATGCAGAGTTTTCACATGCATAACGAACATAAAAAAGTATCTCAGATCATTCAAGAGGTCTCGAGGGGGAAAACTATGGCATTAATTTCAGATGCAGGGACACCGGGAATTTCAGATCCGGGCTATCTGCTGGTTCATGAAGCTTTAAAACAAGGAATAGAAGTGGAATGTTTGGCGGGTCCCACGGCTTTGATCCCTGCTTTGGTTCAGAGTGGTTTGCCCTCAGATCGTTTTATTTTTGAAGGATTTCTTCCGCCAAAAAAAGGGAGGCAAAGCCGTTTACAACTAATGGCAGAAGAAAGCAGAACCACTGTTTTTTACGAATCTCCGCATAAAATTGTTAAGACCCTGGGGCAAATGCTCCCTTATTTTGGCCCCGACCGAAAATTGGCCATAGTGCGAGAACTGAGCAAAAAATTTGAAAGCACCTTTAGAGGAAGTTTAGCAGAGGCGCTCCACTTTTATGAAGCCCATCCGCCTAAAGGCGAGTTTGTAATCGTGGTGGAAGGAACCAAAAATAAGGCCTAGTATGTTGTGGCAAGCCGTAAGTCCTCCAGAAGACTCAAAAGTACAGGAGTTGGTTGCCCAGCTCAATGTTCCAGAAGCACTAGCCGTGTTATTAGTTCAACGGGGAATCACGTCCTTTACTGCGGCCAAGGAATATTTTAGACCGCAATGGGAGCAACTCCACGACCCCTATTTGATGGAAGATATGCCGCAAGCGGTCGAACGAATTGCGAGGGCAATCGCAGCCTCAGAGCCCGTCATGGTTTTTGGGGATTATGACGTAGATGGAACTACTGCAGTTGCTTTAGTAAGCGCCTATTTACAAACCCATCTCGAAGTTGTCCTTCCCTATATTCCTGACCGTTACAAAGAAGGCTACGGTATTTCAAAAGCAGGAATTGACGAAGCCAAAGCGCATGGAATCCAGTTAATTATTGCACTGGATTGTGGAATCAAAGCACACGAACAAGTTGCCTACGCAAAGGAACTTGGAATTGATTTTATCATTTGCGACCACCACCTACCCGACAGCACCCTT
>JALQVM010000014.1:23832-24077 GCA_023263685.1 Flavobacteriaceae bacterium | reverse complement strand
ATTTTTATATTTTAAAAAAAATATACCCCTAAAAAATAGGGGTATAATAAAATATAAATATAAAATTTATGAAATAAGCAAAAAAAAGGGGGGCTAGGCGATAAGTTTAAATAAAGCATGTCCTATATATACGAAAAGCAGACCTCCTAGAACACTCATGAGGGTGTACCCTATCAAACTGGGGTAGTCTCCAGAGCGTAAAAAGAACATGTTTTCTAAGCTAAAAGTGGAAAAGGTGGTCAATC
>JALQVM010000014.1:0-23822 GCA_023263685.1 Flavobacteriaceae bacterium | reverse complement strand
GCAGTAAAGAAATAAAGGTCAGAACGAAAACTGTCGTTTTTCAATGCCCATCCTACCAATAGACCGATGAGTAGGCAGCCTATATAATTTGTAAGTAAGGTGGACCACGGAAAACTACCCTTATTGATAAAGAAAAACTTACTGATTAAAAAGCGGAAGGCACTTCCCGCACCTCCTCCTAAAAATACAAGAAGTAGTGTTTTCATTTTTGAGTTAAATATTTGATCAACACCAAGGCGCTGAAGGCGATAAAAAATCCTACGACTATTTTATAGCTTCCTTTAAAATAGGAAGGTTGTTTTTTTTTATCGGAACGATAAGAGAAAATGATGATTAGTGTAAATCCAATCAAAAAGCACAAAGCAAAGATTAGTTGTCCAAAAGAAAACATCTTTTAATTTTTGACTAATTTAGAAAGAAATAATCCATAAACATTCAAAGACACTATGTTAAATAAGCCAATCAATGCCGTTACTACGTTTCACGAAGCCTACGGACTCGGAATAGAAGACAAACCTACCGCTGCTTTACCTGAATCCATTTCAACGCTTCGATATAATTTAATGAAAGAAGAAAATGAAGAATACTTGGAAGCAGCCCAGCAAGGAGATCTTATAGAGGTTGGGGATGCTTTAGGTGATATGCTATATATTTTATGCGGTACGATTATTGCTCATGGTTTTCAAGATAAAATTGAAGCAATTTTTGACGAAATTCAACGAAGTAATATGAGTAAATTGGACGCTGATGGAAAACCCATCTACAGAGCCGATGGCAAAGTAATGAAAGGTCCAAATTATTTTAAACCCAACCTAAAAAAAATATTGGAAGCGGATTAAACAATCGCTCTTCTCCAATTAAAAGGATCTTCGGATTGATTATACTGTATCGCCAAAAGGGAGTTTTTTAGCTCGTTTGCAACGGGCGTCTCTTTGGGTAAGCTGAAGGTTTCTCCGCCGTGCGAAAAACTGTTGATGGGAAGAACTACGACGGCTGTTCCTGTACCAAAAACTTCTTGCAAGGTACCGGCCTTGTGTGCTTCTTTAAGTTCGGAAACTTTGATAGGGCGTTCTTCAACAGCTATGCCCTTGTGTTTGGCTAGATCGATGATGCTCTTGCGGGTAATTCCGTCCAAAATCCGATCGCTGGTAGGCGTAGTGATTAGCGTGTTATTGATTCTAAAGAACACATTCATCGTTCCGGCTTCCTCTAGGTATTCATGCGTATCAGCATCCGTCCAAATGATTTGTTGAAACCCATTTTTTAGGGCTTGGGTAGTTGGGTAGAATTGAGCTGCATAGTTTCCAGCGGCTTTTGCAAAACCTACCCCACCATTTGCTGCACGGCTGAACTCTTCAGCAATCACTACATTGATTTCACTGCCTGAATAATAGGATTTAACAGGGGCGCAAATTATCATAAAAATGTATTCATTAGCCGCCGAAGCTTGTACACTGGCTTGACTAGCAAAAACTACAGGTCGAATATAAAGGGAGTTCCCTTCACCGGACTTGATCCACTGATTGTCCAAGTACAATAATTTATTTAAGCCTTCAAAAAAATAGGATTCAGGAAATTCAGGAATTTGAAGTCTTTTAGAAGATCGATTAAAGCGTTTAAAGTTTTCTTCTGGTCGAAACAGCCAGGTTTCCCCTTGATCGTCCTTATAGGCTTTCATTCCTTCAAAAATTGCTTGACCGTAATGAAAGACGCTGGAAGAAGGATCAAGTGTAAGCGGTTGGTAGGGAGTAATTTCTGGGGTTTGCCATTTTCCTTCTCGGTATCGACAAATCAGCATATGATCTGTAAAAGTTTGTCCAAAAGCTAGAGTGTCAAAATCAATACTGTTGATTTTTGATTTTTGGATTTCTGTAATGTTCATTCTATTGACAGTTGGTCTAGTAAAATTAATTTTTTTTCTAAACTTTAGATTCAAACCTTCTTATAATTATTCATTTTTTTATCTTATTATGATTTTGTTAAATAAGTATAAAATATTCTATTTTTTCTCTAGTTATTTTAATTATTATTAAACATTCAACATGAATTTTAAGAAAAGTTGGATTCTCACCGAGGACGGTTCGCATACCTTAAAAATTGAAGATTTAAAAGAAACCTATCATTCCCTTCACGGAGCCCTGAGGGAATCCGAGTTTGTTTATTTAGAGAAAGGACTTCATTTTTGGCAAAAGGCCAACCCACAAGCAAAGTGTCGCCTCCTGGAGATGGGTTACGGTACCGGTTTATTGGCGTATTTAACCTTTTTAAGAAATACAGAGTCTCCCGTAGATTATACGAGTCTTGAGGCTTATCCGCTTACGGTAAACGACTATAAAAAGCTGAATTACAACGAACTGTTAGTTGAAAACAGGGATCTTTCCTATGTGGCTTTTTCTGCACTTTCTTGGGAAATAGCCCATCCACTCACTCCCACATTTACGCTGATCAAGCATCACACATTTTTTGAACAGTTTACAGCAACTCATTCGTTTGATCTCATCTATTACGATGCTTTTGGTGCTCACGCACAGCCGGCTTTGTGGGAAAAGGAATGGATGGAAAAATGCTTTTCACTTCTTAGCAGTGGTGGTGTTTGGGTGAGTTATTGCGCTAAAGGATCGGTAAGAAGAGCGTTGCAGGAAGTAGGATTCTCCGTTGAGCGGCTGGAGGGACCCCCAGGAAAAAGAGAAATGTTGAGAGCAGTAAAACCTTAAATAGCTACTTTTGTGAAAAAAGGAAATGAAAGTACTGATTACCGGTGCAACGGGGGTTGTAGGTAAGGGTTTGATTGAACACCTCGTGCAAAAACAAGTTCAAATTCACTTTCTCACCACACGAAAAAACCAACTTCAATCCATTGAAAACGCTAAAGGATTTTACTGGAACCCTGCAAACGATCAAATAGACACCGCTTGTTTTTTGGGTGTAGACCGTATAATTCACCTTGCCGGAGCAACCGTCTCAAAACGGTGGACCAAATCGTATAAAGCGCTTATTCATTCTAGTCGCATTAGATCCACTCAACTTTTACTCAAAGGACTTCAATCTTGTAAAGGGGAACATCAAGTGACGCAACTCGTCAGTGCTTCTGCTATCGGGATATATCCATCCGATTTCGATAAAGTAGTGACGGAGGAGGATACTGTTGAGCCCACAACTTTTATGCAAAAAGTAGTATTTGATTGGGAAAAGGAAGTAGCGGCATTTCAGGCAGAAGGACTTAATGTTGCAAAAATTAGAATAGGATTGGTCTTGTCAAAACAAGGGGGTGTATTAGGAACCCTTAAAATTCCTGTTTATTTTGGCTTAGGTGCTGCTTTTGGCAATGGAAAACAAGGACAGTCTTGGATTCATCTTGAAGATCTTGTAGGGATTTTTTCAAAAGCTCTAAGCGATCAATGGGAGGGAGTCTTCAATGCTGTTGCCCCGCATCCCGTTACTCAGTCGCAGTTAATGGCAGCACTTTCTCGTGCTTTAAAACGCCCTTATTTTTTACCTTCCATTCCCTCTTTTTTAATCAAATTGGGTGCTGGTGAAATGAGTGACCTTGTATTAGACAGTCATTGGGTCAGTGCTCAAAAAGTTCTTGATAGCGGATTTGATTTTCACTTTCCAACGCTAGAGGAGGCAATGAATAATTTATTGCGACCCTAGAATGACATTTTGACACAATTTAAGTCTGGCAGCACTTTTGTATACTAGAGTAAAAAAATGATTTTTAATGGCGACTAAAGGAGCAAAAACAACCAAGAAAAAAACAGCAAGTCCAAAGGCTGAGTCTGCAAAGACAGCAAACAAGCCCAGCCTGGAAACCCAAGTTGAAGAATTGACACAATCTGTGGAACAAGAAAAAGAAAAGTTTTTAAGACTGTTTGCAGAATTTGAAAACTTTAAAAAGCGTACAGCCAAAGAGCGCATTGAATTATTTAAGACTGCCAATCAAGAGGTAATCAGCTCATTAATTCCCGTTTTAGATGACTTTAATCGAGCCAATCAGCAAATAGAAAAAGGAGCAGAAAGTATTGATATTGATGGATTTAAGCTGATTTATACAAAATTTTATGAGGTGTTAAAGTCCGGTGGACTTCGTTCTACCACCACACAGATTGGAGATGCTTTTGATGCAGAATTTCATGAAGCCATCACTCAAATACCCGCACCTACAGAGGCTGACAAAGGAAAAATCATTGACATAGTAGAGACCGGCTACCAATTGGGAGACCGGATTATTCGTTATCCTAAAGTGGTCGTGGGCCAGTAACATATGAAAGAAGATTATTACGATATTTTAGGGATATCCAAAAGCGCCTCCGCCGCAGAAATTAAGAAGGCCTATAGAAAGAAAGCCATCGAATTTCACCCGGATAAAAATCCGGATGACAAAACTGCTGAAGCCAAATTTAAAAAAGCAGCAGAAGCCTATGAGGTATTAGGAAACGAAGATAAACGGGCTAAATACGACCAGTTTGGTCATGCTGCATTTGAAGGAGGCCAAGGTTTTGGTGGCGGCGGAATGAATATGGACGATATCTTCAGTCAGTTTGGAGATATTTTTGGCAGTGCCTTTGGGGGTGGTTTTGGTTCAGGAGGTTTTGGTTCTGGTGGACAAAGACGTTCTCAAGGAAGCAATATGCGAATCCGCGTAAAATTGACCCTTGAAGAAATTGCTAAAGGCGTTGAAAAAAAAATCAAAGTACCTCGAAAAGTTCAAGCTTCAGGAGTAGAGTATGGAACCTGTTCTGCCTGCAACGGGAGAGGACAGGTAATGAAAATTACGAATACCATATTAGGGAGAATGCAAACTTCAACGGTATGTAGCAGTTGTGGGGGGAGTGGCCAATCGTTGTTAAACCGACCCGCGGGCTCTGATGCTAATGGGATGATCAAAAAAGAGGAGACCGTTTCCATCAAAATTCCTGCTGGAGTAGAAGAGGGAATGCAACTCAAGGTAAGCGGAAAAGGAAATGAAGCCCCCGCCAATGGAATTTCGGGAGACCTATTGGTGCTTATTGAAGAATTGGCTCACGATACTTTTGTTCGTGAAGGTAATCACTTACATTACGACTTGTATGTGAGTATAGCTGAAGCAGCTCTTGGAATTTCAAAAGAATTAACCTTGTTGGAAGGTAAGGCTAGAATCAAGTTAGAGCCTGGGATACAGTCTGGAAAAACACTCCGCCTCAGGGGGAAAGGATTGCCTAGTGTCAACGGCTACGGTTCGGGAGATTTGCTAGTTCATGTGAATGTATGGACGCCAAAAAAGTTAAACAAAGAGCAGCAACAGTTTTTCGAAAAAATGCTCGAAGACCTAAATTTTATACCTAATCCCGAAAAATCCGATAAATCTTTTTTTGAAAAAGTGAAGGATATGTTTGCTTAAACTATAGCATTATTAAAAAAAATAATATATTTGGAACAATACTAACATTCTTAGTTGGTATTATTTTTCTTTTTCATAGCAATTTTTTCCCATCCTTTCACGAGGATGGGTTTTGTTTTTTATAGTAACTTCCCCAACAATTATCAATATAATGAATAAATTTATTGAACTTTTAAATTATAAATTTACCATAGGAAGCTATGTAAATTTTACCCCCAAAACCGTACTATTTGTTATAGTAATCCTCTTGTTGACTAGATTTTTTTTAAAAATTCTAAGAAAATTACTTTTTAGAACTCTGGCTGAGGACACTAAAATCAAATTCAAAAGTCTTTTTTCTTTCTTCAATTACTTTATTTACCTCATTCTTGCGCTGGTCATATTGCAAAATGTTGGGGTCGATGTCACCGCAATTTTTACTGCCTCTGCTGCTTTATTGGTGGGTGTGGGTCTCGCATTGCAAACCTTTATTCAGGATATTATTTCAGGAATTTTTATTCTGGTAGATAAATCTGTGCATGTGGGGGATATTATCGAAGTAGATGGTCAGGTCGGTAAAGTGGAAAATATCAAATTGAGAACTACAAGAGCCGTAACCAGAGAAAATAAAGTGCTTATCATCCCCAATCACAAATTTTTAACGTCCACTTTATTTAACTGGACGGAGAACGGCATTATTACTAAAGAAATTGTAAACGTAGGAGTAGCCTATAAGAGCAATCCCAAACAAATCGAACAACTTCTTTTAAAGGTAGCAAATGAGCATTCTCAAGTTTTAGAAGATCCCGAACCCTTTGTTATTTTTAATGATTTTGGTGATAGTGCGTTGAACTTTCAATTGTTTATATCGGTAGATAGTAGTTTTTCTGCAAATATTGTTAAGAGTGATCTGCGTTTTAAAATCTTTGAAACTTTTGAAAAAGAAGGAATTGAAATTCCATTTCCACAACGAACACTTACTTTTGCTAATTCACCAACAGCGCTAAAATGACACAAATATTACTTATTGAAGATGAAGAGCCCATCAGAAGAGTAATGGTACGCATTCTATCTGATGAAAGTGCCTCATATGAAATAACAGAAGCGGAGAACGGGAAACAGGGCTTATCCAAACTGGAAAAAAATCCTTACGATCTCGTTTTGTGCGATATTAAAATGCCTAAAATGGACGGCATTGAAGTGTTAGAGGCCGCCAAAGCAAAAGGAATTCATGTTCCTTTCATCATGTTGACCGGTCACGGCAATGTAGAAACAGCGGTTGAGGCTATGAAGTTGGGTGCCTATGATTTTATTTCAAAACCACCCGATTTAAACCGTTTGCTTACAGCGGTTCGCCATGCGATCGAAAACAAAACCTTGCGTAAAGAAAATTTAACCTTAAAACGAAAGGTAGCTCAAAAATACACCATAGTAGGGGAGAGTGATACAGTGCTACAGATGAAAGAAATGATCGCCAAGGTAGCACCTACCGATGCTCGGGTACTTATAACGGGAGAAAATGGTACAGGGAAAGAATTGGTCGCCCATCAACTCCATCAGCAAAGCGAGCGGAGTAGTGAAAATTTTATTGAAGTAAATTGTGCGGCAATTCCTTCAGAATTGATTGAAAGTGAACTTTTTGGTCATGTCAAAGGGGCGTTTACTTCTGCGGTAAAAGACCGCTCGGGTAAGTTTGAGTCAGCCAACAACGGAACCTTGTTTTTGGACGAAATTGCCGACATGAGTCTGGCAGCTCAAGCTAAAGTATTGCGGGCACTTCAAGAAAAAAAGATTCAACGCGTGGGCAACGAAAAAGACATCAGTGTCGACGTAAGAGTAATCGCAGCAACAAACAAGGATTTACAAACTGAAATTAAAGAAGGACGCTTTAGAGAAGATCTGTACCACCGTTTGGCTGTAATCATAATTCATGTACCCTCTTTAGAGGAAAGAAAAGAAGACATACCCTTACTGGTTTCTCATTTCGTTGAACTTTTATCTAAAGAACAAGGACTGGAAAAAAAATCTTTTAGTGAGGGGGCTTTTACCAAGCTGACAAGCTATCCTTGGACGGGCAACATCAGAGAGTTGAGAAATGTAGTTGAGCGACTCCTGATTTTAGGAGAAAATCCTATCAGTCCGGAGAATATTGTTCAATTTGCCCCAAAATAAAAGGGTCGTTGAGTGATTCACAGTTTAGATTTTTCTAGTTCAATGAACAAACACTATAATCAAATGAAAAAGGGAATTTTATTCGTTTTAATCGGTTTTGCATGTACACTTAAGGCACAAGAGCCAGTGCATGAAGCGCAAATCAAAACACTGTATCACCAAGCGCTTACCGCTGGAAAATCTTACGATTGGCTGGACCACCTATCCAATAAAATTGGGGGGCGTCTTTCTGGTTCTTTGAACGCTGAGCGGGCTGTTGAATGGGGAAAAAACGAACTGGAATCCCTCGGTTTAGACAGAGTTTACCTCCAAAACGTAATGGTTCCTAAATGGGTCAGAGGTACGTTTGAATACGCCAGTATCATTACCGGTCCTGGCATGAGTATGAATGTACCCGTATGTGCTTTAGGAGGATCTATTGCTACCCCCTCTTCGGGTTTGCGTGCTGGAGTGGTTGAAGTTAAAAGTTTTGAAGAGCTAGAACGACTGGGTAAAGAAAAAATTGAAGGAAAATTCGTTTTTTTTAACCGTCCCATGCCAGCTGAATTGATCAATACGTTTGAAGCGTATTCTAAAACAGTCAATCAGCGTACACAAGGAGCTGCCAAAGCCGCACGCTTAGGTGCTGTGGGGGTCATTGTACGTTCTTTAAACTTACGACTCGACGATTATCCCCATACCGGGAGCATGCGTTACGGAGATTTACCCAATAGTATGCGTATTCCTGCAGCTGCTATAAGCACCAATGGAGCACAGCTGCTCAGTTCCATGTTGGCATTGAACGACGATTTGAAATTTTACCTAAAATTGGATTGTAAAAACTTTCCCGATGTTCCTTCCCACAATGTTGTGGGGGAGCTGAAAGGCAGCGAATTTCCTGATGAAATTATCGTGGTGGGGGGACACCTTGACTCTTGGGACTTAGGAGATGGTTCTCATGATGATGGAGCAGGAATCGTTCAGTCCATGGAGGTGCTTCGCCTTTTTAAAGCAATGAATTATCAACCCAAACGAACCCTTCGTGTCGTTTTATACATGAATGAAGAAAATGGACTTCGCGGTGGTACAGCCTACGCCCAACACGCAAAGCAAAACAATGAAAAGCATATTTTTGCCCTTGAGTCGGATGCCGGAGGATTTTCTCCCCGAGGCTTTGTTTTTGAGGCCACGAGTTCGCAATTTGCACAGATAGAAAGTTGGAAGCCCTACCTTACTCCCTATGGTGTAGCCCGTTTTGATTTGGGGGGCAGTGGAGCGGATATCGGACCCCTTCGTGACGATAATGTAGTACTATCGGGACTTCGTCCTGACTCGCAGCGCTATTTTGATTTTCATCACGCTGCCAACGATACTTTTGATGCGATCAACAAACGTGAATTAGAACTGGGTGCAGCAGCAATGAGTAGTCTGATTTATTTGGTAGATCAATACGGCTTTTAATTACATTCCTAAATGTTTACAAGCCTTTCTCACTACACCAAGGAGTTTCGTTACAATTTAACACTTGCTTATCCTGTCATCATAGGGCTATTGGGCCATACGTTTGTTCAGCTAGTGGACAACGTGATGGTGGGGCAATTAGGGACCGCCGAGCTGGCTGCTGTTTCTTTAGGGAATAGTTTCTTTTTTGTCGCCATGTCACTGGGAATTGGTTTTTCTACGGCAATCACCCCGCTGATGGCTGAGGCGGATGGAGCAAATGATGTTGCCTCCGGTAGAAAAGTATTTATTCATGGACTGTTACTTTGTATTTTTTTAGGTATTTTATTGAGTGCTGCGGTCTTTTTTAGTAAGCCTTTTCTGTATCATATGGGGCAGCCTGAGGAAGTGGTAGAATTGGCTTATCCTTACCTTCAATGGGTTGGTGTTTCATTGATTCCACTCATTTTTTTCAGGGGTTTAAACAGTTTTCAGAAGGCTTGTCATACACCCGTCCTGCCATGTATGCAACTTTGATAGGTAATATCATCAATATAATTTTAAATTATTTTTTGATTTTTGGGGTTTGGATCGTACCAAAATTAGGAGTTGAAGGAGCCGCCATTGGCAGTCTTTTTTCCCGTGTTTCTATGCTGTTATTTATGGCGCTGTATGTGCGCTTTAGTCCAAAATTTGTAGCCTATGTACGAGGCATTTCATTTCAGAAACCTCAGTTAAACTTATTTCGTAAAATTTTTAAACTAGGATTTCCCTCTGCACTTCAAATGTTTTTTGAGGTTCTTTTTTTTACTGCAGCGATTTGGCTCTCTGGTTTTTTGGGAAAAAACCCTCAAGCAGCAAATCAAATCGCCTTAAACTTATCCTCAATGACCTTTATGTTTGCTATGGGGCTTGGCGTTACTGCTATGATACGGGTAGGAAATCAGAAAGGAAAAAAAGACAGCCTCCGCTTGCGTGAGGTTGCCTATTCTATTTTTTTACTGATTTTTATTTTTGATGTTTTTTTCTGCCTGCTTTTTCTTTCATTGAATGATTTACTTCCTTGGATTTATCTAGATGGCTCAAACCCCTTGGAGTACACCAACGTGAAGGAAGTAGTGCACATTGCTTCAACACTGCTTATCGTCTCTGCTTTTTTTCAGATTTTTGACGGTCTTCAGGCGGTTGTATTAGGGGCACTAAGGGGCTTGCAAGATGTGAATATACCTGCTTGGATTACCTTTTTTTCCTACGGTGTTTTTGGTTTTCCCATCGCCTACTATCTCGGAATTCATACCCCACTGGGCGCTACTGGGATTTGGATTGGATTGCTTTTAGGACTTACCGCCTCGGCATTATTACTTTTTATTCGATTTCGGTATCTTACCGACAAATTATTATTCAATTGACCTATGGAACTACCTAAATTTCTCATCGCGGATGCTTCTGAATTAGAAGACGCCCTATTCGTCGTCCACACAGAATACCCCCGTTTTATTTTAAACGTGTATACTGATGAGGTTCATTGGCTAGAGGAATTTGACCAAGAAGACGAAGCCGCTTTAAAATCAGAATCACATGCTTTGCTGGAAGCTGCTTTTGCTTTTTACGATAAGGAAATGGAAAATTTAGAGTAAATGGATGCGCTTTTATCTTGGGATAAAGCCTTATTTCTCTGGCTGAATGGACTGGGTTCAAATTCCTTTGATGGGTTTTGGATGTTCATGACGCATCGAGCTTCTAACCTTATCGTTTATTTGGGCTTGTGGTTGTTTTTTGGATTTAGGTATTCTTGGAAAGCCGCTGGCTATCTTTTGGTTTTTACGGGCTTGTTGATACTGTGTACAGATCAATTGACCAATCTTTTTAAAAATCAAGTAGGCAGGTTACGCCCCTGCTATGACGAAGAAATTAAAACATTGGTTCGCTTGGTAAAGCCCAGCTGTGGGGGACGCTATAGTTTTTTCTCTGGGCATGCCTCAAACTCCTTTGCATTGGCAGTTTTTTTTGGTCATCTTTTTAAGAGATACTATCGCTTTTTATTTTCAATACTTCTTTTTGTCGCTTTTTTAATTGCCTACAGCAGGGTGTATATTGGAGTGCATTTTCCACTGGATATTATTGTTGGAGCCCTTGCAGGTAGTTTAATTGGATTGGGTTTTTACCGTTTATGGACGGTCGTCAGTCCTCGTTTTTTTAAAGTAAGCTAAATTCAAATCGGGTTTGGTGCGAATATTCCGTAGCTGCTTGAACTAAGGTTGTGGGGAAGCTGGGAATGTTTGGAGTATTTGAAAATTTTTGCGTTTCAAAACAGAGTGCTTCAAAATGGGGAGGGGTAAATACGACCACCCCGGGCTGATCTGTAAAGGTCTTCATTTTAATTCCTGTATCGGGAGCGTATAGCGCTGCAATTTCATTAGAATTAGGATTGATGATGAAGTAATCATCCAATCGAATAGAACCCAGCTCTTTTTCTTTTCTAAAGTCAAATTTAGTGTGCGCTAGAGGCAGCTTTACTCCCGTAGGTACCAGATTTTCTTTTAGTTCTAGAAAATAATTAGCGTTTATTTTCAATCTTTGATTCCCCAGGCTATGGGCTGGACTTAAGTTAAAATAAGCGTGATTGGTCAAGTTGATATGGGTAGTTTTTGTAGGAATTGCACGGTAGTGGATACATAAGCTGGAAGCCTCCAAGCAATAAGTAACTTGTGCATGAACGGATCCAGGAAACCCACTACTTCCCTCCGGACACAGATATTCAAACGTAATACTGTCTTTTTTTTCTTGGGATAAAGGGGTCCAGAATTTTTTATGCCATCCACTGCTCCCGCTGTGGAGCAACACCCCCTTTTCATGTTCTATCTCTAAGGGAGTTTCTTGGATTTTGATTGGGTTTTCAAGTCGACCTGCAAAACGACCCACCACAGCCCCTCTTGCCCATTGATCCTCTAGGTAATCTTCAGGATGCTTTAATCCCTGAATAACATTGGTTAAAACACCAAATTTATCCTTAACCCAAAGTTGGTGAAGTATAGCTCCATAGTTGAGGAATACTGCCTTTAGATGCGCGTTTTCAATACTGAAGGTTTCCAATGCCTAGTGATTTTCTTTTAATAGTTCTGGGTAAAGACGTTGAAACTTACGGAGCCTAGGAAGGGATACTTGTTGTACGTAGGGATTGTCAGGATTGTTTTTTTCATAATCTTGATGGTATTCTTCTGCGTAATAAAATTGCTCTAAGGGTTTGATTTCAGTTACTATTTCCTTTGAAAAAATCTTTTTTTCTTGGAGTAGCGCCATATAATTTTGAATGATTTCACGCTCTTGATCTGAGGTGTGAAAGGCAATCGAGCGGTATTGAGATCCGTAGTCTGGACCTTGTCTGTTTGGGGTAGTGGGATCATGCGAACCAAAAAACACTTGTACAAGGGTGCCAAAGCTGACCACTGTAGGGTCGTAGATTACTTCTACAGCTTCTGCATGTCCCGTTCTTCCGGTACCGATTTGATTGTAATTGGGGTTTTTTGTAAACCCTCCTGCATAGCCCGAATAAACTTCTTTAACCCCTTTAACACTTTCGTAAATAGCTTCCACACACCAAAAGCATCCGGAGGCAAAGTAGGCTTTTTTGTATCCGTCTTGAGAGGTTGTGGGTGGTTCCCATAGGGACTGATTGGAATCCAGAGGAGGGGTACTCGAAATACAGGTTTGTAAACTGACGAATAAGGCAAGTAGCGTAAACGTTTTCATAGCGTATTGGATTAGAATAGGTAAATATAGTACAATCCAACCGACTGTTTCCTTTGAAGAATAGCCTTTGCTTTTTTTTAACTGCTCAAGCCTAGCTTGCAGTCTTTGTGCTAAGGGATGGGGTTATCCTAAAATTTTAGAAACCAAGTAATCTCCTACCTCTGAAGTAGAATTTCCTTTTTCTCCGTTTTCTTTTAAATCTTCTGTAACGATTCCTTCCGCTAGGGATTCATCCACTACTTTGCGAATTAAAGCACCCTCTTCGACCAAGCCAAAGCTCATTTCAAACATCATTGCGGCAGATAATATGGTCGCTAACGGATTTGCGATACCCAAACCTGTAGCTTGTGGAAAAGAACCGTGTATGGGTTCGTAAAGCGCATTCTCTGTTCCTACAGAAGCAGAGGGCATCAATCCCATTGAACCCGAAATAACAGAGGCTTCATCGGTCAAAATATCTCCAAAAAGATTTTCAGTGATTAAGACATCATAGCTATTGGGCCACTGTACCAGACGCATGGCTACAGCATCGACAAATTCATAACTGACCGTTACTTCTGGATAGTCTTTTTCCATGGCTTGTACGGTTTCTCTCCACAAACGAGAGCTTTCCAATACATTGGCTTTGTCCACACAACAGAGTTTTTTAGAGCGGGTCATGGCTAATTCAAATCCTTTTTTAGCCAAACGCTGAATTTCCTCGCGTGTATAGGTGCAAGTGTCAAAAGCAGTATTTCCACCATCTAGTCGTCCGCGTTCACCAAAATAAATACCTCCGGTAAGTTCTCTCAAAAAAACCAAATCGGTACCCTCAATACGTTCTTGTTTTAGAGGAGATTTATCCAAAAGGGAAGGAAAGGTAAAGGTGGGTCTGACATTAGCAAACAGGCCAAGTTTTTGACGCATTTTTAGCAAACCCTGCTCGGGGCGAACTTTCGCCGAGGGGTCGTTGTCAAAGCGAGGATGTCCGATTGCTCCAAACAGGACTGCATCAGCAGCTTTACACACTTCATGAGTTTCGTCTGGATAAGGATCCCCTACAGCGTCGATGGCGGCAGCTCCAGTTAAAGCGGGTGTCCAGGTAAGGGTGTGATTAAATTTGGTAGCGATAGCATCCGATACTTTTACCGCTTGTTCGATTACTTCTGGTCCTATGCCGTCTCCAGCTAAAAGGGCAATTTTTAAATCCATTGATTTTTAATTTATATGATATTGAGCATTTTTTCCGTTGCTTTAATGGCAGATACAGTTTGATCTGAATCGAGTCCTCGCGTAGTAAATTCTTTGTGTTTTGATTTCCACGTAATGGTCGTTTCGCAGAGTGCGTCAGAGTTACTCCCCGGAGGGATGCGCACGGCATAATCTACCAAGCTTGGTAATTTCATTTTTTGTTTCGCATAAATTTTATGAAGCGCATTCCAAAACGCATCGTATTGACCGTCGCCCGAAGCGTTTTCTTCAAAAGTATGTCCGTTGATTTCAACCGACACACTGGTGGTAGGGCTCAATCCTTTGGAATGGGTCAAAACATAAGAGTGGATTTTGACCTTATCGGGAATGTTGTTCCCCAATACATCAGAGATTATAAAGGGAAGGTCTTCCGCTGTAACCCGTTCTTTTTTATCACCTAATTCAATGATGCGAGCAGTTACTTTTTTTAATTCGTCCTCTTTCAGGGTGAGTCCCAATTGCTGCAAGTTTTTTTGGATATTGGCTTTGCCTGAGGTTTTGCCCAACGCATATTTTCGTGTACGGCCAAACCGTTCGGGTAGTAATTGATTGAAATACAGGTTTTTCTTGTTGTCCCCATCGGCATGGATCCCGGCGGTTTGGGTAAAAACATTTTCACCAACGATGGGTTTGTTGGCGGGGATACGAAACCCTGTAAGGGTAGCAACCAATTTACTTACGTGATGGAGGCTGTTTTCGTTGATGTTGATTGTAGTGTCTGGTAAAAAATCATTGATCACGGCAACCACACTCGCAAGAGGAGCATTACCAGCACGTTCTCCCATACCGTTTACCGTAAGATGCAATCCATTGACTCCTGCTTTGACTGCTTCCATGGCATTGGCTACACTTAGGTCGTAATCGTTGTGCCCATGAAAATCAAAACGTAGTTGCGGGTAGCGGCTGATGATTTTGGTGAGGTATTCAGAAGTTTTTTCGGGAGTTAAAACGCCTAAGGTATCCGGTAGCAAAATACGCTCGATGGGCTGCGTAGCCAAAAAGTCAATGTATTCAAACACATAATCTTCAGAATTTTGCATTCCATTACTCCAATCCTCCAGGTAGACATTGGTCTTAAACCCTTCCTTTTGCGCTTTATCAATACTGGCGCTGATGTTTTTAAAATGCTCCGCTGGAGTTTGATTTAATTGGTGTTTTAAATGGTTTAAAGAACCTTTGGTTAAGAGGTTTTGCACTTGGGCACCAGCCTCTTTCATCCAGTTAATCGATACTCCGTTATCAACAAACGTAAGAACCTCTATAGCTTCCAAAAGTCCCTGACTTGCAGCCCAGGAGGTTATTTCTTTTACCGCTTTAAATTCACCGTCTGAAACCCGGGCGGAAGCGATCTCAATACGATCTACTTTCAACTCTTGTAATAATAATTTTGCAAGAGTTAATTTTTCTAAAGAGGTAAACGAAACCCCAGAGGTTTGTTCGCCATCCCTTAGTGTAGTATCCATGATTTCGAGAGTACTTCTCATTTTAGGATTTCTTAGAGCGGAGTGTTGGATGCGAAGTTTTGAATTTCAGCTTTGATGTTGTTTAAATAGTCAATGTCGTCATAACCATTGAGCATGTTTTCCTTTTTATAGCTGTTAATTTCAAAGTGTTCAACGCCCATATCATTCCCTAAAGTGATTTTTTGCGCATGCAAATCCACCGTAAGGTTAACATTAGGGTCATTGTCAATTGCTTCAAATATTTGAGTTAAAAAGGCGGCGGAAACTTGAACGGGAAGCACGCCAATATTGAGACAGTTGTTTCGGAAAATATCCGCAAAAAAACTAGAAACTACACATCGAAAACCGTAGTCATAAATCGCCCATGCGGCATGTTCTCTGGAAGAACCAGAACCAAAATTGTGTCCTCCAACCAAAATTTTACCTGAATAGGTAGCGTCATTCAAAACAAACTCTGTTTTTGGAGTATTGTCTTGATTGTATCTCCAATCGCGAAATAGATTATCTCCAAACCCTTTTCTTTCTGTTGCTTTGAGGAAACGAGCAGGAATGATTTGATCGGTGTCTACATTTTCTATGGGCAGAGGAACAGCAGTACTGCTTAGTATGTTAAATGAATCGTATGCCATGGCTATTATATTAAGGTTCTTGGATCGGTTATTTTTCCCGTAATGGCTGCAGCTGCAGCGACCAATGGACTGGCAAGTAGCGTTCTTGCTCCAGGCCCTTGACGTCCCTCAAAGTTTCTGTTTGAAGTACTAACCGCATACTTTCCTGCTGGAATTTTGTCATCATTCATAGCCAAGCATGCCGAACATCCGGGTTCTCTTAATTTGAACTCCGCGGCTTCAAATATTTCCAAAAGACCTTCCTCTTTTATGGCATTCAGCACTTTGTGAGAGCCAGGAACCAACCAAGCCGTAACATTCTCTGCTTTTTTATGTCCTTTAACGATGCTTGCAAACGCTCTAAAATCTTCTATTCTACCGTTGGTACAACTTCCAATAAACACATAATCGATAGGTTTACCGACCATTTGCTCACCTTCTTTATACCCCATGTATTCGAGCGATTTTTCATAGGTGGCTTTACCTCCTTCAACCTCTGAAGCACTCGGGATGGCTTTGGTAATACTCATTCCCATGCCCGGGTTGGTTCCGAAGGTAATCATGGGGTCAATGGCTGCTCCATCGTAGTGGAGTTCTTTGTCAAAAACAGCTCCTTCATCCGTGTACAAGGTGCTCCAATACTCCATGGCTTTGTCCCAATCTGCCCCCTGAGGAGTGAATTCTCTGTTTTTGATGTATTCAAATGTTTTTTCGTCTGGTGCAATCATGCCTCCACGAGCACCCATTTCTATGCTTAAGTTACAGACAGTCATTCGTCCTTCCATGCTGAGTTGCTCAAATACTTCTCCAGCATATTCAACAAAATAACCAGTAGCCCCAGAAGTTGTCAGTTTTGAAATGATAAACAAGGCGACATCTTTAGGGGTCACTCCTTTGTTAAGGGAACCGTTAATGGTAATCCTCATTTTTTTCGGCTTAGGCTGCATAATGCATTGGGTTGCCAAAACCATTTCAACTTCCGAAGTACCAATTCCAAAAGCAATAGCTCCAAAAGCCCCATGTGTTGAGGTATGTGAATCTCCACAAACGATTGTAGCTCCTGGTTGTGTAATTCCGTATTCAGGGCCTACAACATGAACAATACCGTTTTTTTGGTGACCCAATCCCCAATAAGAAATACCGTGTTTGTTCGCATTTTCTTCCAGCGCCTTCAATTGATTTCGCGACAAAGGATCTGCGACGGGTAAATGTTGATTGAGGGTAGGGGTGTTGTGATCTGCTGTGGCAAAGGTTCGATTGGGGTAGAGTACCGGTAGCGATCTGTTTTCTAATCCTAAAAAAGCGACGGGACTGGTTACCTCATGAACCATATGACGGTCAATAAACAGTACATCTGGTCCTTCCTCAATGCTACGCACTACATGGGAATCCCAAACTTTATCAAATAGGGTTTTTTTCATGAAAAATAAACTAGTTATAAATTACTTGCTTCAATGATTTTGGGTAAATCCTCATCATTAATCTCTTTTTGTTGGTCTGCTACAATTAAGAATTGTTCATAAACTTTATCTAACTGCAGTTTGTCCAATTCGTAACCAATATTTTTTGCTCGATACGCCAAAGCGGCTCTACCGCTTCGGGCCGTTAGTACTATGGAGGATTCTGTGACCCCAACATCTTTCGGGTCAATGATTTCATAGGTTTCTCTTTTTTTGATGACCCCATCCTGATGTATGCCAGAGGAATGGGCAAATGCATTGGCCCCTACGATGGCTTTGTTTGGTTGAACAGGCATTCCCATACTTTCAGAAACTAATTTGCTCATGCTGTTGAGCATTTTGGATTGAATGCGGGTATCAAGGTTTAGATTGGGGTGCTGACGTAAGATCATTACGACTTCCTCCAGCGAGGTGTTTCCGGCACGCTCTCCAATTCCGTTTATGGTACATTCGATTTGTCGGGCACCGTTTTGAACTCCAGCTATTGAGTTGGCAGTGGCTAATCCAAGGTCGTTGTGACAGTGACAGGAAAGACGCGCTTTGTGAATCCCTTTGACATTTTCCATCAAATAGTTCATCTTGGCTCCGTATTCTTCGGGCAAACAATAGCCTGTAGTGTCAGGAATGTTTAGCACGGTAGCCCCAGCCTTAATGACCGCTTCACACACTTTAGCAAGAAATTCATTATCCGTTCTTCCTGCATCTTCAGCGTAAAATTCGACATCTTCTACATAGCTTTTGGCATGTTTTACGGCCGCCACAGCGCGTTCTAACACTTCCTCAGGACTTGCGTTAAACTTGTAACGCATGTGGCTTTCTGAAGTCCCAATACCTGTGTGAATTCTTGATCGTTTGGCATGTTTGATCGCTTCTGCCGCAACGTCAATATCTTTTTTAACTGCTCTGGTGAGGCCACATACTCGAGCATTTTTTACTAATTTTGATATTTCCTCAACGGATTTGAAATCTCCTGGACTGGAAATGGGAAAACCAGCTTCTAAAACATCAACTCCAAGAAGATCAAGCCGTTCAGCAATGATAAGTTTGGTTTTTGAGTCCAGCTTACAACCGGGCACTTGTTCGCCATCGCGCAATGTGGTATCAAATATTTCGACGTAATCCATTGTAGAGAATCTGACCGGTTTGTTTAATGATACGAATTTAATTTAAAACCTAAGATTGAGATAAAATCCTTATTTTTGTATTACAACATTCTACGAGAGAAACTCTATTATAAAGTGCTAATAATTAGTAAATTGCATCAAAACCCATTACAATGACAAGTGAGCAGAAAGATAATTTGTTTGTTCTTGTAAAATCACTGACAAAGTCTGAAAAACGACAGTTTAGACTTTATGTGGGAAGAATGGGATCCAATGAAGATTCCAAATTTTTGAATTTATTTCAATTATTAGACAAAATGAATCGCTACGATGAAAAAGTGATTCTCAAAAAAGGGATCGTTACCAAACAGCAGCTATCCAATTTAAAAGCGCATTTATACAAGCAAATTCTGATCAGTTTACGAATGAATCCTGTTCACAAGAACATTCGGATTCAAATTAGGGAGCAGTTAGATTTTGCTACCATACTTTACCAAAAAGGACTCTACAAGCAGAGTTTAAAGGTTTTGGAAAAAGCAAAACTTTTAGCGCTTAAAAACGAAGAAAAATACAGTGCCTACGATATAGTAGAGCTGGAAAAAGTAATTGAATCTCAGTACATTACTCGAAGTTTGAGTAATCGAACGGAAACCCTCATTTCAGAGGCCGACCAGTTGCGGATTCAAAACAATCTGGCAACCCAATTGTCAAATTTATCGTTACAATTGTATGAGCGTCTAATTAAGGCGGGTTATGCCAAGAGCGATGAAGAGTTTCGGGAAATCACTCAATTTTTTTATGAAAATTTACCCAAACTAGACCATGACGCCCTAGGGTTTAGAGAAAAGTTGTGGTATTATAAAGCCCATGTGTGGTACAGCTTTTTGACTCAAGATTTTTTATCTACCTATCGGTACGCATCCAAATGGGTAGAAATGTTTGAGGAATCCCCCTCCATGATAGCTATACATCCGGTGTTTTATCTTAAAGGAAATAATTATTTGATGGAAAGTTTGGCTCTAATCAAATATCCTTCCAAATTTAAGGAGACCTTACAACAAATGATGTTGCGTACTTCAAGTGCTGAATTTCCTAAAAATGACAATTTAAAGGCGTTGAATTTCCAGTTTTATTACAGCAATAAGCTCAATTTTCATTTTTTAGAAGGCAGTTTTAATGAAGGAACCGTGATCGTTCCTGAAATAAAAAAAGGGATAAAAGAGTTTAAAAATCAATTTGATCCGCACCACATCATGATGTTTTATTACAAAATAGCTTGTGTATATTTTGGTGCAGCAGATTATGAAAATTGTATTGTATACCTAGATAAAATTATCAGCAATAAAAGCTTGAAAATGCGAGAAGACTTGTTGTGTTTTTCCAGAGTTCTCAACATTTTTGCTCACTACGAAGCAGGGTTTGACTACCATCTTGAAACCCATTTAAGAGAAACCTACAAGTTTTTGATTAAAATGAATGATTTGCATGAAGTGCAAAAAGCGATGATCCGTTTTGTTAGAGGGCTTGGCGATATATTTCCTCACGACCTTAAGCGGGCTTTTGAAACGTTGTACAATGAGTTAAAGCAATATGAAAATGACCCTTACGAGCGTCGTTCATTTTTGTATTTGGATATTCTTTCTTGGTTGGAGAGTAAAATTCACAATGTCCCCATTGCGGAAATTATCAAAACGAAAGCCACCCTACTCAACCGGAAAGAACGGCCTTCCATATCCCCACTGGCTGCGGATCTGAAGTAAAGAGCACTATTTTTTTAGTAACAGGATGTTCAATTTGCAGGCTGCGGGCATGCAAACTGATGCTGCCATCTCGATTGCTTCGTGGAGCTCCGTATTTTAAGTCTCCCTGTATCGGAAAACCGAGAGCTGAGAGCTGTGCCCTTATTTGGTGATGACGTCCCGTTTCCAAATGGATTTCCAATAAACTATAGCGTTCAAAATCTTTAATCTTTTTAAAGTGAAGTTTGGCTATTTTACTAGCAGGGACCTCTTTGGAGTGAGCTTTAGATTTATTTTGTTTGGGATTTCGAGTCATCCAATGACTTAAGGTTCCACTAGATTGATTAAAATCTTTATTGACGATTGCCCAATAGGTTTTTTGGGGAGTTCTGAGTTTGAATTGAGTGTTTAAGCGGCTTAAGGCTTTGGAGGTTTTTGCAAAGAGGACCACGCCGCTGGTAGGACGATCCAAGCGATGCACCACCCCCAGATAGGCTGCACCAGGCTTGTTGTATTTCTTTTTTAAATAGGTTTTAAGTAGTTCTGCTAAAGGGAGGTCACCCGTATGATCTCCTTGCACCAATTCTCCCGCTTTTTTGGAGATCACAATCAAATGATTGTCTTCAAAAAGGATACGCTCCTCCACTAAACGTTAATATTGTTCGTCTTTACTCGGAAAATTCGAAGCTTTGACATCAGCACTATACTGACCTATAGCTTGATGTAAAAGCTGGTCGAGGTCGAGATAACGGCGTAAAAAACGAGGACTAAATTCTTTATTCATCCCCAACATATCGTGTAATACCAAGACTTGGCCATCCACTTGACTACCAGCACCGATACCAATTACGGGTATGGATATAGAAGCTGCAGCTTGTGCTGCAAGAGCCGCAGGTACTTTTTCTAGTACGATACCAAAACAACCCATTTCTTCTAAAATTTTAACATCTTTAAGCAGTTGAGCGGCTTCTTGTTCTTCCTTTGCTCTAACGGTATAAGTTCCAAATTTGTAGATGGACTGAGGGGTTAGTCCGAGGTGCCCCATTACAGGGATGCCCGCTTTTAAAATACGTTCAATAGAATCTTTGACCTGTTCCCCGCCTTCCAATTTGACGGCATGGGCACCAGATTCTTTCATAATCCGAATGGCAGAGCGCAGAGCCTCTTTGGAGTCTGCCTGGTAGGTCCCAAAGGGGAGGTCTACCACCACAAGCGCACGTTTGACCCCGCGAACCACACTACTGGCATGGTAAATCATTTGATCCAGGGTAATGGGTAAGGTGGTTTCGTGTCCCGCCATGACATTAGAGGCAGAATCACCAACTAAAATAACATCCACACCTGCTTGATCTACAATGCCGCCTAAGGTAAAGTCATAGGCAGTAAGCATGGAAATTTTTTCACCATTTGCCTTCATTTCATGCAAGGTTTTGGTCGTAATCCTTGCGTAGGTCTTCTTTGCTGCGGTCATAGTTTTTTTTCAAAAATAGTGTTTCTTATCGTATTCCCTAAGTGGGCTTTATTGTTTTTACCCTCTGCCTTATACTTAATTATATGTTTCAGTCTTATCAATTTTAAATAAAACTGCCAAGCTGTCAGTATTCTGTCGATGGCACAATGCTTGTCTATAAATTGAAAAAAATATTTGTAAACATCATGAGTAAAATAATAGGAATTGATTTAGGGACTACAAATTCATGTGTATCGGTTATGGAGGGAAACGAACCCGTCGTGATACCTAATGCAGAAGGAAAAAGAACAACTCCTTCAGTCATTGCTTTTGTAGAAGGAGGCGAAATCAAAGTGGGAGACCCAGCAAAACGTCAAGCGGTAACCAACCCAACAAAGACAATCGCTTCTGTTAAACGGTTTATGGGGAATAAGTTTTCTGAATCCTCAAAAGAAGTAAAAAATGTAGCCTATAAGGTAGTCAAAGGAGATAACGACACCCCACGTGTGGAAATTGACGGTCGATTGTATACGCCTCAAGAATTGTCGGCAATGATTCTGCAAAAGATGAAAAAAACAGCCGAAGATTATTTAGGTCAAGATGTAAGTGAAGCTGTAATTACAGTACCTGCTTATTTTAACGACTCACAACGTCAAGCCACCAAAGAGGCTGGTGAAATCTCAGGATTAAAAGTACAGCGAATCATTAACGAACCTACCGCCGCAGCTCTAGCCTATGGCTTGGATAAGGGAGGTAAGGATCAAAAAATTGCAGTATATGACCTAGGGGGAGGAACTTTTGATATTTCCATTCTTGAATTGGGTGATGGGGTATTTGAAGTATTATCTACCAACGGAGATACCCACTTGGGGGGAGATGATTTTGACCAAGTGATTATCGATTTTTTAGCCGAAAAATTCAACCAAGATGAGGGAATTGATTTACGCAAAGATCCCATGGCACTCCAGCGTCTTAAAGAAGCTGCAGAAAAGGCCAAGATCGAACTTTCCTCTTCTACACAAACGGAAATCAACCTTCCTTATGTAACCGCTACGGAGTCTGGTCCAAAACACTTGGTTACTACCCTGACCCGTGCGAACTTTGAACAACTTGCAGACAGCTTAGTAAAACGCTCCATGAACCCTGTCAAAAAAGCCTTAGACGACGCTGGCTCGTCTAAATCTGACATTGATGAGGTTATCCTAGTGGGAGGGTCGACTCGAATTCCTGTGATTCAAGAAGAAGTTGAAAAATTCTTCGGAAAAAAACCTTCAAAAGGGGTTAATCCAGATGAAGTAGTTGCAATGGGTGCTGCAATTCAAGCAGGGGTTTTACAAGGAGATGTAAAAGATGTTCTTCTTCTTGATGTTACACCTTTATCATTAGGAATTGAAACACTTGGTGGAGTTTCAACAAAATTAATAGAAAAAAACACAACAATACCTACTAAAAAAAGTCAGGTTTTCTCAACTGCAGAAGATAATCAACCAGCAGTTTCTATTAGAGTTCTTCAAGGAGAAAGAGAAATGGCAGCTGATAATAAAGTATTAGGTAATTTTGAATTAGTCGGTATAGCTCCTGCTCCAAGAGGTGTGCCTCAAATTGAAGTAACTTTTGATATCGATGCTAACGGTATTGTTAATGTTTCAGCAAAAGACAAGGGAACTGGTAAAGAGCAAAAAATTCAAATTCAAGCTTCTGGTGGATTAAGTGATGAAGAAATTGAAAAAATGGTTAAAGATGCTGAAGCTAATAAAGAAGCAGATAAGAAAAAAAGAGAGTCAGTTGATGCAAGAAACCAGGCTGACACTTTAATTCACTCGACTGAAAAAAATCTAAAAGAGCATGGTGCAAAAGTATCTGATGCTGATAAAAAAGCTATCGAAGACGCTTCGAGCGCTCTTAAAGAAAGCTTAAAAGGTGAAGATATTGAAGATATAAAAAAGAAAACTGAAACATTAGTTCAGGCTTCAATGAAACTTGGTGAAGCAATTTACAAAGCTCAACAAAGTGCTAAACCTGAATCTGTAAAAGACGAAGGCAAAGAAAACAAAGACAAAAAAGATGAT
>JALQVM010000149.1 GCA_023263685.1 Flavobacteriaceae bacterium | reverse complement strand
GTACGATTACAAGTTTGGGCTACACTTCGCCTAATGATTTAGTCAATATCGCTGCAATTGGAGTAGGTAATCGAGGGGGACAAGTTATTGGCAATATTGCCACACCCGATGTGGCTGTGCAGCGTCAGGGAATGAGTGGTTTTTTACGCCAACCCTACGGCGGCATTCAACCCGAAAGAAGACCTTTTAACCGAGGAAACAATGCCGATCAAAAACCTTTTAAACACGCCAATATATATGCCATTTGTGATGTAGATCACGAATATGCTGGGCATGTTATTCAAGGCTATCCTAAAGCAAAAACCTACCACGATTACAGGGAAATGATCGATAAAGATAAAAATATTGATGCTGTGGTAATTGCTACTCCGGATCATACACACGCTGTGATAACCTCTTATGCGATGAAAGCAGGAAAACATGTGTATGTGGAAAAGCCCATGACAAAAACCATTTATGAAGCACGTTATCTTAGAGACCTGGCAAGAAATTCTAATCTAGTTACTCAAGTTGGAAATCAGGGGCACAATGTAGAAGGTACCATGCAAACAGTAGAATACATCCAATCGGGAGCTATTGGAGCAGTGAGCGAAGTCCATCTTTGGTCCAACCGACCCGTATGGAAACAAGGCTATTTTAACCGTCCTGAAGGGGTTGCTGTTCCCAAGCACTTAAATTATGATTTATGGCTTGGACCTGCCCCCAAAAAACCCTACCACCCCGACATGCTCCACTTTGCATGGAGAGGGCTTTGGGATTATGGAACGGGAGCCATGGGTGATATGGGAGCCCATACGTTTGACGCTCCGATCTGGGCATTGGATTTGGGCATGCCGACAAAAATTCAAGCCACAACAACCCCTTTTAATGATGACTACCTTCCTGTATCAGAACATGTAACCTATGAGTTTGCTGCGCGAGGAAACAAACCCCCCGTGAAGGTAACTTGGTCGGATGGCGGTATAAAACCCGCACGTCCTGCAGAATTAGAGCCCAATCGAGGACTTCGGGAAGCCCTTTATGTTGGAACTAAAGGAAAATTGATGCATGGTACGCACGGCGCTATTCCTGAACTCATTCCTGAAAATTCAGCAGCAAAACCAGCTCAAACCTTACACAGGCCCAGCAGCGTATATTTAGATTTTATTGAAGCGATTAAAGAAAACAGACCTGCGGCCAATAACTTTGAAATAGCCGCTAAGGTCACCGAAGTAATGCTCTTAACAAACATTGCTGTTGCGGCACAAAAACTAGACCTTACCCTAGAGTATGACGCAGCGCAAATGAAAATTACCAACTGTGAAGAAGCGAATGAATACTTCCATTACGAATACCGTGACGGATGGAAATTGTAAACTAAGAGTAACTACTAGACAATTTTAGGATGGCTGAAGAAATGAAATCGTGCCCGAGTTGTGATTCTCCCTATGGCTATGCCCTAACAAGTGAGGTCTACAAATGCCCAGCATGTGACTTTGAATGGAATCCAAACGAAAAACAGGAATCAGCATCCCAAATTGTAGATGTCAATGGAAATGAATTAAAAGACGGAGACACGGTTATTGTAATTAAAGACCTCCCCGTAAAAGGGGCGCCTAAACCTATTAAAGCGGGAACAAAAGTGAAAAACATTCGCCTTGTGGAAGGAGATCATGACATTGATTGTAAAATTGATGAGTTTGGGTCTATGGCACTAAAATCCATTTTTGTTAAAAAAGGATAGTTTTTGATTTAGATCGCTTTAGGGAAAATCATCCCTAGTAGAGAAACGTGAGCTAACATTTTGAATTTCAACTCCTGATTCAAGAGAGAAGCCGTTTTCTAATTCCCCCTTCACCGGGTTTGCTTTCCTCATTCAAAATCAGATCCATGACCGTTGGTGAATTTATCCATGGCTTGACGCCTGGTTAGTTTAACCCTTTGATGTCGGATTGTTGCATTTGAATGGGTGTGGTGTTTTCAATTCTGGGTGCCTCTTCTATGGTTTTAATCACAACCTTATTGAAGTTAATGTTTTGTACCGGGTAAGCGGCTCTTCCTTTAATATCTAAGCCGTATTTTCCGCCGTTTTCTGCGGTTACGTTTTCAAAATAAATGTTTTTAATTTCGGGGAAAAAAGACCCTTCCTGCACCCCATAGATGCCATAAAAAGTATTGATTTTGAGCACCGCTTCTTTCACCTGCCCCACTTTTAAGTTTTTGACATAGACGCCATCTACAAATCCCCCGCGCAAGGTGTTGGTTTTAATGCGGATGGCACGATCTAGGTTGGGGCTGTCCATTTGATTGTCTAAAACATACACCTGCCGTACACCGGCAGAAATCTCACTGCCCATAACCACCCCGCCATGACCATCTTTCATCACGCAGTTTTGAACTACAATGTTTTCGCTCGGAATATTAACTCTGCGCCCGTCTTCATTGCGCCCTGATTTGATGGCGATACAATCATCTCCCGTGTCAAAAAGAGAGTTTTTAATCCACACATTTTGAGAATATTCGGGATCACAACCGTCGTTGTTGGGGCCATGGCTCACCAATTTCACCTGATCTATTGTAATGTTTTTTGAGCGAAACGGATGTAATAACCAAAAGGGGGCATTGGTAAAGGTAACTCCCGAGACTAAAATATTTTCACATTCAAAGGGTTCAAAAAAAGAAGGTCTCAAATGGTGCCC
>JALQVM010000148.1 GCA_023263685.1 Flavobacteriaceae bacterium | reverse complement strand
AAAACAGTAAGCAAGGTGAAGGGGTTCCCCCTACCGCAGCGGTTATGGCAATTTCTTTTAGTAAAATCAGCTATTCCCTTAGACAAACGATGGAATGAAGTGGGTAAGAAAAAAACACGCCAATTGATTGAACTGCTTACCCATGACACGTATAAGGTTTCAGGAAAAACAACTTTTAAAGAAGAATTTGTAACCTGTGGAGGGGTGGATTTAAAAAGTATAGATCTAAAAACACTGGAAAGTAAAACAGCGAAGGGTCTTTTTTTTGCTGGGGAAGTCTTGGACATTGATGCGATAACGGGTGGATATAATTTTCAAGCAGCTTGGAGTACCGGCTTTATTGCTGGAAAATTAGGTAATTAAACACTCAGAAGCATCCCGCTAAAAACAAAAAACACCTTTCTAAACTAAGAAAAGTGTTTTTATGGTGTAGCGAGAGGGAGACTTGAACTCCCGACCTCCGGGTTATGAATCCGACGCTCTAACCGGCTGAGCTACCTCGCCATTTCGGTGGGCAAATATAAAAACATAATCCGCTACGAACAACCTTTTGAAAATATTTTAAAATAAATATGGTCCTTAATGTTTTTTCAATATATTGAACGCAGATAAAATCCATATGAGTTCCAAAAAAAGTTTTACTGTTGAATACGATTTTCAGGCATCCCCTCAGTTATTATTTCAATATCTTTCGACCCCTTCTGGCCTCTCAGAATGGTTTGCCGACAATGTAAATTCAAGAGGTGAGTTGTTTACTTTTATTTGGGACGATTCGGAGGAGTCGGCTTTACTCTTGCAGAAAAAAAACAACGATAAAGTTAAGTTTCAGTGGCAAAATGAGGAAGATGAAGAGGAGGATTATTATTTTGAATTCAGGATCCAAGTAGATGAGATCACCAAGGACGTTTCTTTAATCGTTACTGATTTTGCCGAAGAAGATGAACTCGAAGAATCCAAAATGCTTTGGGATAATTTGATTTCAGATCTGAAACAAGTTCTTGGCGTTAGCTAATACACCACATGATTAATGCAAACGGTTTACTGGTTTCGAGTTTTAGCGAAATTCCTACCGAACTGATTCAACAACTCCATACCGAACTTTCTATAGCCGAACAAATACGCTATCAAAACGGTAAAATTCTTTTTTGGGAACAGCACTATTTTAGAATGCTAGCCAGCCTGAGAAGGCACCGTTTGGGCATCCCGATGGACTTTACTATGGAGTACCTGGAAGCAGAAGTGAACAAATTGCTTAACATTGAAAGTCCTCCACTTAATTGTGCCTTGGTTCGTTTTCAATTCATACCCCATCAAGAACGTGTTGCCTTTTTGATAAGTGTGAGCGCGACCAAAGCTTTGGATCAAATCGCACCCTTGCAAAAATACAGCCTAGACCTTTTTAAAGAGGTTGGAATTCAGGCCAGTGAACTTTCAAATCTTTCCACAACCAACACTACCCTCTTTACCATTGGCAAACGGTATGCCGCAGAAAATGGTCTGGATGATTGTATCGTATTAAACGACCAAAAAAACCTGGTAGAAACCCTTCAAGGCAGTTTATACCTTTTTCAAGAAGATAAAATTCTTACTCCACATCTAGCCTCAGGATGTCAGAATTTTGCGTTTCGAACGGTCTTTAATGAATGGTTGGGGAGCCATCTGCAAGATAAAGAACTGGTAGAACAGGCTCTCAACCCTTATGAACTTCAAAAATCGAAAGAGCTTTTGGTTCTTTCCTTAGAAAAGGGGGGGCAAAGTATCACACAATACCGAAAAACCTTATATAAAACCGAGGCTTCTCAGAAAATTTATCGAGCTTTTCTGAATCAATTGCATTAATTAGAAAGGGGATTTTCAGGGGCATTTGACCAGATTAAAAAGCGCCCACCCAAGGCTCTCATTTGATTTTTCCAAAAATCTTCGCTAGAATTATCCATCCAATCGAGTACTTCCTCCGAATCTACCACGGCCCATGAGTCCTCTTTGATTTCAGATTCGAGTTGTCCCTCAGCCCATCCGCTGTAGCCTAGAAAAAATCGTATTTGAGTTGGATTTACTTTTTTGGCTTCAATCAGAGATAAGACGGTTTCAAAATCACCACTCCAGTACAAATCTTCTTGAATGGGCAAACTATGAGGGATCTGACTGCCCAGTCGATGTACAAAAAATAAATTGTCTTGCTCTACAGGACCTCCGTAATACATCGGAAAAGGAGAATCCACATTTTCCATTAACTCATCCAGGGTGTATTCCAATTTTTTATTGATGATGAATCCAACCGTCCCCGTTGCTTGACAATCGACCATAAGAACTCCAGAGCGTTGAAAATTCGGATCGCCAATAATGGTTGGAGTAGCAATAAGAAAATCACCTGCTTTCATCTCAAAACTTAGGTATAAAAAAAGCTCCACAAGGGAGCTTTACTTTATTTGTGGTAGGTATAATTAGTTTACTGAACTAGATAACTCAGCACCTGCTTTAAACTTCACAACATTTTTTGCAGCAATTTTAATTGTTGCACCTGTTTGTGGGTTTCTTCCATCACGAGCAGCTCTTTTAGAAACTGACCAAGAACCGAATCCAACTAGAGATACTCTCCCTCCTTTTTTCAATGTTCCACCAACACTGTCAAGGAAAGATTCTAATGCTTTTTTAGCTGCTGCTTTTGAGATGCCAGCGTCTGCTGCCATTGCATCTATTAATT
>JALQVM010000147.1 GCA_023263685.1 Flavobacteriaceae bacterium | reverse complement strand
GGTGAGGATCCCGACAGTTTTGCCAAAGCCCACACAGAAGAAGAGATCAAAGCCTACCTGAAATCGGAAGCCAAAGATTTTATTGAGTTTAAAACGGCCTTACTCTTAAAAGAAGCGGCTCAAGACCCTGTAAAAAAAGCTGCTACGGTAAGGGAAATAGTGCAAAGCATAGCTAAAATTCCTGACCCCATTCAGCAAGAAATTTACCTCAAACAGTGTGCGGAGGCAATGGAAGTATCGGAACCACTACTTTTTAACGCCCTAGCGCAAGAACAGAACAAAAAGCAAAAACCCGTTCGGAAAATTCCCACGCCCACCGAGCCGGGCGGTCCTCCCATTCAAAAAATGGCTCCCCAAGAAATGGTTTCAAACCCCTTGTTGTATCTGGAGAAACAAATCATCAGTATTCTTATTCAATACGGAAATCACGAAGCTTCTTTTGAGGAGTTAATCGTACGTTCTGACGAAGAGGGAAACTTGGTGGAGGAGTCTAAAACCATACAATCCAGAGTGTATGAAAAAGTGTTTTTAGACTTGCAACAAGACGAAGTTGAGTTTATACAACCTGAATTTCGCGCTCTTTACGATCAATTAATCCAGGCTTATCAAGTGGAGGGCGACTTGAAAATTGAAAGAATTTTACAACACGAAGATCCCAATTTAGGTAACATAATTTCAGATATTCTTCTTGTTGATGAGGTGCATCAACTCCATGGCTGGGAGAAAAAAAATATTTTTGTCAAAGAACGTGAAAGCGTTGTTGGTCAATTGGTTAGCGAAACCATACTGACTTTTAGAAGGTATTTGATCGATCAAAAAATTCAGAGTCTACTCGAAGAGTCTAAAGAGAATACAGGGGCGTTACAGTCCGCGGATTTATTAGAGGACGTAATGCAGTATCAAGGCTTGAAAAAATTACTTTCTAAAAAGCTCAATCGCGTTCTTTAAATCAAATCAAAATTTCGCGCTTGTTGAAAAAGGTCTACTGGATTTTCAACCTCTAATTTTCTCATCAAACTTGTTTTGTAGGTATTCACGGTCTTTTGATTGATCTGTAAGCTGGACGATATCTCGATGTTTCGTTTTCCTTAAATCAAGAGTTTTAAGACTTCAACTTCCCTTGGGGACAGGGTTTCGTATGCGTTTCTTGGTTTGGATATATCAATATTATTCGTGATTTCGTTAGCAAAATTTGAGGTGATATGGTAACCGTTTTCCACCACTTTTTCGATTGCTTCCAACATTACTTTTCGGCTCACCTGCTTAAAAAGGTAGCCAGCAGCTCCCGCCTTTAGTAAAGACACGCCGTATATGGACTGGGATAGGGCCGTGTAAATTATAATGGCTGTTTTAGGATATTTTGATTTTACCCTTTTAATTACTTGGATTGCACTGTCTCCATTGAGTTCCATTTCTAGAATGAGTGCGTCGATTGGATTGGTTTCTAAAAAAAGGAATAATTCCGCTGACTCAGTACAAGTTGTGACTACTTGAACATGCTCTGTCTTTCTAAAAAAAGATTTTAATCCTTTGTGAACTACCGGGTGGGGATCTAAAAGTGCAACTTTAATCATAAGATGTAAGATTTGGATAAAAACATCTTTACCAAGGTAGCAATTTTTCAGCGAAATTGGGAAGGGATTTTACAAACCGGTATGGGCTGCATTTTATGTTGATTTTGATCAAAAAGAGTTTTAAAAATTTGAAAGACTTCCTTTTGACGCGCGTTAAACTCTTGATGGGGGGTTCCTTGTTCATGCGCCTCCATGGCCCATTCTAATTCAGGATAGCTTGCCCCAAGCTGATCTTCATCAGTACGATCGTCTCCCCATAGACCGTCGGTAGGGAGTGCCTTTTGTATGGCTTCATTGATGTTGAGATGATGGGCTAGATGAAATACCTGAGTTTTGGTGAGGTCTGCAATAGGGCTTAGATCTACACCTCCATCTCCGTATTTTGTATAAAAGCCTACCCCAAAATCTTCTACCTTATTCCCTGTACCAGCAACTAAATAACGTTCGAGTGCAGCAAAATAATAAAGGTTGGTCATTCTTAGTCTGGCTCGTGTATTCGCTAAGCTCAGTTCGTGGGCTTCAGGGTTTTCAGGCTGTGGTAGAAGACGGCAAAAGGAATCAAACACCTCGTCTAAGGATACTCGCATAGACCTGACATTTGGATAATGCTCTTGAAGCCAATTGATGTGTTCAGAGGAGCGTTTCAGCTGGGCTTCCTCTTGTTTGATGGGCATTTCAAGACATAACACAGCCTTTCCTGTGCGGGCACAGAGCGTTGAGGTAAGCGCTGAATCAATCCCCCCAGAAATTCCGACTACAAAACCTTTCATTGAGGATTTTTCAGCATAATCGGTAAGCCATTGGGTAATGTGTTCTATTACTTTTTCTGGTGATTCCATCTTCAAGTCGTTTTAAGCTAGTAAATTTGTTCAAAATTAATCTATTTGAAAGGATTGAAGAAAGGCAAATGACAAGACCGATTTTATTTTTAAATACTTTTCAAAAAAGCGCCCTCTTTATTGCTCTTTTTTTCTTTTTTCAAGGCTGTCAAGTAGCAGATCAAAATGAAGCCGAAATAGCGGCATTACCGGTAACGGTTTCCTTGGACCGTTTTGATTTAAAATTTTACAATCAAAAGCCTGAGGTGATTCCTGAGTTGAAAGCTCGGTATCCTTATTTATTTCCCAAACAATTTTCTGACAGTGTATGGATTGCCAGGCAAAAAGACAGCTTGCAACTTTTGCTCCAAAAGGCAGTTCAGGAAGTTTTTGAAGATACGACTCCTTTAGAAGAAACGCTTTCGCATTTGTTTAAACACCTGAGCTATCACTTTCCCCAAATAAAAATTCCGCAAATTGTCACCCTTACGAATAATGTTGAT
>JALQVM010000146.1 GCA_023263685.1 Flavobacteriaceae bacterium | reverse complement strand
ATTAAGATAAACTCGCTTAATATTACGATAAAAAAGGTCAGCCAACTCGGATTGTCTATTCCGATTTTATTAATTAGCGTAGGGGTGTAAATAACGGGGAATATATAGATGAAAATAAGGCAGTATGCTTTCAAACTGATGGGGGTTCTGTGTGAATGAATCCCTATTAAATTATCGGCACTGTCGAGTACATCTTTCAAAAAGCGAAATATTTTTTCCTTTGTTCCACCAGTAATTGTTTCACTTTTTGCTTTCATAAAACTGAGGAAGTCATTGTAGGCTTTATCAAATTCAACGGTACTCTCATCTTTGGTTGTTAAATGGTTGTAAAGCGCGCGATCAATTGCGTTAATTTTTTGCTGTGCTTCAGCCTTATCTGCATCGCTAATTTTTTGGGAAAAATGAATAAAATTTTCAATTGTTTTTAAACCTGCTCTGAAAAGACTCAAATGTTCTAAAGCTTTTTCCCTTCTACGAAATGCCCCTCGAATTGTAAATACCAAGGGAAATATGATCGCAATGCTCATCAGTGTAAGATCAATATTATACACCACATTAAATTGATAAGCAGCCATTGGTACAACAAGTGATAAACACAATGTAATTAAGGTGCGGTAGTTGATGATGCTCAGGTATCTAGACATAAAAAACAATTGTTATATTTGAGTGAATTTATTAACTATAATATGAATAAGCAAACATTAAGTTCAATCATTTTTTTGATGGCACGTATTCTTACTGCTCAAAATGAACTCACCTCAGACCAACTTTATAAAGATCAAACCCCTTTGGAAATCAAATTAGGGTATTCGAATAAAGATTTGAATAAGGACACCAATGATTCCACGTTTATCATTACATCAATGGCCTATATGAATGAGGGGAAATGGGCAGAAATAGAAGTTAATCTTAGGGCTAGAGGAAATTTCCGACGCAACGAATGTTATTTTCCTCCCGTAAAAATGAAGATTAAAAAGAATCAATACGAAGGGACTTTATTCGATGGAAATAAGACCATGAAATTGGTACTTCCCTGTAAAATTGAAAGCGAAAAAAACGACAATGTATTGCAAGAGTTTATTGCCTATAAAATTTATGAGCGCATTTCTCCTTACCACTTTAAAACCCGTAGAGTGAACATTCAGTTTACAGAGCCCAGAGGAAAAAAAACCAAAGAATTTGAACTGCAAGGGTTTTTAATTGAAGACGACAAACGAGTAGCTAAACGACACGATGGAAAAGTAATGGAGCGATTCATTCACCCCATGGCCATGCAACATGTCACTTCCGTTCAAAATGCCTTTTTTCAATTTTTATTGGGGAATACGGACTTTTCGGTGGCCTACCAACACAACGGAAAATTACTTTATGTAAACAAAGAAATCATTCCGTTGCCCTATGATTTTGATATGACCGGATGGGTAAATCCGAGCTATGCTACAGTAAATACGACATTAGGTATTAATTCTGTTAAAGATCGAAAGTACCGAGGGTTTAAACGAGAGCAACAGTATTTTGATCAAGTAAGAGCAGAATATTTGTCAAAAAAATCGGAATTGATGGATTTGGTAGCCTCTTTTGAAAGTGATTTTTCAGATCCGAAAGAATACCAAAGCATGTCCGAATTCATGCAATCTTTTTACGAGGTTCTCGAAGACGACGAAGAATTTGAAAAAGTAATTGTAGCCGAAGCCCGAACGAAATAAGTTACTTTCGGGTAACGGTAGCCTGCATTTTGTTAAAAATGGCGGTATTTTCATAGATCCCGGAGAACACATTTGAATTGGGACCATAGCTAAAAACGGGAACCATAGCAGCAGAATGTCCCCCTGTGGTAAATTTGGCTTTTATTCTTCCTTTTTCTATAGTCCCACCACTGATTGCCATTCCTCCGGTTTCATGGTCTGCGGTCACGATGACTAAAGTGTTACCATCTGCTTTTGCAAATTCTAATACCTTGCGAATTGCAGCGTCAAATTCCTTGAATTCGGAAATCACATAACTGGCATCATTGTCATGACCCCCCCAATCGATTTGCGAGCCTTCTACCATCATAAAAAAAGGCTTGCCAAGGGCACTCATTTTTTCCAAACTGAGGGAGGTCAACTCATCCAATGCGGGTTCTCTACCTCCTATAAGCGATGGAGGTTCTTTATCATAGGTTAAGAAACCTATTTTTTTTGCAGTACTTTTTTTGAAATCGTTAATTGAATTTACAAATTCGTAGCCACTCATCTCTTTTTTAAGGTTTCTACCGTCTTCTCGGTCTTCAAAAAACTTTTTTCCACCCCCAACAAAAAGATCTACTTGGTGTTGACTCAATTGCAAGGCAATTTCCTCATACATATCCCTTGAAAGGACTTTTGCATAAAAGGACGCAGGAGTTGCATGGACAATACTTGAGGTAGCCAATAGCCCCGTTGCATATCCCAACTCATGGCAAATTTCTAAAATGCTTTTATGCTGAATATTCTTAGGGTCAATTCCAAGGACACCATTGTAGGTTTTTACCCCTGTAGCCATAGCTGTTCCGCTAGCTGCGGAATCCGTGATGAGTTGATTTGCAGCATAGGTTTTGGACAAACCTACGTAGCTGAATTCTTCCAAAACAGTGTTGTTATTATTGGCATACATGCCGGCACTGATCTGGGTAAGGCCCATACCGTCGCCAATCATTAAAATGATGTTGGGTGGGGTGTTATCTTGGGCATAAATAATTAGGTTAGTTGCCAGTAAGAGGGTCAGAGCTATTTTTTTCATTTTATGGATTCTATTTGACCAAATATACAACTCCTACCGATTCAGTAATTAATTTTTTATTCAAAATACATCGTTTTTATCCTGACTACAATTGCCTACCTTTAGTGCAGCTTATGGGTATGGAAAACACAGGTACGGAACATCCGATTGATATTGTTGTTGCTTGGGTCAATGGTGAAGATCCAATACTGAAGAAAAAGC
>JALQVM010000145.1 GCA_023263685.1 Flavobacteriaceae bacterium | reverse complement strand
CTGCTAAGATCCGGGCTCCTTTGGAGGAGGCGACAAGAACGGCAGGACCGCTAAATCCCCAATGGGTAATGAGCAAGGGGCCTGTTGTAAGGATTCCTTCTCCTTTGATTTTTACCTGAACAGACTCCGCCGAAAGCCCCATCAATTGAGTGATCGGATCTTTGGGCAAGTTAAAGGTAAATAAAGAAGGTACGGGAGGTTGAATTTGATGCCCCGTATTTTTTAACCAATCCAATCCACTTGCTTTAGGACTTCCTCCAGTGGCCACAATTACGTAATCAAAGGTTTCGATTGATGCTGGCTTTGAAAAGTGAACTGCCCATTTATCGTCTAGTGGTTGAAGTTTGTTGACTCCTTTGTTGCACTGAATTGAAATCCCAAGTTTTTTTGTTTCATCAATCAAACAATTTATGATGGTTTGCGAATCATCCGAAACAGGAAATACCCTGCCATCGTTTTCTGTTTTTAAACTAACCCCTCGGTTTTCAAACCATTGAAAAGTGTCTTCAGTGCCAAAGGTGTAGAAAATGCTTTTTAGCTGTTTTCCACCGCGAGGGTAGGCCTCCACTAAACTGTTTATATCGTGGTTGCCATTTGTGACATTGCACCGCCCCCCTCCGGAAACTTTAACCTTAGCCAAAACCTTGGAGGTTTTTTCAAAGAGCGTTACCCTTACCTTTGGATCATGTGTTTTTGCAGAAATTGCTGCAAAAAAGCCTGCTGCACCTCCGCCCAGTACGGCTAGGTGTTTTTCTTCAGAATTTTCAGTGGCATCAAGCATCAATGGCGGATGTGTTGCGTTCGGGTTTACTGAGTTTTTGGATCAGAATTCCAAAAATTACAGTTAGCAGAGCACCGATAACATTTAGCCATAGGTAACTGACTGCATCCATAAAAAAGAGGATGAGGATAAGGGTTTCAGAGAGGATGGCTGCCCAAAAAACAGCCCTTCCTTTTACGTAATCAATAAAAATTGCAATCAAGAATACACCTAAAATAGTGCCGTAAAAAACCGATCCAATGATGTTGACCAATTGAATTAAATTTTCAAAAAGGTTGCCGATACTAGCAAATAAAACAGCGACGATTCCCCAAAGAAGAGTAAAGCCTTTGGATGCCTTTACATAATGAGATGAAGACAAGCCCCTTTTGTTTCTTTGGTATAAATCTACCGTAGTGGTTGCAGCCAATGCATTGAGTTCAGAAGCAGTTGAGCTCATCGCTGCAGAAAAAATTACAGCCAAGAGCAGGCCAATAAGTCCCGTTGGGAGGTATTGTAGTATAAAACTGATAAAGACATAATCTTTATCGTTAACCTCTTGGGTAGGATCAGCTTGGGCAATGAGTCTCTTTGCTTGTGCTCTTTGCTGCAGGTTTTGTTCGCTTAGTGTTTCAATAGACTCGCTTTCTTGGAGTTGAGCCGTTTTTAGTTGCCGCTGAATCTCTAGATTTTCATTTTCTAAACGCGTGAACGCTTCGGCTTGGGCAGAGTTTTTGACAGTGGCAACAGCTTTGGGATTGAAATGAAGGGGGGCGGGTTCAAATTGATAAAAGACAAAAACCATTACTCCTACCAAGAGGATGAAAAATTGCATGGGAACTTTAAGTATCCCATTCATAATCAGTCCCATCTGACTTTCTTTAACAGATTTACCTGATAAATAGCGTTGCACTTGGGATTGGTCAGTGCCAAAATAGGAGAGCGCTAAAAACAAGCCTCCTGTCAATCCACTCCAAAAGGTATAGCGATTGTTGAGGTCTATGCTAAAATCAATGACGTCTAGTTTACCTGCTTTGCCCGCAATAGTTAAGGCTTTTGAAAAATCAATTCCTTCGGGGAAACGATTTATAATAAATCCGAAAGCGATAAACATCCCTAAAAAGATGATGAACATTTGCTGTTTTTGGGTCACATTAACGGCTTTAGTTCCTCCAATTACGGTATAAGAAATTACCATAATCCCAACCAATATAACCAACAGTTTTAAATCCCAACCCAAGACCACACTCAAAATAATGGAAGGAGCATAGATGGTTATTCCTGCGGCTAATCCTCGCTGTACTAAAAATAAAATGGCAGTAAGGGTTCGTACTCTGAGGTCGAATCGATTTTCCAAAAACTCATAGGCGGTGTAGACTTTTAATTTGTGGTAAACCGGAATAAAAAACAAGCATATCAGCACCATGGCAAAGGGCAGTCCAAAATAAAACTGGACAAAACCCATGCCGTCGTGGTACGCTTGACCCGGAGTGGAAAGAAATGTTATTGCACTCGCTTGTGTAGCCATTACCGAAAGTCCAATGGTCCACCATCCTGCTTGATTGTCCCCTTTTAGATATTCTTTGATGTTTTTATGGCTGTTGTTTTTCCAAACACCGTAAAGTATGATGAAGGCTAGGGTGGCACCTAAAATGATCCAATCGAGTAGCTGCATTAACTGTAAATTTGCATGAATACATAAAAAATAATCCAATACACTAGATTACAGCCGATGAGGAGTATATAAGTGCTTTGCTTCATTTTCCGTAAGAAATTAAATTCGCAAAAAGACGAAACGCGCCGGGCACTCCTGCGGGAAGTTCTCTAAAAAAACTAAGTCCCGTATAAATGATTTTACCCTTGCCGTAGTCGGCAACCAATAGGCTTCCTTCCTTGGGGCTTTCTCCACGATCATGCATCGAAAGCAACGGTTTGAATTCGTTGCCCCAACGTGAGGCAAAATACAACCCCCGCTCTTGGACCCATCCCTCAAAATCAGCAAATGAAATTTTATTTGGACTGTTAAAAATGGGATGTTTTTCCTCCAAAAAAGTTACTTCGGAATGTTCATCTGTGACGCGATCTCTGGACAAACTAAGGGAGTAGGGAGCTAAAATCGACGCATCAAAACCTCTGCTGGTGTTGTACTGGACTATCACTGTACCCCCTTGTTTAGCATACTCCCACAAGATTTGATTTTGTAATGTCAACGCCTTGTGGACATTAAAAGCGCGTATCCCAACAACAAGCG
>JALQVM010000144.1 GCA_023263685.1 Flavobacteriaceae bacterium | reverse complement strand
AAATCCCAGCTCCAAACCGTGGAGCATTGGTTCGTCAATTTGGAAATAAATTGCGAGAAAAAAAGGATGCTTTAGGACAACTGGTCTCTTGGGAAATGGGAAAATCCCTTCAGGAGGGGCTAGGGGAAGTGCAGGAAATGATCGACATCTGTGATTTTGCTGTGGGCCTGTCCAGACAGCTCTATGGGGTCACCATGACCTCTGAACGTCCGCTTCACCGCCTTTACGAGCAATACCATCCCTTAGGTTTGGTAGGTATTATTTCAGCCTTTAATTTTCCCGTAGCGGTTTGGAGTTGGAATGTAGCTTTGGCTTGGGTGTGTGGGAACGTCTGCATCTGGAAACCAAGCGAAAAAACTCCCTTGTGTAGTATCGCCTGTCAAAACATCATCAACGAAGTACTTCAAGAAAACAAACTCCCTCATGGAATATCCACTTTGATTACAGGGGGCGCAGCGGTAGGGCAGTGGTTGGCTGAAGACCATAGAATTGCTTTAGTCTCCGCCACCGGATCCACTCGTATGGGAAAAGACGTCGCCCAACGCGTAGGGGCTAGATTGGGAAAATCCCTTTTAGAGCTTGGAGGGAATAATGCCATCATCATCACACCGAGTGCAGACTTAGATACCGCTATACGCGCTGCTGTATTTGGGGCGGTAGGTACCTGTGGACAACGCTGTACTTCTACACGAAGGCTGATTGTTCACGAATCTATTTTTGACAGCTTTACGCAAAGCCTACAAAAAGCCTATACCCAATTGCGAATTGGCAATCCTCTAGATGAAAAGAATCATGTAGGGCCGCTGATCGATGCAGATGCGGTAGAAACCTATAAGGATGCGCTAGCTAAAGTAGAAGAAGCAGGAGGGGAGTGGCTGGTGCCGGGAGGTGCCCTTACAGGGGCTGCCTACCAAAGCGGCTGCTACGTAAAGCCTGCGGTTGCCCTCATCGATCACGATGCAGCTATAGTGCATCAAGAAACCTTTGCTCCCATTTTATATGTAATGAAATACGCCGGAGGAATCGAAGAAGCCATTGCCATTCAAAATGAGGTCAGTCAGGGATTATCTTCCTCCATCATGTCGCTAAATATTCAGGAAACAGAAACCTTTTTATCCCATTGGGGAAGTGACTGCGGAATTGCCAATGTCAACATCGGAACTTCTGGGGCCGAAATTGGAGGTGCGTTCGGAGGTGAAAAGGAAACAGGGGGAGGTAGAGAAAGCGGCTCCGATGCATGGAAAGCGTATATGCGACGTCAAACCAATACCATTAACTTCTCTAAAGACCTGCCGCTCGCCCAAGGAATTGTTTTTGATCTATAAGGTTTTCTTTTGAATTTAGTGTAGCTTAGAGCCATGTTACAAAGTCTTCCTCCCGTTGGAATACTCATCATCGGATTGAATATTCTCTTTACGTATACCGGTTTTAAGAAGGATGCCTTTTTTGAAAAATACCGCTTTAATATCGCCAGTATTAAAAGGGGAGAATACATAAGGTTACTCTCCTCAGGATTCCTCCATGTCAACACCACTCATTTGCTTTTCAACATGGTTACCTTTTATTTTTTTGTAAACATCGTAGTGGGAATTTTAGGAACCCTTTCTTTTTTAGCCCTTTTTTTGGGAAGTCTGTTGGCGGGTAATTTTTTTGGGTACTACTTTCACTTTAAAGATGATTATTATTCTGCGGTTGGGGCAAGTGGGGCCGTAACGGGAGTCTTATTCAGTGCTTTGTTGTTGTATCCTAATATTGAATTGATGTTATTTTTTATTCCCATCCCCATACCGGGCTATCTGTTTGGTATAGGATACATTCTCTATACCCTTTACGGTATGAAAGCTCAAAGTGATACCATAGGACACACCGCCCATTTTGGGGGAGCGATAGGTGGCATATTGATAACTCTGCTGGTTCAGCCGGAGGTCATCTCCAGCGCTGTCTTAATGCTGAGTATTTTGAGTCTTGCAGTAGTGGTAGCAGGAATATTGCTATACAAACAACAACGCTAACTTACAATGCGCTTAGAAGTTCCTCGATTTTTTGTTCCAACATCGGACCTCTTAGATCTCGAGTGAGGATGACTCCTTTTTCATCTAAAATAAACGTAGCGGGAATCGCAGATACCTGATACAATTTTGCAATGGGATCGTTCCAAAATTGAAGGTTAGAAACGTGCTCCCAGATCAACCCATCATCAGCGATAGCTTGTACCCATTGAGGTTTCGTACGATCAAGAGAAACACCCACAATTTGAAGTCCATTGTCTTTGTGTTTGTTGTACAAGCGAACCAAATTGGGATTTTCTACCCGACAGGGTCTGCACCAACTGGCCCAAAAGTCAATTATGGTAATTTTACCCAAACGATCTGCTAAATTAAACGTACCTCCATTGGGGTCGGGCCCTTCAAAAAAGGGAGCCAATTGACCTACTTCTGCTTTCGGAGCCTGGTTGAGCCGTTCTCCAATGGCACGACCCGAAGGGGTGTTTTTAATACGGTCGCTAAACTCTTCAAACATTGCCTTAGCCTCTGGGATTTGAATGAGGTTGTTGGCCACAAAACGCTCTAAAATAAGAACCGAAATGAAAGAATTTGGTGCAGATTTGATAAAGTTTAATTCGTAATCCTGAATTTGAACGCGCACCTCTTCGTACTGCTCTCTAAGGTCTTCTGCCAGGAGCGTGTCGTTTAAAATAGTGGCTTGCTGCAAATCATTCCCAATTGCATTTAAAGTTGTTATGTAGACTTGAGTCTCGGATTTGTATTTCATAAAATCGTCATTCGAAACCGTACCAGTCGCTCTAGAGGCGCCCAAACTATCTTTGTACAACTCGATGGTGACGGTACCCGCCTCGGCTACAAAGGGAAAATTCCCTTGTCTTCCCTCAATTTGAAGAAAATGAATATTAGGAACTTCGTTTTCTGCTTGTAAGCTAAACTGTCCTTCTTTGACAACCAAAGTATCCAAGACCTTGGGCTGGTTGTTGGCATCGGCTACGATATGATATAAGTTGC
>JALQVM010000143.1 GCA_023263685.1 Flavobacteriaceae bacterium | reverse complement strand
AATAGTACTAATGCAAAATAGGTGCTTTTTTGTAAACAAAAAAGAAAACTACTTTTTAAAAAAAGAGCAGAGCAAAGTTTTTTTACGGAAACTTTGATTTTTAAAAAAAATATGTAATTTTGACACGTTAAACGAGGAAGGATTTGACTGATTGCAACCTCGATAAAAAAATGCTAAAGCAGTGTTGCTTTATAAACGCACCGTTTGAATCCTTCCCTAAAGCAACTTTTAAATGTCATATTTTTTTACTTCTGAATCGGTAAGCGAAGGTCATCCTGATAAAATTGCAGACCAGATCAGTGATGCACTGCTAGACCATTTCCTCGCTTTTGATCCTGAAAGTAAAGTAGCCTGTGAAACCCTAGTCACTACGGGTCAGGTTATTTTAGCTGGAGAGGTTAAAAGCGGTACCTATCTGGATGTGCAATCAATTGCTAGAGAGACCATCAACGCGATTGGTTATACCAAAGGAGCCTATCAATTTAGCGGCGATTCGTGTGGAGTCGTTTCTTTAATTCACGAGCAGTCTCAAGACATCAACCGCGGGGTTGATCGAGAAGAGAAGGAAGCTCAAGGCGCAGGAGACCAAGGTATTATGTTTGGATATGCTTCTAAAGAAACCGACAATTACATTCCCTTGGCCTTGGACTTGTCGCATAAAATTTTAATTGAACTTGCGGCATTGCGCAGAGAAAATGATGCGATTACTTATTTACGTCCCGATGCAAAATCTCAAGTAACCCTAGAATATGATGAACAAAATCAGCCCTTGCGGATAGATACGATTGTAGTTTCTACCCAACACGACGACTTTGATCCTGATGAAACCAAGATGTTGGAAAAAATAAAGTCTGATATCATTAGCATTCTCATTCCAAGGGTTCTGTCAAAATGCGAAGCTCATGTACAGCAGCTTTTTGGTTCTGATATTACCTACCATGTCAATCCAACTGGAAAATTTGTAATTGGAGGCCCTCATGGCGATACGGGATTGACAGGAAGAAAAATCATAGTCGATACCTATGGAGGTAAAGGCGGACACGGTGGAGGCGCATTTAGCGGTAAAGATCCAAGTAAAGTAGATCGCAGTGCTGCCTATGCTGCAAGGCATATGGCAAAAAATCTTGTAGCTGCAGGCGTAGCCGATGAACTTTTGGTTCAATTGAGTTATGCCATTGGAGTGGTAGAGCCTACTTCGGTATATGTGAACACCTACGGTACAGCAAAAGTAGCTTTATCGGATGCAGCAATCGCTGAAAAAGCCAAAGCGCTTTTCGATTTGCGTCCCTATGCGATAGAACAACGCCTTAAATTGAGAAATCCCATGTACCTAGAAACGGCTTCCTACGGTCATATGGGGCGTACGCCTCGTACTGTATTAAAAACGTTTGAATCTCCTTATAACGGAAAAGTGTCGAAGGAAGTAGCGCTTTTCACCTGGGAACAATTAGATCATGTAGAAACAATAAAAAAATCTTTTCAATTATGAGTAATCAACTCGCAACTCAAGCACTTCATGCAGGACATGATGCTTCAACTTCAAAAGGAACTCAAGCAGTTCCCATTTATCAAACCACTTCGTATGTATTTAATGACTCTGATCATGCTGCCAACCTTTTTTCTTTGGCGGAGTCAGGCTATATCTACACCCGTTTAAACAATCCAACCAATGATGTATTGGAGCAGCGCCTGGCTGCCATGGAAGGTGGAGTAGCTGCAGTGGCTACCGCCTCAGGTACAGCTGCTATTGCAACTACGCTTATGGTCATTCTTAGAACCGGTGATCATATTGTGGCGTCTAACAGTTTGTATGGAGGAACCTACAACTTATTAGCAAACACCCTACCTCGCTTTGGAATTACAACAACCTTCGTAGATCCAGATGATGCAGCCAATTTTGCTGATGCAATTCAACCCAATACCAGACTCTTCTTTGCAGAGTCTTTAGGAAATCCAAAATTGGATGTCTTGGATTTGAAAGCAATTTCTGAGCAAGCAAAAGCAGCAAAAGTTCCTTTTGTGGTGGACAATACCGTAGCTTCTCCAGCTTTGCTCAATCCCATTGAGCATGGGGCCAATATTGTAATTCATTCTTTAACGAAATATTTAACTGGAAACGGGACCTCATTGGGAGGAGTCATTATAGACGCCGGTACCTTTGATTGGGGCAATGGAAATTTCCCAGAGTTTACAGAACCCAACCCCAGCTATCACGGGCTAAACTATCACGAGGCACTTGGAGCCATTGCTTTTATCGCCAAGGTGAGGATAGAAGGGCTACGAGATTTGGGAAGTGCCCCAAGTCCGTTCAATAGTTTTCAGACGATCCAAGGTATAGAAACCTTAGACATAAGAATGAAAAAGCATTCAGAAAACGCACTTAAACTGGCGGCGTGGCTTTCTACAAAAAAGGAAGTTGCTTGGGTCAATTATCCAGGACTTAAAACTTCTAAATACAATGATTTAGCCCAAAAGTATTTGCCAAAAGGACAAAGTGGAATTGTAACCTTTGGACTAAAAAAGGGTTATGAAGGCGGAAAAATTGTAGCGGATAAAACCAAGCTTTTTGCTCTATTAGCCAATATTGGTGATACAAAATCCTTGATCATTCATCCAGCAAGTACCACCCATCAACAATTAGATGAAGAAGCGCAAAAATCAACCGGAGTAACCCCCGATTTAATTCGTTTGTCTGTTGGGTTGGAAGATGTAAACGATCTCATTCAGGATTTGGAAACTGCCTTTGCTTCATTGTAGTAAAGTATGGATTCGATTCAATGTCTTTCTTTACCAAAGGTCAAAACTGATGCGGGAAAGGTTCTGGCAAAGCTCGATTTGTATTACCAACATTTCGGGCAGCCCTTGGACCAAGCCCCAGTAGTTTTAATCAATCATTCCTTGACTGGCGACGCTCAAGTTGCCGGTCATAAGGGATGGTGGAAAGAATTGGTGGGACCCAACAAGACAATAGATACGAATAAATATGCCGTTTTAGCATTTAATATTCCTGGTAACGGTGTTCAAGGGCAGACT
>JALQVM010000142.1 GCA_023263685.1 Flavobacteriaceae bacterium | reverse complement strand
CTGCAATTCGGGCTGAGGGAAAACCCAAAAATGCGATGTACGCCATGTTGTTGCCCTCGGTATCCAACTTGGTTTTGGATTATATTTTCATTCGGGTATTTGACTGGGGGATGCTGGGAGCAGCTTGGGCAACTACCCTCTCTTATGGAGTATGCGCCGCATATATTCTCTATTTTTTTCTTTCAAAAAAATCCATACTTCAACCAAAATGGGAAGATTTTACGTTGGAATTTACCCTTGTAAAAGAAATCGCTTCTTTGGGTTCGGTCACACTGGTTCGTCAAGCCATGGTAAGTTTAACAGTTTTATTGGTAAATACCCTGCTTTTTTCTTTTGGGGGCGAAGCTACAATTGCTGTCTATGCCATCGTGAGTAGAATGCTCATGTTTGCGACGTTTCCCATTTTTGGAATAACGCAGGGATTCCTTCCGATTGCCGGATTTAATTACGGCTCCAAGAATTGGAAGCGGGTACGAAAAGTCATTAATATATCTATCGGATATGCCAGTGTTTTAGCTACTCTAGTGTTGCTGTTTATCCTGTTTTTTGCGGATCAGATCCCTACTCTTTTTTCTAAAGATAAGGTGGTCAATGCTCAAACCCCTGCAGCACTTAAATACGTATTTGCAGCTTTACCAATTGTTGGCATACAGCTCATTGGAGCAGCTTATTTTCAAGCTGTGGGGAAAGCTTTGCCAGCGCTGTTGTTGACCCTCAGTAGGCAAGGCTTGATTTTTATTCCTTTATTATATCTCCTGTCTTCTTATTATGGCGTCATTGGAGTTTGGATGGCATTTCCAATTGCAGACGTAATTTCTACGATCATAACAGCTTACTTTCTCAATAGAGCAGTTCGAAAAGAACTTTTTGTTTAAGGTCGATGGGAAGCCCAATGCAATCCACCTGGCAATAGGAATTTATTTTATACTTTTAATTGATGTAAATCCGACTTTTAAAAAAAATTAAAACATGCTAAGAAATCAATTTTTTTCCTCGAAATTGTTTTTATCCTTTTTACTTCTATGCGTCTTTATTGAGCCCGCTTTTGGTCAACGCAGCAAGAAAAATCAGTCGAAGAATACGTTGATTTATCCACAAGAAGCCTATGCACTGCTTCAGTACCGTTCACTAGGGCCACATAGAGGAGGTCGTTCGGCTGCGGTTACGGGCGTTCCCGGAAAACCAAACCTGTATTATTTTGGTGCTACTGGGGGAGGTGTCTGGAAAACTGCGGATGGAGGCCAAACCTATGAGAATATTTCTGATGGATTTTTTGGAGGCAGTATTGGTTCTGTAGCGGTAGCTGCTAGTGATCCAAATGTCCTTTATGTCGGTGGAGGTGAAGTGACCCTTAGAGGGAATGTGTCCTCAGGTTATGGACTTTGGAAGTCTGTTGATGCTGGAAAAAATTGGAAGTTTTCGGGTTTACCCAATTCCAGACATATTCCTAGAATTGTGATTCATCCCAACAATCCTGAGATTGTCTATGCCGCTGTGCTTGGAAATATTTACAAACCAACAGAAGAACGGGGGGTATATAAAAGTATAGATGGGGGGAAAAATTGGAAAAAAGTATTGTTTTCCAATGCAACTGCTGGAGCGGTTGAATTGGTTATGGATCCTAGTAATCCGAGAGTGTTGTATGCCTCAACCTGGCGGGTGAATCGAACTCCTTACAGTTTAAATAGCGGTGGGGAAGGTTCAGCTTTATGGAAAAGTACGGATGAAGGGGAGACTTGGGAAGAGATCAGTTTAAATCAGGGCTTTGCTTCTGGAATATTAGGGATTATGGGGATTACCGTTTCCCCAGTTAATCCTCAAAAAGTTTGGGCAATAGTTGAAAACAAAGAGGAGGGGGGTGTCTATTTTTCTGAAGATGCTGGAATGAGTTGGAAACACATCAACGACAGTAGAGCACTACGTCAGCGCGCGTGGTATTATTCCAAAATATATGCAGATACACAGGATGAAGACATCGTTTATGTAATGAATGTTTCCTATCATAAGTCAAAAGACGGAGGAAAAACCTTTCAGAGTAACAATGCTCCCCACGGAGACCACCATGACCTTTGGATTGCTCCCGAGGACAACCAACGCATGATAATAGCAGATGACGGCGGGGCACAGATTTCCTATAACGGAGGTGCGACTTGGAGCACGTATCACAATCAACCAACTGCTCAGTTTTATAGAGTTACTACAGACCATTCTTTTCCTTACCGTATCTATGTAGCGCAACAGGATAATTCTACTTTGAGAGTAAAACACCGCTCTGAGGGTAGCGGAATTTCTGAAGCGGATTGGGAGCCTACTGCAGGAGGAGAATCAGCACATATTGCAGTAGATCCGCTCAATAACAACATTGTTTATGGAGGAAGTTATGGAGGCTATTTAACCCGGGTCAATCATGAAACCAATACAGTCAGAGGGATTAATGTGTGGCCTGACAACCCGATGGGCTATGGTGCAGAGGGAATGAAATACCGTTTTCAGTGGAATTTTCCAATTCATTTCAGCAAACACAATCCCAAAAAACTGTACACCTTTTCGAACCGTGTACACGTCTCAGAAAATGAAGGCCAAAGCTGGGAAATTATCAGTCCAGATCTGACAACCAATGACCCTGAAAAATTAAAATCCTCTGGAGGACCGATCACTCAAGACAATACGAGCGTAGAATATTACTGTACCCTTTTTGCCGCCAATGAGTCTCCTTTACAGGAAGGGCTTCTCTGGGTGGGTAGTGACGATGGTTTGATTCACCTAACGCGTGACGGAGGAGCCAATTGGGAAAATACCACACCGGTACAAATGCCTCAATGGATGATGATAAACAGTATAGAGCCCTCTCCATTTGATCCGGCGGTTTGTTATGTAGCTGGAACATTGTACAAAACAGGAGATTTTCAACCTTATCTATACAAAACCTCCGATTACGGTAAAACTTGGAGAAAAATTACAGACGGTATCGATAAAGAACATTTTACACGGGTGTTAAGAGCAGATCCAGCAAGAAAAGGCTTGCTCTATGCAGGAACGGAAACAGGAATGTATGTTTCTTTTGATGACGGT
>JALQVM010000141.1 GCA_023263685.1 Flavobacteriaceae bacterium | reverse complement strand
TTTATTGTTGCATTGCTCGGAATTGGGTATGCAGGCAGCATGGAATTATTGACCGTTGCGGTTTGCTTTTTTGCTTTCGGATTGCGCGCCATAAACATCTCTATGAACACCCAGGCCATACAGCTTCAAAAACGCTACGGTAAAGCTATCAACGGAAGTTTTCACGGGATATGGAGCCTGGGAGGGTTAACGGGAATTCTTTTTGCTACACTGATCATTTACTTGAACATATCCATGGCCACTCACTTTGCAACTGTAGTTCTTTTTGGTTTACTCCTCAGTCTTACGGCTTATTCTTATTTGTTAAAAAATGATCGGGAAACAGGAGGCACCAAATTGCGTTTGGGAAGCCCAGATAAATTTATTTTTTATACAGGATTGGTGGTGTTCTGCGCGGCTGTTTGTGAGGGGGGTATTTACGATTGGAGTAGTGTATACTTCAGAGAAGTTGTCCAGGCAGAATTGTTTACGTTGAGTTATTTGGTTTTTATGGTAGCCATGACCTTTTCACGTTTTTTTACCGACCGCCTTACCAAGATTTTAGGAATGAAAAAACTCTTTTTTATAAGTGCTGCAGTGGTTGTGTTTGGGGTGTTGATTTTAATCCTATTTCCCATCTTTTATCCAGCACTCCTAGGTTTCTTTATCACCGGGTTGGGTGTAGCCTCCATTTTTCCAATGTCGTTTAGCTTAGCCAGCCATTCAAAAAAATACGCTCCTGGATTGGCCATATCCATAGTTGGAACCTATGCTACGGTAGGGGTCTTATTGGCACCTCCTTTTGTAGGGTATGTCGCCCATATTTTTAGCCTGAATTTGGCGTTTTTTATTTTTGTCGTGGCCGCCGTTTTGCTGATCGTCTTTTCGCGCAAGGCCTACCAGCAAATTTGATTATATTTTAGTAAATTAGGGGGAAGAAAGTAACTTTAAAATTGATTCCCATGAAAAAGTATTTAATCCTATGCCTACTTATGATTCCCTTTCTTGCCCTTGCTCAAAGAGGAAAAACTGGAGACAAAACCTTTAAAGATCGATTTCCTCCCGAAGTATTTAATGAAGTGTCTAATGCTTCTTTAGTCCTTATCAATGAAGTTGACCATGACATTATTGTGTCCATTAGAGATCAAAACAAAAAGTTTCTGCGACATGTTTATATCCGAAACAACGATCAATATGTGTTTAAACAGCTGCCCATTACCCGACTGTATGTGCAGTTTAAATCCAGAGATTTTTTTTATGAGGATCGCGAGCGAACCAACGTTAATTACGGTGAAAAACATACGTTCAATTTTTTCTTTGATGCCTCTCAACTGGGAAATTATTACCAAATCACGGAAACGGAGTTTTTTAAACCCTAGTTTTTTTAAAAAAATACAGGTATTAGTTGGTTTAAAGTGTTCTTAAAATATTGATTATAAAAGTGTTAGAGACTTCTTTTATTTTCTCCATACAATTAGTAAATAAGTTACTCCATATTGTTAATACTTTGTAACTAAGGTTACAAAACCTATTCGTTTTATTTGTATATTTGATTATCAATTCGATGAATTGGTTTATGGTTAATAGAGTCCCTGAAATCTAATTCAGGGGCTTTTTTTTATCCGTTCAATTCCTAATGGACCAGTTTTTTGATCCTTCTTTTGCCTTTATTGTTCCATATTAATGCAGTATTCACTCGAGAATTGGAATGCAATCAGAAACACCTATCTTAGAGTTAAATTTAGCTATATGACACGTTTTTTTATCCTGTTCGTTTTTTGCATTCTGGTTTCTTGTCAATCTGAAGTGCAAGCTCCAAAACCAAACATCATCATCATCTATGCTGACGATTTAGGCTACGGTGATGTAAGCGCCTACGGTAAAGGAAAACTCAACACACCCAATATCGATAAGCTTGCGAATAACGGTTTACGCTTTACCAACGGCTATGCAAGTTCTGCAACTTGTAGCCCAAGTCGGTACGCCCTAATGACGGGTACCTACCCTTGGCGAAACAAACAAGCTAAGATATTAACAGGTGCCAATTTGATTATCGATACAACTGAAATGACCTTACCTAAGATGCTCCAATCGCAGGGCTATCAAACTGCAATTGTGGGCAAATGGCATTTGGGATTAGGAGATTCTAAGATTGATTACAATAAAAAAATAAGCCCTGGACCCAATGAAGTAGGATTCGACTACAGTTTTATTATGCCGGATACCCAAGACAGGGTACCTACAGTTTACCTTGAAAATGGAAGTGTAGTCAACCTCAATCTAGAGGATCCTATTGAGGTAAGTTTTGAACAAAACTTTGAAGGACAGCCCACGGGAAAGGACAATCCCGAACTTCTTACCATGAAGTGGCACCACGGGCACAACGGATCCATTGTCAATGGGGTGTCCAGAATTGGATTTATGAAAGGGGGCGAGCAGGCTAAATGGAGTGATATTGATATGGCGGATGAATTTTTAAATCAAGCAAAACGCTATATCGATAAAGTTAAAGAGGCACCATTTTTTCTTTTTTATACGCTTCAGCAACCTCATGTGCCTCGAACTCCTCACCCTAGATTTGAGGGTACTTCAGGCATGGGTCCAAGGGGGGATGCCATACTGGAAGCCGACTGGTGTATCGGTCAATTGTACGAACATCTTGAAGCCAATAATGTTTTGGAGAACACACTCATCATACTTTCCAGTGACAACGGACCTGTACTGAACGATGGATATTATGACGAGGCAGTAGAAAAATTAGGAGCTCATACACCTGCGGGGGATTTGCGAGGAGGCAAATACAGTCTTTTTGAAGCAGGTACGCGAGTGCCGTTTATCACCTATTGGAAGGGTTCAATCCAGCCCGCTGTTTCGGATCAAATGGTATCCCAGATCGACTATTTAAATTCTATTGCTTCTTTAGTGGGTTCAGAGATTCGGTCGAAAGACGGTATGGACTTATCTCAAGTTTTGTTTCAAAATACAGGAAACGGGAGAAGCGAATTGATTTTAGAAGCTACTTCAAGAACAGCATTCAGAAGTCAAAATTGGGTCATGATTCCACCCTATCCAGGGCCTGCCGTTAGTCCAAATGTAAATGTAGAAATAGGGAATGCG